>JACPRB010000104.1 GCA_016190155.1 Planctomycetota bacterium
CCCCTCAACATCACGCTCGTAATGCCACGTCTTCCAGGACACGAAGGCCCAGGTTAAGAGCGACGAACCGCCCCGTCAAGAGCGCCTTCGCCCGCGCCGCACTGCAATACTCGTTGAACCGGCGCCCATCCTCTATAGAATCCACCGTTTCGCCGGCGAATTTCTCGCCGCGCGCACACTACGGTGGGAATCCGCGATGACCGAACGCACGGTGTGGGGAGACTTCGAGATCAACTTCGCGTCGATCCTCGGACGCGGCGGCATGGGCGCCGTCTACCGCGGACGACAGATCTCGCTGGATCGCCCCGTGGCCGTCAAGGTCCTCGACACCTCCGACGCCCGCGACCCGCAGATCGAACAGGCCTTCCTCGAGAAATTCCGATCCGAGGCGCGCGAGCTGGCGCGCGTGCGCGACCCACACATCGTCACCGTCTTCCAGGCCGGCCGCAACGACGGCCGATACTGGTACGCCATGGAACTCATCGACGGCGTCACGATCGAACAGCGCCTCGGTCGCGACGGCATGTTCGAGGAACTCGAGGCCGCCCGCATCGCCCGCGACGTCGCCCGGGCGCTCGACGCCGCCCGCCGTCAGGGAATCGTCCATCGCGACGTGAAATCCGCGAACATCTTCCTCCTCAAGGACGGGACTACGAAGCTCGGCGACTTCGGCATCGCCCGCCGGCGCGACGCCCCGCCGGGCCGGCTGACCCAAGCGCACGCCGTCGTCGGAACGCCCGCCTACGTGTCTCCCGAACAAGCGCTCGGTCGCGAAACCGATCACCGCAGCGACCTCTACTCCCTCGGCATCGTGCTCTACGAAATGCTGACGGAGCGCACGCCGTTCTCCGGCCTGAGCCCCCTCGACACGCTCTACAAGCATCTCGACATGCCGCCCGAGCCGCCCCGCTTGTTCAACCCCCGCGTCTCGCCCGGCATGGAGGCGATCGTCCTGCGCTGCATCGAGAAGTCCCCCGCAGATCGTTACGCGACGTACGCCGATCTCATCGATGATCTCGAGTCGATCCTGGCGCGCCGGCGGCCGAAACACCTTGAACCGAGGAGCACGCCTCCCTCGCCGCTTTCATGGCTGGCGGCCGCGGTCGGCGCCGTGGGGCTCGTCCTCATCGTCGGCCGCATCCACGCTTTCGCGAGCCGCCCCACTCCCGTGGCCGCGCCGCTCCAGGAACGCCGGCCGATATCCCCCGACGAACTCGCGCTCATCGACGATCTTTGCAGGATCTTCACCGACCAATACCCCGCCTTGCGAGAACGTTCCCTCGAAACCGTGTTCGCCGCTCTGGACCGCCTGGAAGCGGATTCGCGCGGAACCGCATTCACCGAACCCTTCGTTCGCGCCGCGCGAGAGCTGCTCGAATCCGAACGATGCCTGTCCGGCGAAGCCGCGGGGGCCTACGCAAGCGCGTTGCGCGGCGACGACGCGCGCGCCGCGCGGATCCCCGTGGCTCTGACGGTGGCCATGGAAGACGCCGGAGCACTGGCGCAAGACGAACGGATCGAGGCCATGCGGGAGGCGCTCCGCTCGCTGGCGGATACGGAGGAGGCCGCGCTTCGCCGATTCGACTTTCTCGAGCCCCACTTCCGCGACATCCGGGCGGAAATCGAAGCGCTCGATCTCCTGGCGCAGCAGCAGTGGGGCCGACTCCTGGCACGATATCCCAGGACGCGCGTCCGCTCCGTGGCGGCGCAGCGGCTCTACGAAGCGTTCCTGCGCCGGACCGACCGGGACCTGCTGGCGGGAATGGACGCCATCCTCGAGTGGGAACTGCAGCCGGATGAAGCCACCTCCGATGAACGGGCCCTCTACTGGACCACGGGCTGCGAACCCGACGGATCGCCTTTCGTCATTCTTCAAGATCCCAAGGCCATGCGCACCCTGACGCGCAAGGAAGACGTGCCTGGGGCGAAGGAAGGAATCCTCATCGACTATCAGCTCGCCGGAGCGGGCGCGTTCAGGATCGCGCTGGAAAATGCGTCTGATCTGGTCATCCGGCAAGAGTCCCTCGAATTGGCGAAACCCATGCCGCTGCCGCCGGCCGGGTCGGAGGAACCCTGGCGGACGCTGGCCCTGATTCCAGGGGAAGACCATCTTCTCGTCTACATCAACGGCCGGCTTCAGGCCTCGCTGGTCGGAGCCGCCGTTCCCCGACGTCCCATCATCAGCGTGATTCAGGCGAAGCTGGAGCTCAAGCACCTGCGGACCGCGCCGGCCCCGTGAGGGCGAACTATTTCTTCAGCCCCCGCGACGGTGAGAAGCCGTGTCTCTTGGAGCGAGGCGGCGTCGGATGGTCCGGCACGAACCCCGGCATAAGCTTCCGCGCCGCGTCCCGAATCCCAGGGTCCGAATCCTCCATAGATCGCCGCGCGATGGCCGTATCGGCCGCCGCGGCGATGTCGTTCGGCGCCCGGCCTCGACGCTCCGCAAGGGCCAGCAGCGCGGCCAATCGCACGCGGCCGTCCCGGCTCGACGCCGACAACCCAACCAGCGCGTCGAAGCTCCGCACCGAATCGCGGCACGACAGCACCGCGACCACGAGCCGCTGCGCCTTCCAATCCTGGCGCGTCCGGGCCCATTCGATCAGGGCGGCCTCTCCGGCGTCGTCCAGGGAATCCTGAAACGCCGCCGCCTTCTCCAATGATCGGTTGATGTCCTCTTCCGCCGCCAAGGTCGCGATGACCTCAACCCAATGGTTTGGCTCCGGGCCTTCTTGCGGGCGGAGGGCCGCTTCCTCAATCACCGGTCGCTCGCTCGAAACCGATCTCTCCTGCCGCATCGGAGCGGCCGCTCGCCCGCCCCGCATCCACGCGGCGCCGGCGATGACCGCTCCCAACATCGCGACGATGATATGCGCGCGAAACTTCAAGCGAACCGCTCCTTACGGAACCGTGTGCGCCGCGGTGCCGATGCCCATTCCCGGCATCTCCGCTCGCAGGGCGCCGTCCGAGAACCTCAGCGCCGCGACATAAACGCTGTAGTCGCCCGACGGCAACGGGCTGTCGCTCGGGACCGTGAAGGAACTGGCCGAGAGGTTCACCACGGCCTCGTAGGCCGCCTCCCCCGTGAGGTCGTCCTCGATTCGCAGCCAGAGGGCGTTTGCCTCGGCAGGCACGGACCCCCAGTTGACGGTGGGAGTAGCGGCGGTTCCTGTGACGGAAACCGTGGGCAAGGAAGCAAAAACGTATCCTTTCGATTTGACGGTGTAACTGTAGCCTCCAGGGTTGTCGCTGAACGTCCACGTGAACACGTGAGTGCCGGTCGTGGTGATCCCGGCTTCGTCGTTGCCGGGCGTAGAATAATTGAAGTCAAACCACGTGCTTCCCGGCGCCGATGAATCGGAATAGCTGAACGTGTTGGGCGCCGAGTCCTGCACCATCACCGTGATCGTGTCCCCGGGACCCGAATTATCGACACTTTCCCAGAGCTCCAGCGTCTGCCCCAAAGCCGTGGTCATGATCTCCATCTCGGGCGGACCCCACGTCTTCGGGCGCGCGTTTCCGCCCGATGCAATCGTCGTGAACGTCAGCGACGTCGGCGTAAACGAGTTGCCCATGGAACCCTGCAGGCTCGAGTTCAAGTTCAACGTGTACGACGTGCTGTCCTTCAAACCGTTGAAGATGCCCCAGCGCGGTTCGAGCCGGAGCCCTTCTTCTCTGTACTCCAGCTCATAGCCCTTGACGGGGATCCCCGTCGCCGTCTCTACCAGGGTTATGTCTTGCGGCGCCAACGTGGTGCCGTTGAGCCAAGCGCGATTGCCGGTGGCGGTCTCTTTGAAGAGGAGGAATCCGCTAAGATTCCACGCATCCACGCCCGTCATGCCGTTCTTGAAGTTGGAGTAGTCCTCGTCGTACTGGATCGCGCCGACGGTGGAGGCGACCGTCGTGAACGAAACCGTCGTCGTCGCGAGCGCATTCCCGGAATTGTCCTTGGCGCCGCTCGGACCTCCGGTGATCGTGATGCTGATCGTCGTATTCGCGGGCCATGCCTGCCGAGGCATGACCATGATCCCCGCAGGCTCCGTGCCGTACTCCATGTCCACGTCAATACCCACCGGAGTGATGCCGACATAATCAAGCACATCCGGCGCCATGGGCTCTGAGAACGAAAGGAAAGCGCCGCTGTCGCGCGGCACGCCGACCTGACCGTTGTACGGACCGGCGCCGGTAATCGTAGGCGCTACCGCGTCAGGCGGCGTACTGGCCGTCACCAGCATGAACGTAAGATCGTCCTCGATGTTGTTGTAGTAGGGAGCGTCGTCCGACAGACTCCACACGGACAAGTCATAGAGCGTGTCCGAGGCCAAGGCCGGGCTGAGCGCGATCTGCAGCGTCGTGGCGCTCGTCCATGTGAGCGTCATGCCGGTACCGGCCCCGCCGCCGACCTGATCCTCACGCCACTCATTGGTGCTCTGGATTTCCGCCCCGCCCTGGGTCGTGTTCATCGACTCGTTGAACGTCAGCGTAATCGTCGTTACGCTGCCGGTCAGCACCGTGGTCCGCGGATCCTGCCCGCCGTTCGTCACGATGGACACGAGCTGCGGAACCGTCACGTCCACATCGGTCGTGAAATCCGACACATACGGCACCGCCATCGGGACTCCCGTCGAGCTCTGAGCCCCCACGCCGACCGTAACGGTGTAGGTCGTGTTCTGCGCCAGCAGATCGTCCGCTTCGACGCCGACCGGAGCGGTGGTGTCGAAGACGACCGTAACCTGCGTGTCGGAGCCGTTCCAGAAGAACTGCAACGGATTAAGCAGCACCGGAGCGACGCTGATGGCGCTCTCGACCGAAGCCGTGTTCATCGTGGTGGAGAACGTGATCTCCATATGCGTCGCGATGCTCACGTCGGTGTTCCCGTCGCTTGGATTGGTGCTCGTTACCGTCGGCCCGTCGTTTTCGAGAATCGTGAGCACCGAGGTGTTCGGACTGCCCAGACTGGCCCCGCCCGTAGCGTTCGACAGGGTCAGGTTCACCGTCTCGTTGCCTTCCACGGCGACGTCATCCGTGATGGTGATGTTGAAAGTCTTGGACGCCGAATCGCCGCTCGCCCAGGAAAGCGTCCCCGAGGCGGCCGTGTAGTCCGACCCGGCCGTTGCCGTCCCGTTGCTCGTCGCGTAGTCCACATTCACCGCGCCGGCGTTGCCTCCGGCGCGCGTGACCGTGATCGTGACCGAGCCGCTGCCTTCATTGGTGCTGTACGTAGAATTCGTGAACTGCAGGCTGCCCGGCAGGTCGTTCTCGACGATCGTCAGCACCGCCGTGTTGGGCGACCCGAGGACCGCCCCGCCCGTCGGCCCGGACAGCGCCAGGTTCACCGTCTCGTTCGACTCGACGGAGCCGTCGTCCAGGATAGGGACATTGAACGTCTTGGGTGCGGAATCTCCCGACGCCCACGACAGCGTCCCCGAGGTCGCCGTGTAGTCGGATCCCGCCAAGGCCGTACCATCGCTCGTGGCGTAGTTCACGTCCACGGCGCCAAAGCTATTGCCCAGGCGCGTCACCGTAATCGTGACGGCGCCGCCGTCCTCCGCCCCGCTGTAGGTCGCGGAGCTGAATTGCAGAGAGACATCGTCCTCGACGATGATCAGGTCGATGTCGCTCCATGCCCCCAGCGCGGCTCCGCCCGTCGGCGAGCTCAAGGTCATGTTCACGGTCTCGTCGCTCTCCACCGCGCCGTCATCGGTGAGCGGTACGTTAAACGTCTGTGATGTCACGTCTCCGTCCGCCCAGCTCAGCGTACCGGAAGCCGCCGTATAATCGCTCCCGGCCGTCGCGGTACCGTTGCTGGTCGCGTAATTCACGCTGACGGCACCGCCGTTTCCTCCGGTACGCGTGACCGTAACGGTGACAGTACCCCAATTCTCGGTAAAGGCATAGCTCGCGGAGTCGAACTGCAGCGTCCCCGGGTTATCCACGATGGTCAACACCGCCGTGCTCTGCGCGCCCAAGCCGGCGCCGCCCCCGGGGTTCGACACGGTCAGATTGACCGTCTCGCTGCCCTCCGCCGAGGCATCGTTCGTGATCGGAACGGAGAACGTCTTCGCCGCGGCGTCACCGGCCACCCACGTCAACGTCCCGGACGCCGTCGTGTAGTCGGCGCCGGCCGTGGCCGTTCCGTCGCTCGTCGCGTAATCCACGGTCACCACGCCGCCGCTTCCGCCCGTACGCGTGGCCGTGATCGTCACCGAGCCGCCGCCCTCATTGACGCTGTACGTCGCCGCGCTGAACTGCAGCGTCCCCGGCGCGTCGTCGTCAATGATCGTCACCGTCGCCGTTCCAGTCGTCCCTATCGTCGCCCCGCCCGTCGGCGCCGACAACGTCGCGTCGAACGTCTCCCCGGGATCCAGCAACACGTCGTTCGTGATCGTCACCGTGAACGTCTTGTCCGCCGCGTCCCCGGCCGCCCACGACAGCGTTCCAGACGCCGCCGTGTAGTCCGTCCCGGCCGTCGCCGTTCCTCCTCCCGTCGCGTAGTTCACCCCGACGGCCCCCACGCTCGATCCCAACCGCGTCACCGTCAGCGTGACCGTCCCCGCATCCTCGTTCACGTTGGCCGTCGCCGCGCTGAACTGCAGACTCACGTCGTCGTTGACGATCGTCAGCACCGCCGTCGATTGCGCTCCCATCACCGCGCCTACCGCGTTCGACAGCGTCACGTTCACCGTCTCGTCCGACTCCACCGTCGTCTCGCTCGTGATCGTCACCGTGAACGTCTTGTCCGCCGTGTCCCCGTCCGCCCAGTTGAGCGTCCCGGACGCCGACGTGTAATCCGCCGCCGTCGCCGTCCC
>JACPRB010000113.1 GCA_016190155.1 Planctomycetota bacterium
GCTCGGCCGCGATGAACTCGCCACAGGTCCCGCAGGTCGGAAGTCCCCGGAAGGCGAACTTCAAGCTCTTGGGGCACTTCTCGTGGCCGAGGACGCGCTGTACACGGTCGAAGCGGTCCTTCGTGATGGGCGCGGCGTCGCCGGGTGAAGTAGGCCCGGACCCTGGCCGCTGCGACGCGGGATCGGCGGCGCATGAAAGTGCTTGCGCCGGCCCTTCGGGGTATGGTATTCGGAGGCTTGAATGCAGGGGGCCAAGAGCGTCGTCCTGTTCGTCGTCGTACTACTCGGATTGAAACCCGCCTTGACCGAGATCGATACCGTGATAGACGTGCATTCCGAGTCGAGCACGGGACACACGCACGCGGACTTTCAGGGTCAGGAACATCAGCACGGCGACTCCGACGACCACCATCATTCCAACGATGGCCGCTGTCAGCATCAGAGCCATTGCTGCTGTCAGCACAGCTCGACATTCATGGCGACTGAGAGCCTGACCGCCGAAGACAGCGAGGTTTCCATCCGGCACGCGCTTACAGGCTCGTGCCCACGGGTCCATCCCGATAGCCACGTTCACTTCCATCCTCCGAGGGCGTAGCTCGTCACTCTCCAGAGACGCTCTTCCCACCGACGGGCGAGCCTGCACCCCAGTCATCGGAGGATGGTATGAAGCTCTATTTCGTCACCGCCATGGTCATCTCCGCTCTCGGTGTCGGCGCGTAGCTTGGCGGAGCCGGCGGTGCGCAGGAGCAAGACCCCAAGCATGCCGAGCACGGCGAAGAGGGGCGGATCAAACTCAACGACCAGCGCCGCGCTGCCGCTGGGATCGAAGTGGTCCCGTGCGAACGCCGGACCCTTCCCGAACTGGTCCACACGACGGGGACGATCGAGGTCAATGCCGACCGCGTCGCGCACCTCGGGTCGCGCCTTCCCGGCATCGTCCTGGAGGTAACCCCAAAGGGCTTCCTCGGGACCCGCGTCGAGGAAGGCGATGCGCTCGCCATCGTGCACAGCATCGATTTCAGCAAGGCCCAGATGGAATATCGCAAGGCGCTGCAGGTCGTGGATCTCCGCCAGAAGACGTTTGATCGCGAGAGGGAGCTGTACGAACGCAAGGTATCGAGCGGACGCGAGTTCATCGAGAGCGAGACCGAGCTTGCTCAGGCCAAGATCGACCTCCAAACGGCCCTGAATCAGCTGGAGGTTCTTGGGGTCAGCAAGGAGGAGATCGACCAACTGCCTTCGGAAAAGGTCCCGTCCGGCTGCATGACTCTCCGATCGACCCTCCGGTGCGTGATCATCGAGACGCACGTCGTCAAGGGAGAGCATGTCGACACAGAATCGAGCCTCTTCACGATCGCGGACGTGGAGAAACTCTGGGTCTTCGCCGACATTTACGAGCGCGACTTGGCCAGGATCGGCAAGGCGCAAGCGGCCCAGCGGAACTCCGCATCACCGCCGCCCGCAATGAGATCCTGGGCGAACTGACCCAAGTCTTCAAGGACTACACGAGCGCGCAAGAAGCGGTAAGGCGCTACGAGAACGAGATCCTCCCGGCCGCGCAGAAGTCGCTTGACCAGACCAACGATGGGTACAAGAACAACAAGTTCTCCTACCTCGATGTGCTCGACGCGCAGAGGACTCTCTCCGACACGAGGGCGGGCTGCCTCACGGCGCTCCGCGACCTGATCCAAGCCGCCGCCGACTTGGAGCGACTGGTCGGAGGGAAGTTCCAGTAAAACCACGGACTGGGTGCCATCGGAGGTGAGCGAGCTTCGTGCCGACTTCCGAACGCTGCTCCCGAAGGATCGCCACGTCCCCGCCGCGAGGTGGTCCGGGTTTCCGGATCGAATCTCGGACGGCGGTTCCAGAATCGTCAAGGCGGGCGTACTTCAACTCGGCTCGGCGACTCGAGGAGAAGCCGAGTCGAACCACTCCTGGTTCACGGGTGTTTACGAAGGACGTGACACTCAGCAGGCCGGGTAGTGTCGGTCCAGCCAGGCCGCAACTTCGCGCGCCAGCGGAGCGATGTCGTAGACATCGCGCGGCATGAAGCGGTGGTCGAGCCCGGGTCCCTCGACGATGTCGGCCGGCGGCAGTCGCTTCTTCCAGAGCGCGACTTGCGCGAGCGGCACCTCGCGATCCTCCGTGCCGTGCAGAACCAGCATCCGCAGGCGCTCGAGGCCCTGGAAGGAAGTCCAGTTCTCCTCGAGGTCCAGCTCGTCGAGCAGGCGACCGACGGGGCGATCGACGCCGAGCATGTCGCGCCGGCTCTTCCCGACCAGCTCCTTCCGGAGCGCCTCGGGCGAGGGTCCCCCCTGCGCCTGGATGACGTCCGCGATCGTGCTCGAGATGCCGCCGAGCAGGATCACCGCGTCGATCTCATCCATCGGCAGCGCGCGGACGTGCAATGTGCCTTCGCTCCAGGCGAAGACGACCCGAGGTCGGTCCGCCGGGAGGAAGCGCCAGAGATTGCGAAGCTGTCGTCCCAGAAGCTCGAGATCGGTCGTCGCATACGCTTCCGCATCGATCCGATCCGCCTGAACGCCGGGTTTGGAGTAGCGAAGGACGCTCCACCCGGCCGCGCGGAGCGCCTGGCCGAGATCCCGCGTGAACCTTGTTCGCGCATAGGGCGAATCGAGACCCGGGATCGGGATCCGGCCGTCGAGATCAAAGGGCGCGCTGCCATGCACGAGCAGGATGCTGCCGCGCGACGGCCGGTCGGCCGGATGCTCGAGGACGAATTCACTCGGGAGATACTCGCGCTGGAGCAGGTCCACGAAATCGGGACGCCCCGCATACTCGACGAGCCATCGGATCGGGAAACTCGCCGCGAGCGAACGGACCATCTGCCCGTACAGCGGGTAGTTCAAGGGTCCCTTCGCGTCCCTGACGATGAGCTCCTGGATCTGCGGCCAGGAAAGCGTTGAAGAGGGCTCGAATTGAGAGGCGCACGTGATCGCCAACCCCTCGAAGAACCAACGCGGTCCCATGCCGTCTTCCGAACCGAAGATCGTCGTGGCCTTGGAGGCGTGGAGTCGATGCGCGAGCTCGTGCGCGATCAACGCGCGATAGTCGTCGGCGCGCCAGGGATGCTCGGGGTAAAGGCGCGCGTACGTCCTCGCATAGAGCTCCCGGCGCACCACGAAGAGGGTCTTGCCGTCGACGGTGCCGCTGAACCCCACGGGAATCGCGTCGTCCTTCACTCCGAACCGTCCGGCGATCGCGCGCCTCGCCTCGGACTCTTCCGCGAACACGATGGCCGTGTCGATGACGTCCGACTTCGGCGAGGCGAGGCCGTGTCGCGCGTACCACGCCGTCACATGGTCGAGCGCCGCGCGGATCTCGCTCTCGTAGGCCGCGCGCTCGCCCGAGAGCGCGTCGGGCAGCATCAACTCGAATCCCGTTTCGGGGGCGCTCACCGCACACCCCGCGACCTGGAGCGCGACCCAGAACACGCCATGACGCATGTGCAGGGGTAACCGTTCAGCCGTTCATTCGTTCTTCCGGTCACCGGTTCTTGAGTTTACCCGTTCCTGCGCTCGAAGGCCTTGGCGAAAGGTCGTGAGCGGCCGGCGGAGAACGGATGCCAGCACGGACCAGAAGCCCGGAACGGACGAACGGATGAACGGATGAACGGTTACGTGCATGGTTCCACGACAGGCCGGATGGTATCCGCGCCGGAATCCGAGAGCAAGCGACCAGTGGATCTTCAGCGAGCGAGTCGAAACCGTTCATGATCCCCCTTACCCTTCTGCTGCTGGGCGTGGCCGGATTCTACGCCTACATCCGTCGGCCGTCTTGAGAGTGCTCGTCGCGGTAGGGCAACTGGCGCACTGATGCGACCGCCATGACGTCGCGAGGCGCGTGGGATCGCGCTCTCGATTCCACTTGTGCTCGGGCTCGACGGAGAGCGCCACGACGCTGGGATCTCCGCGCCATAGCGAGGCGCCGTCGCGGCGGCGCGGATCGCCCTCGTTGCGGAGCAACGCCGAGAATTCGTGCCATCCGTGGTTTCTTTTTCCGAGAAGCGCGTCCCCTGAACGCCCGCCGAAAACGTGATCGACGTGCGGAAATCCAGCCCCAACGAAATCCGGCCGAGGTACCATCATCGATACCCATCCCAGGAGACCGCATGAAACCGAGAATCTCTCTTCGCCGTCTGTTTCTGACCGCCGGTTCGCTCGCGCTCATCGCGGGCCTTCCCGCGGCGCAAGACGACGCCGCCCGGCGACTACCGCCTGACGCGACCGTCGTCAGAATCACATCGCCCGACGGCAAGCCGGTCCCCGATTGCGTCATCCGAATCGGCGCGCGCAGCGCGGCCACGTCCGCGGATGGGACGCTCGTTCTCGACGGCATTCCCGCCGGCACCTACCGACTCGTCATCGATGAGATGGCGTTCGACAAGGTCGATAGACAAGTCGATCTGCCGTCGGGCAAGCGAAGCCCCATCGACATCGTCCTTGCCCCCGTCACCGCCGTGCCCGTGCGCGGTCAAGTCATGAGCGAAGAAGGGTTCGCGCTCGCCGGCGCCCGCATCGTCCTGACGCCGGCCGCCGTGGCCGCGTCCTGCCAGGGGAGAATCGACTTCTCGTCGCACTGGGACGGCAAGTTCGCCCTGCGGCCGATCCCCGCGGGACGATATCGCGCCGAAGTCTCCACCGCGGGCTGCGCCACCAAGACGTTCGATGTCGACGTCAAGCCCGACATGCCCGAGCTGAGCTTCAAGCTCTCCCGCGAGTCGCGTCCCGCCGACCTGCGCGTCGAGGTGCGCGATTCCGTTTCCGGTCGGCCGATCCCGGATGCGTCCGTCACCTTGGCCGAGGCATGGCCCAAGGGCAAGATCGCCGAAGGGCGGTCCGACTCGGCGGGAACGGCGCACCTGCGCGCCCTGCAGGTCGGGCGGCTGAACTGGATGGACAAAGAGGGCGCGCTTACCATCGCCCGGCGCCATGCGACTCTGCGCGTCGAGGCGGCCGGATACGAAGCCGCCATCGCGATGGCCGCCCTGGACCCCGCAAGCACGGTGACCGTGGTCCTCAACCCCGCCGTGACGATCGCGGAGCAGGAGCCCAACAATGCCGTCGGCGCGGCGCAGGCCATCCGCACGGGAACGCCCGTGGAGCTCGCGATCAGCAGCAACGACGACGCCGACTTCTTCTCGTTCCGCCTGCGGTTCCCCGCGCGCCTTCGCGTCGTCGTGGGTCCCGGGAATCCCATCGAAACGTTGCTGCGACTGTATGACCGCGAGGGTCGCGTCATTCGCGAATCGGGGGCCTACGCGAACCAGGAGAACGTGGTCAACGCCGTCCCGCTGCCCGCCGGCGACTACTTCGTGTCCGTCCACGAATGGGGCAACAACAACGCGAGCAAAACGCCCATGACGCTGCGCGCGGACGTCGAATCGGCCCCGGATCCGATGGAGCCCAACGACACGCCGGGCGCCGCGCGTCTGCTGCAAAGCGGGGAAGAGGTGCGCGGATGCATCGAGCCCGTCGGCGATCTCGATTACTATCGCTTCGAGCTCAAACGCGCGGCCTGGGTGCGGCTGACCGTGGCGCCGAACGGCCTGGAGCGGTGCCTCAACATCCTCAACGAAGCGGGAGCAGGCGTCGGGACCGCGGGAGCCTACTCGGGCCAACCCATCGACCTCGTCGTCCAGCTCGCCGCAGGCTCCTACGTCGCGCAGATGAGCGAGTGGGGGAACAACGCCGAGTCGCCCGAACCCTACTCGCTACGGTTGGAGACAAGCGCGGACGACGGCATCGACGATCCGCCCGCCGCGCGTACCCTCGAAGCCGGGACGCTCGTCGGGTCGACCATCAACCCCATCGGGGACATCGATCGCTTCGCCATCCCGATTCCAGGTCCTGGCGTGCTCGTCATCGCCCAGACGGCCTCGACGGAGCTGTACAGCCGCCTGCGCGACGCCAAGGGCAACCTGCTCGCCGAGGGAGCGATCTACTCCGAGCAGGCCGGCCAATACCCCTGGTTCGCGAATGGGCCGACGCTCGTGTTCCTCGAGGTGGGAGAATGGGGCAACAACCACTGGAGCCCGTGCCCTTATCTCATCCGCACTTCCTTCAAGCCGTGCGACGAGCTCGAGGCGATGGGGCGTAATGAAGTTCCCGCGGCCGCGCTGCCCGTCGAGCTTCTCGAACCCATCCGCGGGAGCATCTTCCCCTGGGGCGATCAGGACTGGTACAAGCTCGCGGTCGATCATCCGGGCTTCCTCGTTCTCGAGGGAGTCGCGCCGACGGAGATCTTCGCGCGCCTGCGCAACCACAAGAACGCGGTGGTGGCCGAAGGCGCCGCCTACGCCAATCAGGCGCTTCGTCTGGAGCCCGAAGTCGCGCCCGGAGAGTACTTCATCGAGATCACCGAGTGGGGCAACAACGCGTGCAGCCTCCAGTCGTACCGCTTTACGCCGCGACTCCTCCGGGCCGAAGCCGCCGAACGCGTGCCGCTGGCCGACGATCCCATCAGGCTCCTCAAGCCCGGCGAGGCGCAGCCGTTCGCGATCGACCACGTGGGGGAGCGGGACCGCTTCGTCTTCGACATCCCCGACGCCGGGAGATTCAGCGTGAAGCTCAGGACGCGGCTGGAGACGTACATCGTGCTCTTCGACGACCGTTCCGGGCAGAAGCTGCACGATTCTGGCCACTATGCGGAGCAATCGCCGAAGCTCGACTTCGAGGCCAAGGGGCCGACGCGCTATCGCCTCGAGATCTCCGAATGGGGGAACAACAACCGTTCGCTGGAGCCGGGCTACGTCCTCGTCGACACCCAGGACCGCCCGATCGTCGCGGAGAAGATCGAGGCGACGATCGATCCGCTGGATCCGACGTGGGTCTCCTTCGCGCGCAAGGAGAGTCCCGGCACGTCTCGCGCTGCGAAGGTCAGCCTGGATGCCGACGGCGACGGGCGAACGGACTTGAACGTCCCCGCGGAAGGGGTCCGCTGGCGCTATGCGGCCGAGGGGACGTACGCGGTGACCGCGTTTCTGGAAGGCGACAACGGTGCCCGCGGCATCGCGCGGACGTGGGTCGAGGCCGTCGGTCCCCACGAGCGAAAGGGCATCTTCGTGGTGATGGACCATCCCGCGGAAGGACAAGTTCTGGAGCGCGACGAACCGTGCCGCGTCCGCGCCGTCAGCTACACGGGCGCGAAGATCGCCGGCGTGTCGCTCAGCGTGGACGACCGGCCGACGGCGACCGCTTACTCCGCGCCCTTCGAGCTCGACGTGCCGTGGAAGTCGCTCTCGGGCGGCCGGCACACGCTTACGGTCACCGTCAGCGACGCGCGCGGCGAGCGTGCTGTGTTGCGGCGCGAGGTTCGCGTCTCCGAGTATTTCGACCTCCAGCCCGAAGACGGGGCCGTACAGACGGGGAACGACGTGCGCGTGTCGTGGTCGAGCGGCGTCTTCGGACCGGCGCGTGCGCGCTATCGGGTGAAGGGCGAGGCCGACTGGAAGGAGGCGGTCGGCGAGAGCGGACGCGAGCGGCTCGTCGCGCTGAGCGGCCTGGAGCCTGGCCGCGCGTACGAGTTCCAACCCATCGGCGCGGGCGAGGCCGGCCCGCTGCGCACCGTCACGCGCGTCAAAGGACTCGCGTTCGGCAAGTCGCGGTATGGGGCCAACATCGCGCGCGACTACGACCAACGTGCCGGCATCTCCGTGCGCAATCACGCGGACAAGCCGATGGTCGTGCGCCTGGAGTGCGGCAAGAGCCCCGACCCCGCGTTGCTCGTCGGCTTCGTCGGAGAAGGATCGGAAGGCGCCCCCTTCACGCTGCAGCCCGGCGAGGAGCGGGAGTTCATGCTCGGGATCAGCGCGCAGGACGTCAAGACGGCCGCGCACAAGTTCCCGATCCGCATCGCCTCCGAGTCCGGCTATTCCGACCAGGCCGATGTCGAGCTCAACGTGAAGCTGCCCGACGTGAAGCTCGAGTGGCAGGAAGTGGGCCCGGCTCCGTCGGGCCTCGGGCGCGTGCTGCGTCTGACGAACAAGGGCGACACGCTGACCGATCTCGATCTCGTCAGCCTGAATGCGGATCTCTCGCTGTCGCCCTCGATCCGTCACGGGACGTTTCCAGCCGGCGGCATCCTGGAGATCAACGCCATCCCGCGCCTCTTCGAGGGGTTCAGCGGCGTCGAGGCGAAGATCGAAGCGCGGGCCGTCGACAAGATCGTCTCGACCGAGGTGAAGATCGCCGTCGGCGAGGGCAAGAAAGTGATCGGCGTGCAGCTGGTGCCGGGCTACGACCCGGAGGCCGCGCCTTCGGAGGAGGCGGACATCTTGACCGCGCGGGCCATGGCCGGCGCCCACCTCAATCCGGCGGTCGTGGATTGGTCGAAGAAGGAGGATCCGCAGGACACCGACAACGACGGCAAGAGCGACCGCTGGAGCGTGTGGGACGCGGTCGATCGCATCCTCTGGGTGGGGGACGACTCCGACGGCGACGGCGAGATCGATTTCACGCATGCCGACATTGGGCGTGACGGCCAATTCGATTATTCGGCGTTCAAGGGGAAGGACGGCTGGGAGGAGACGAACCTCGTCGAGGCGTGGCTGGAGATGGGCTTCGCGCTGCCGTGGGCCCGGTCGGCCTATGAGAAGCACGACGCCGACGTGGTGATGAACGGCCGCGTGGTGGGTCGCCTGCGCGATTCGATCCCCGAGGGCAACTATACGTTCCGGATCCCGCCCGACGTGCTCCTCTTCGGCGAGAGCGGCATGCCCGAAGGGAACGAGATCGAGATTCAGTCCAAGCACTTGCGGGGCGGCCACTACGTGATCAGCAGCGATTTCCGGATCAAGCTGCGGCTGACCGGAACGCGGGTGTGGGTCGTCGCCGGCGGCGAGGACGAGGCGCGCAAGGCGGCGCGCAAGCAGGAGGGGCTGTCGCTGGAAGGGTGCGACTACTCCGTTTCCTCTTCGGAGTTGACGCTTGATGCGCCGCAGGGGCTCAAGAAGGGCGCTCCGGTCACGGTGGCCGCCGTCATCCGCAACGTCGGAGCCGCTCGTACGCGCAGCGTGGGTGTGGCGCTCATGATCGGCGAGGCGGAGCTGACGCGCGCGTACGCGACGGATGTGCCGCTCACCGGCGGCGTCACGGTTCAGCTTTCGTGGACGGCGGGCCCGGGCGCGCACACGCTCAAGGTCGTCCTCGATCCCGACGGGGAGACTCCGGATGTGAATCGGGACAACAACGTCGCCATGATACCGGTGACGGTGCCTGGCGACGACGCGAAGCCCACGGTCAAGATCGTGGAACCGCGCGCAGACGCCACGTTCGACGATCCGAAGGTGAAGATCGTCGCTGAGGCGGCCGACGATGCCGGAATCGCGCGAATGGAGTACTCGATTGATCAGGGGCTGTGGCGGCCGATGAAAGATGGCGCGGCGTTCACGCTCGTGCAGCCTGGAACTCACGTCGTAGCCGTGCGCGCGACGGATTCGAGCGGCAACCCGGCGGTCGAGACGGTGCGGTTCTCGGTGGTGTTCGAGGTTCCCCCGATCGATATCGTCGATCCGCCGCCCGGACAGTCGCTCGACGAGGCGGAGACGCCGGTCACGTTCAAGGTGCCGGAGGACACGGCCGTGGCGGGCGCGCGCGTGAACGGGGGCCCATGGCGCCAGGCGAAGGTGAAGAACGGCGTGGCCGAGACCAAGGTGCCGGTTCCCTTCGGCAAGGGGAAGATCGACACGATGGCGGCCAACAAGAAGGGCGTGCGGAGCGAGTCGTCGCGCGAGGTGGACAACCGCCGCCAGCGCAAGCCGGAGGATCCGCCTTTCGTCGATCCGCCCGCCGAGTCCCGTGAGGGCGTGGTCGACGTCGACGGCGTCGGGCCGGTGGACTTCTTCGCGCCCGGTGGGCCGAAAGCGGTTGAGCCCGCGCTGGAGCGCGCCGTCGCTTCGCGTCCTCCGCCGCCGGATACGCCTCCGAACGCGGTCCGGCCCGCAGGCGGCTTCGTGGGCGTTCAGCGCAAGCAGTCGGACTGGTACTGTACGAATCGCCCGAACATCAAGGTGAAGTTCCAGCTGCCCGATTGGCTCAAGCGGAAGAACCTGCCCAAGCCGGGAACGGAGGAATACCGGCGAATGATCACGCGCCTGCTGACCGATCTCCAGATGCGTGGATTCAGCACCAAGGCGCTGGAGCAATTCCAGGCGGCGATGGAGCGGCGGTGCAAGGGGCTGCAGGGGCCGCACGAGCTGCCGGGCTTCTTCGAGTCGCTCGGCCTGGACCGGCCGAAGTCGTACGATCCCGCGGAGCTGGAGCGCTGGCGCCAGAGCATGCTCGAGAAGTCGCAGGCGTGGTGGTTGCGGCTCCTGGCGTCGGGCGATCCGCGGCTCATCGCGGAGGGGCTCAAGGCGCGCGGCGAGGCGCTGGGGCAGTTCGACAAGGCGCTTCAGGATTCGGCCGACGCCGTCGTCACCGAAGTCAACGCGAACCAGAAGATCACCGACGACGTGCTCAACGCCTTGCCGTTCGTCGGCGACGCGATGGACATCGTCGCGCTGTATCGGGGCGAGACGCTGGCGGGCGAGAAGATGACGGCGTTGAGCTACGTGCTGACGGGGGCCGGCCTGCTCGGACCCGCGGCGCTGGGGAAGTTGATGGAGAACAAGGGGGCGCGCGAGGTATTCGAGGGCCTCGCCGAGATGACGTCGAACATGACGTCGTCGGGGAAGAAGGCCCTCTGCAACGCGCTGGGCATGAACGTGGACAAGCTCGACGAGGGATTGGAGGCGATCGGCAAGGTGCTGACGAAGGAGCGTCATATCCTGAAACAGGACATGGACGAGGCGGCCGAGCAGGCGCTGAAGAAGTTCGCCAACAGTGCCGACGGTGTCGAGGATCTGGCGCGCGCGGCGCGGGACACCGAGGCGGGGCAGAAGGTGGTGAAGGAGCTCAAGGAGGCGCTGGAGGGCGGCGATCCCGAGCAGATCAAGAAGGCGCTGCAGGCCTGGCAGAGCGACAAGACGGCGCAGGCGATCCTGCTGACGGGCAAGAACCTGCCGCCCGGGCTGGCCAAGGAGGGCAAAGAGGGCCTGGAGCAGATGTGGAAGAAGACCAAGGGCGAGGTGGACAAGCTCTACGACGCCGTCGACGGCGACGTCCGCAAGACGCTCAAGGCGGACGACCGGGTCCGCGACTTCGCCAAGAAGAACGGGCTCGATCCCGACTCGATCGAGGTGCAGCGGATGACGATCACCAACAAGCGGCCGGGCCAGGTGGAGGTTCCCAAGCCGGGGCGCGACCGGGACGTCACGTATCAGATCGTCGGCAAGACGCCGGACGGCAAAGTCGTGAAGCTCGACGTCGACGACAAGATTTCGAAGGGAGTGTACGAGGAGAATTTCTGGAAGCACACGAAGGGGGATCTGCCGATGAAGGGCGGCAAGGTGGACACGGACGAGGTGTCGAGGCATGCCAAGGACATGGACCAGACGGTCACGAGCAAGGGGCATGCGGAGGCCTACAATCCCGGCGAGGTGTCGCTCGACGACTTCTTGGACAAGGGCAAGACGCCGACGTTGACGCGGATCGAGGACGTGCGCGACACGGTGACGCACAAGTCGCACGAGTGGTTCGAGAGCGCCGGGAAGGCGGCCAAGGGAGGCGATGCGTCTCGGGCGGCGAAGGATACGGCCGAGGGGATGCGACAGGCGTCGAAGCAGTGGGACGACCTCATGATGAGCCGCTTCAAGCAGTACGGAGTCGACGACCGGCTGAAGACGGTGCTGATCCCGCCGCGGCTGCAGAAGGGGATGGAGATCTTCCAGAAGGTCGGCAAGGGGGAGATCACGCCCAAGCAGGCGGAAGCGATGCTCGAGGCGTTGAGCAAGGGCGGGGCGAAGGTGACCCCTGCGTCGATCGTGGACGACATGGGGCATTATCTCGAGGCGTTGGAGAAGGGGCCGGGGAACGCCTATCGGGTGATGAAGACGGCGGATCTGAAATCGAGCCTCTCGCTGGTTCCCAACGTCGGGACGGCCAAGTGGGGCGACGACTCGCTGGACGCGCTCAACAGCGCTTTGCGCAACGGGGAGGTGACGGGCGAGACGTTCCGGCGGATGCGCGCCGAGGTGCTCCAGAAGATGGGTCAGGGGCCCGGGTGGAAGGAGTGGCTCTCGCATGCGATCCAGCGGAGGGCGGCGGGAGCGCACGAGTTGGAGGAGATGGAGAGGGAGCAGCGGTAGGCACGCATCTTTGCAGTAGAACGGCGCCCGGCGCCGCCTTATACTCCCGCTCGTGGAGCCCTCCGACACAGACCAGTACAAGTTCGCGGAGCCGCTGCAGACGCAACTGGGCGTCGATCCGGAGGTGGTGCTGCGCGGCGACGCGCCACCCGCGGTCTCGAGCGAGGAACGCTACACCGTCGTCGCGGAGCTGGCGCGCGGCGGCGTCGGGCGCATCCTCAAGGTCTACGACCGCAGCCTGAAGCGTTACGTCGCGATGAAGATGCTCCTTCGGGCGCGCGACGGAGATAGCGCTTTTGTGGCGAGGTTCGCGGAGGAGGCGCAGGTCGCGGCGCAGCTGCAGCACCCCGGCATCCTCACGGCGTACGACATCGGCCTGGATCGCGAGGGAAACCTGTACTTCACGATGCCCCTCGTGTACGGCGAGACGCTTCGCGCGATCCTCGATCGGCTGACGGCTCGCGACCCCGAGACGGAGCGCGCATTCCCGCTGGGACGGCGCCTGCGCATCTTCCAGCAGGTGTGCGAGAGCGTCGGGTATGCGCACGCTAAGGGTGTCGTCCATCGCGATCTGAAGCCCGACAACATCATGCTCGGCAGCTTCGGTGAAGTACTCGTGATGGACTGGGGCATCGCCAAGGTCGCGGGTCGCACGGAGGAACGGGGCGCGGGGCCGGCGGCCGGCGAGCCGCCCTGCTCGCGGACCGCCACGGGAACCGTCCTGGGTACGCCGATGTACATGTCGCCGGAGCAGGCCGAAGGACGCAGCCACGACGCGGACCCGAGGAGCGATGTCTTCTCGCTGGGGCTCCTGCTGCTGGAGCTCTGCTCGTTGCGGGAGCCCGTCGAAGGGGAGAACTCCTCCGAGATTCTTCGGAACATCTGCGAAGCCAGGCTGCGCGCTCCCGGCGCGTCCATCCCGCGTGAGGTCGCCGCGATCATCCGCAAGGCGGCGGCTCGGGATCGCGAGGGACGATATCGAGACGCGAAGGGGATTGCGGACGACGTTGCCGCGTACCTGGAGGGGCGTCGCGGCACCGCGTGGCGCGACACGCTGGTTTCTCTCGCGTGGAAGTGGGCGTCGCGGCACAAGGCGCTGACGGTTGTTTCGGTCGCGGCCCTGGGGATCATCCTCGCGGGCTGGACGGCGCTCGCCATGCGGCCGGGCCGCCTTGCGATCGAGAGCATGCCCGTCGGCGCGGAGGTGTGGGTCGACGGCATCCGTGCCGGCACGACGCCGCTCGAAGGCTGGTCCGCGCGGCCGGGCCGTCATGAGCTCCTCCTGCGTCTCGCTCGTCACGATGATACGCGTCAGGAGATCCGCCTCGATGCGGGGGCGGAGTACCGGCAGAAGTTCGCGCTGTATCCGCTCTTCCAGGCGGTGCGCGTCGAAAGCGAGCCCGTGGCCGCCGAGGTGGAGATTCGCGATGCGAAGGGCGGCGTCGCGGCGCGAGGAACGGCGCCGCTGGTGCAGGAGCTCCAACGCGGCGCCTACGCGGTGGCCGTTCGCAAGGCCGGGTTTGCGCCGGAGGAGCAGACGCTCGACGTCGAAGGCGGCGGCGGGATCCTGCCCCTCATGATCCGGCTTCGGTCGGACGCCGGGCAACTCGCCATCGACGTGCATCAGAAGGGCGTGGAGGCGACGCTGGATGACGGACGCGTCTTCTCCCTCCCTGTGGCCGGCGGCATCGACGTCACACCCGGACGACACTCCGTGCGGCTGTCGCTTGAGAACCATTATCCTGAGACGTTGGCGTTCGAGGTGGAACGTGGCAGGCCGACGCGGCTTGCCACGTACCTGCAGCCGATGGTGCTGTGGCGGTGCGGTCTGCCGGCGCAGAAATACTCGGCTCCACGAGCGGCGGATGTCAACGGAGACGGTGTTGTCGACATCATCGTCACGGGGGCCGATGGGAGCGTGACGGCGATCGACGGGACGCGCGGCGGCGTCCTGTGGCGGAGCGAGAGGCTCTCCGATAGCGCCTTCGCGGAAGGACCGTTGGTCGCGATCGTCCAAGCCGACGAGGACGCGACGCCGGATGTCGCGCTGGCGGCGTACGGATGGCTGGTGGTCTTCGCGGGACAGGATGGGCGGATCCTGTGGCGCAAGGCGATGGAGGCGCGACCGCTGCTTCTGGCGTTGCGTGCTCCGGAAGGGGTGCTGGTGGTAGGGACGCATGGCTCCGTGGCGTGTGTGACGGTGCGGGACGGGGCGGGGCGGTGGCAGCGAAACGTGTATCCGGGCTCGCTCGCGTCGCTGGGCGACGCCGACGGCGATGGCTGGGAGGATGCGCTGGTCGCGACGGCCTCGGGCCTCATCGCACTTTCCGGAAAGGACGGACGCGAGCTATGGGTGGCGCCGAGGTTGGAGGCGCGGCGGGTGGCCGTTCTCGGCGGGCGCGTAGCCGCGATCGACGAAAGCGGCACGGCGCACGTGCTCACCCGTGACGGGCGCGTGGAGCGAACGATCGGGTCAAAGGTTGCTCAGGTTGAATGGCTTTCCGAGAATCGGCTTGCGTTTCGGATGGAGCGCGAGTGGCGCGTGGTCTCGGCGGACGAGGACCGCACGCTGCTGAGCCACGTTCCCGCGACGCCCTTCAAAGGGGATGTGGCTGTCGCAGATCTGGACGCCGATGACGCGGCGGACTTCGTTTTCGGCACGGAGGGGTTGGCGCTTCAAGCGGTGTCGGGGCTCGACGGCCGCCTGCTCTTGGAGGCGCAGTTGCCGTCCGCGGTGGAGGCCGCCCCCGTTGTCGTCGACCTCGATCGCGACGGAGTTCCGGACGTCGTCGTCTGCACGCGACTGGGCGTGGTGGTCATTCGGGGTCGCAACGAGTTCGATCGCTCGCTCGGGATCGGGGACGTCAACCGCGGGGCGGCCGCGTATCTGTCCACGTCGGAGCCGCCGTGTCTGATCCTGCCGGGATTTGCGGGAGTGCGGGTTGTCGATCCTTCCGGCCGCGTTCTTGGTGAATCGTCGCGGGCGGTGGACCCGGGGGATCTTATGGACGCGGATATCGCGAGCGACGCGCCGCTGGAGGTCGCCCTCCTGCTTCGGAAGGGCGAACTCGTCTTCGTCGCGACGCCAGGCGACGAGCGTACGCTGCTTCGACATTCCAGACGCTGGAAGCGGGCGCTTCGCCTGGACGACGCCTTCGTCACTCTGGATTCGGACGACGAGATCGGCGTCTTCTCGCCGGCGCTCGGGCGCATGCAGTGGCGGCGGCCGCAGGGCTTTTTCGTTCGCGATGTGTTGCTCTCGCTCGACGCGAACGAGGACGGTGTCCGCGATCTCGTGGTCGTTGCGAGCGTCGAACGGCGCTGCGAGCTCGTGTGCGGGAAGACGGGAACTCCCCTGGGCCGCACGTCGATCGTCGGAGTGCCGTTCCGGGCCGATGTGGATCTGGATCTCGACGGCGCGGCGGAGGTCCTGGTGGTTGTCGGGCGAGAGATACGCTGCGTCCGGCTTCGTGATGGATTCGTCGAGCGTCGATGGGTTGCGAGAGGGCAGTGGCTGGCGTTTGCGGAGACGGTGGATATGGACCGGGATGGCTGCGCCGATCTTCTCCTGGTGGATCGCGCGGGAGATGTCGACTGGTTGCGTGCGTTCTCGGGGAGGGACGGTGCACGCTTGCTGGATCAACCGCTGAGTTTTGGGTCGGAGCCCGACCCCGTCCTCGCGATGCGTCGGTGGAAGGACGGGGTTTTCATCCTGTCGCAAGGCCGGCTGCGTTCGATCAGTCGTTTCGCTCCGTCGCGGTAGCGGCCGATGCCCTATCGGCCAAGATCGGAGAGCCGCCGCTGGATGTCGCGCCGGTGCCGTATTCGTTCGATCATGGTGGAAGAGGACCATGAAATTTCAGCACGACATGCTGAGAAGTCATGGTCTTACGGATTCGCGATGACGGCCTCGCGGGCCCAGTCCAGGAGGATATCGGTGAGGCGGCCCCGGACTTCGGGCGGTGCGCCGGCCGCGTGCTTCTTGAGCGCGGGGGCCACCGAAGGAGTGAGCCTGCGCAGCGCGGACGACGCGTTGTCGCGCTCGGCGGGGTCGTCCGACGAGAGGCGCGCCACGAGGGCCACGACGGTGCGCGAGTGCTCGTCCGTGAGGGGCGCGCCGCGGGCGCAGAGCCAGTCGATGACGTCCTCCGCGGGGACGGTCAGACGCTCCAGAAGTTGCTTCGCGCGACGATGAAGGTCGTCGCGAGGGACGAGCTTCTTGCAGGCGCCGGCGGTCACCTCGGCCACGAGAAAGGCCGGCACGCGTTCGCCGCTGCCGGCGAGCGCCTCGGCCAGCCGTACGCATGCCTCCAGTTCGGCGTGCAGGTAGGGACTGTTGGAAGCGATCTGGTCGTGGGCGACGGCGGTCAGGCTGGGCGCCAGGAGGGAGCGCGCCTTGTCGAGTTGGCCGAGACGCGCGTACGCGCCACCCCACTCCGTGCCGTAGAAGCCACGGACGTGCGCCCAGCATGCGTCCAGCGCGGCGACGCCGCCGGCGGTGTCGCCGCATTCCAGGGCCGCACACGCGATCTTCGTCGCGATCGGCGCTTCCGGATGAAACTTGTCGCCGACAGCCGTGAGCAGAACGCCCCATGAGGCCGTTTCCGTACATTGCCCCGATCGATGGTACGCCTCCAGGGTTTTGGCGAACCGGCCGGAGGCGTAGTGGTCGTCCCCGAGCGCCTCCCAGAGGTTCGCATGGTCGGGGAAGGTCTGTACACCGCGTTCGAGATAGGGCGCAAGATCGTCGCGTTCGGCGAGCGCGCCGCGAGCGCACAAGGCGATGACGAGGAAGTCCTGTACGATCGCCGTGCCGGCGTCCGCGCGGCCGCAGGCGAAGCGGAGGGCTTCCTCCGAGGTCAGGCCCGTGGCGTGAAGGTCGTGTGAGTGATTCACATGAAGGATGGCATGGCGGTACAGGAGAGGCTTGTCGTCGCCCGCGAGCATGTGGAGCATATTGAGGAAGCGATGCTCGGCGAGCGTGGACTTCCCGCTCAGGCTATCCAGGAGTTCGAAGGCGGGCTCGCGGTCGCCGCGCGCGGCCAGGCGCTGCAGCAGATCCAGGACGGCGTCGTCGTTGGGCGTGTCCGACCGCGTCTCCGACGTTCGGAGAGCGGCGGCGATCGTCCGCGCGGCGATGCGCTCGCGTTCCGGCAGGTCTTGGCGTTGCCATTCCGCGAGCTCACGTTCCACTTCCTTCATCCGCGCACGTTCGCCTTCCGTGGCGGCCTCGAGGAGTTCGGGGGCGAGCGCGGTGGGTTGCGCGGCGTCGTCGAGCAACCCGTAGGCGACGCTCAGGCGCGCCTCCGATGCTTCGTCGGTCGTGCTCATGGGGAGTGCGCACCAAGCCGCGGCCTCCAGCCAGCGACCTTCGTTGCGGAGAAGCATGTGGATCTTCTCCCAGTGCTCGCGGGAACGCACATGCGGGAAGCGGGCGAGGAGATCCTTCAGCGCGGCCTTGGCGTCGAGGATGGCTCGCGCGTCGCGGATTTCGTCGCCGTTCAAGCCCTTGCAGCGTTCCATGAAGGCGAAGCCCCGGGCGGGGTCGCCGGCTTGGCGCCAGGCGTGGGCCATCTTGACCAGCGGCGGGTCGAAGCGGCTCCAGGCGGACAGGTCGCTCGGTTCGA
>JACPRB010000107.1 GCA_016190155.1 Planctomycetota bacterium
CCGTTGGCGGCGCCGCCGCCGACGGCGATCGGCGTGACGCCGTCCGGGAGGAATTGCCCGACGGTGCTGCCGTCGATCGCCGGAGGATCATTGATGAGGTCAAGGACGAAATCGATCCCGGCCGGCGGCGTGTCGCCGTTGTTCCCGTAGGGAGTCCACGCGGACGCCGCGCCCGCGCCGTCCACCGCGCGCGCCTGCCAGTGGTAGGACCCGTCCCCCGGAATCGCCAGGCTCACGAAATGCGTCCCCTGCGCGCCGAGGGAACTCTCGAAAAAAGCTACGCCGTCGATGATCGGGCTCGCCGGACTGCTGAAGCCCGTGTCGGTCGGACGCAGCTCGACCTGCAACTTCACGACGTCGCCACCGTCGGGATCGGTTGCATCGCCGCGCACGATCACCACCGAGGTCGCCGCTTGCCCGCCGAGCGGAATGAGCGTCGCGCCGTCCGACTGCAGTTGCGCCGGCACCCCCGGCGCTCCGGGGGCCCCGTTGGCGCTGCCCACGATGAAGTTGGGATCCGCTCCGCTGAACGGCGTCCACGCGGACGCCAGCCCCAGATCGTCCACGCAGCACATCTGCCAGTGATAGCCGCCCAGCGCCAATCCTGACACGGTAATACCGACCGACGTGCCCGGCGCCCCGAGCGCCGATTCGAAGGACGCCGTGTCGGTAAATGGAACCCCTTGCGGCTTCAGCTCGAGCTGGAGCTTCACTTGGCTGCCCGAATCAGGATCCGCGAGGACCGCCTCGAAGACGACGGTGGACGAACCGCTCGTGCCCCCGTCCGGAATCGGCGTGACGCCGTCCGACTCGAACTGCCCCATGGCGCCCGGCACATCGGGAGGACGGTCGATGAAGAAATCGACGGAGTTTCCGCCGTAATCGAAGAACGTGCTCACCACGCCGGCGCTGTCCTCGGCCCAGCATTGCCAATGGTACTCCCACCCCGGCGTCAGCCCGCCCACCGGCACGCTCGCGAGCGTCCCGCTCGGCACGAACCCGCTGCTCGCGGTCGGGCTGTCGGTGAAGGGAACGCCCACCGGCTGGACTTCCACATGCAGTCGAATCACGTCGCCCGGATCGGCATCCGACAGCGTCGCCTTGAACACCACCGTCGCGGTGCTCGCGCCGCCTCCGACCGGAATGGCCGTCAGGCCGTCGCTCTGGAACTGCTCCGCGCTCGCCGGCACGCCCGGAGCCGAATCGGATTCGATCGTGATGCCGCCGACGGCGAGATGCGCCGGCGCATCCGCGTTCACCACGACCGCGCTCGTGTCGTCGAGCGTGTACCGCAGGTGCAGATACCGACCCACCCCGCTCAGCGTTACCGGCGTCCCCCACGGAAGCGGATCAATGACCGAGGCGTCGCCCCAATCGGAACCCTCCGGCGCGAGCCTGACCGCCACTCGCGCTTGCCCGTTCGATCCCCCACCCATCGTGAGGAGACTTACGACGTTGAGCGTCGCTCCCAGATCGATCCGGCGCGAGTACACGCCGCGCGCGTTCGGCGTCCGCAGGCGCGCGAACTGAACCGTGTCGGTGGCGGGCACCAGTCCCGTCTTCCCGCCGAGGACGTACGCGCAGCCGGCATGAACGACGGCGGCGTGGGCGCTGCGCTTCTGCGCCAGGGGCTGCGTGAACGTCCACTCCCCGAGCGAGCCGTCGCCATGGATCGGCGCCGACAACACCGCATTCGAGGTGTCGCCGGCCGCCCGCGACCCGCCGAGCACATAAACGTAGCCGTTTTCGACCACCGCCGCGTGCGCCTCCCGCGCGAGCGGAAGCCCCGTCGTCGGCTGCCAAGGCCCCAATGTACCGTCCACGTTGATCGGAGCGACCTGCGCCTCCCTCAAGCGATCGGCGCCGTCGGACCCCCCGAGGGCGTAGAGATACCCGTTGTAGGCCACCGACGCGTGATCCCACCGACCGGTCGGCAGCGCCGTCGTGCCGCTCCATGCGCCCAGCGTGCCGTCCGGGTTGATCGACGCGAACTCGACCTCGTCGAGCGCCGTGGTGCCCCCGATCGCATACAAGAACTCGCCGTACACCGCGACGGCGTGGTCGTGCCTCTCGATGATCAGCGAACTGAGCACCTCCCACGTCCCGACGCTTCCGTCGGGCTGGATCGGCGCCTTCTGCACATCCGTCAGATCGCCGCCTCCGTCGCGTCCGCCGATCACATACAAGTATCCTCGATGCGCGACGCAGGCGTGACCGGCTCGCGGTCCGGCGAAGGAATTCGTCGCCGTCCACGCACCGATCGTCCCATCAGGATTGACCGGCGCATATCGCACATCGTTCAGGAATCCGCCGCTGAACCCGCCCGTCACATAGACATACCCGTCGTACGCGGCGGCCGCGTGCGATGCGAGCGTCGCCGGCATCTGCGTCGTCGTCGTCCACCCGCTCACCGTCCCATGCGTGGTGACGCCGCCGCCCTCCACCACGCTCATGTCGCTCTCGACCGCGCCTCCGGAAGTGCCTCCGGTCACATAGACGACGCCGCTATGGGCGACCATACGGGCCCCGCTCCTGGAGGTCGGCGGAGGTGCTGTCGACGTGAACGCCCCCAGCGTGCCGTCCTGATTGATGGGCGCGGAAAGCATCGCGCTCCCGCTGTAGACATAGAGAGTACCGTGCATCGCGATCGCGCTGCCGTCCACCACGGATTGCGGAAGCGGCATCGGGGCGGACCATGCGGAGAGCGAGCCGTCCGCCTTGATCTGCGCGAACCGAACGTCGTTCAACGAGCCCGCCACGCCTTCGCCGCCGATCACGTAGAGGCGGCCCGCGTAGAGGACCGAGGCATGACGCGATCGCGCTTCCGGCAGGCTCGTCGCCGCCGCCCACCCCGTCACTCCTCCGCCTGAAGGATCCACGTTCGCGGCGACCACGGTGTTCGTGATCTGCGTCAGAAGCCCCACGTTCACCACGCCACCGACGGCGTACATGCGTCCGTTATAGACGTGCACTCCCATCCGCGAACGATTCAGCGGCAGGTCTTCCGCTGAGCTCCACGCCCCCAGCGACCCCGTCGCGCTCATCGACGCGACATACACCGTCTTGTAAAACGTCTGCGCCGCTCCGACCCCGGTCTCTCCACCCACCGCGTAGAGGAAACTGTCGTAGGCGACCGTCGCATGGTAATAGCGGGCGCCGGGCAAAGGCGTCGTGTCCGACCAAGCCCCGAGCGCGCCGTCCGCGCCGATCGCCGAATACTGCACGCTGGTCAGGCCCGCGATGCTCAAGTCGGTTCCCCCGGTCACGGTGACGACGCCGCCGTACGTGGCCGCGCCGTGCAGCGCGCGTCCGGTCGGCAGGGACGACAGCGTGCTCCAACCGCCGACATGACCGCCTTCCGGCAAACCGCTGACGACGCTGTTCGATCCGCTGCCCCCGACGACGAAGACGCGCCCGTTGTAGCCCACCGCGGCCGCGGAGGCGCGTCCCTCGGACAGGCTCGCGGTTCCGATCCACGGCCCCAAGCCGCCGCCGGCCAACACGGGCGCGGCGATCACGCTCGTCGGCGTCTGTTTTCCTCCCACCACAAAGGCGTACCCGTTCACGCACGCCGCGCGCGCGCCTTCGCGTGCCCTGGGAAGCGCCCGGGTCGCCATCCACGCTGAAAGCGCGCCGTCCGGCTTGATCCGCGCGTACTCGACGCTGTCCAGCTCGAAGGAGCCGTTGTTCCCTCCCATGGCGTAGATGTGCCCGTCGTGCACGAAGCCCCCGGCGTTCCGCCGAAAAGCCGTCGTCGAAGACATCAACGACCAACCGCCCAGTGAGCCGTCGGGGCGGATCGTCGACTTCAGCACATCCGTCGTCGCTCCTCCAAGACCGATCCCCGAGACGACGTACACGTGGTTGTCGACCGCCGCGCATACGAATTGACTTCGACCGCCGCCCGGCAGCGGCGCGCCCATCTGCCACGCACCGGGCGAGATCGTGCCGTCGTCGTTCAGCCTCGCGTAACGCACGTCCGCCAGCACGACACCGGACGCATTCTCGCCGCCGATCACGTAGAGAAAGCCGTTGTGCGCGACGACGCCCGCCCCGGATCGCGGCTCGCCCGGCACTGCGGTCGTCGCCGTGAACGCGCCCACGCTGCCGTCGGGATTGATCGGCGCCTTCTGGACGTCCGACAGGAAGTCGCCGCCGACGACGGTGAGGAAACCGTTGTAGACCGCGCACCCGTGTCCGCTGCGGCCGGTCGCGAAGGAGCCGGCGGGCAACCATGACGGGATCTGCCACCCCCGAACACCGTCGCGATGGATCTCGTTCGTCTCGTACCGAATCAATCCCTCATCGTTGCCGTCGATCGGAAAGTCGCTGTCGGAGGGCAGCACCAACGTGGGATCGACCGTGACCGGGAAGACGGCGGCGTCGGGAAGCCCCACCCGCACATTCAAGTATGGACGCGTCCATTCGAACCGGGCCGGAAGAGCGCCTCCCGCGGCATCGCGGGCGACCGGCGGAGGAATGCGCGCGGCGCGCAGCGTCACCCCCGGCTTCCGGCACCGATCGTGGAACTCGATCCCTCCGTCTTCAGCCATGCGCGCATCGAGCTGCGACGGCAACTCGAGCATCCACTGAAACAGCCCGGCACCGAAGCTCTTTCGATTCAGCAGGATCAGATCCTCTTTGACGCCGAATCGAGCGGGGCGATAGAGGAGCGCGGACTGCGCATCGGCCGACGCGTAGCACACGGCGCCGTCGCGGGCGCTGGCCGGCTCGAACCGGCCCACGGCCCGCATTCTCATCGCGGGGCCTTGGTTCGGTTGCGCCAGAACGGCCGGCTCGCCTCGATCGAAACGGATCTCGAAGCCGCCGGCGGCATAGCGAAACCCCTCGGCGGACGCCTGAACCTCGCGCGCGTCGGCGTGCGGCTCCAGCCGCAAAGACCGGATCGCCCGCTCGATGTCGAGAGGAATCGAGGTCTCGGCTCGTTCTTTGACCAGCCAAAGGGCGACCGCCGACCCGGCGATGACGAGGAGAGCGACTCGTGGCAGGGATCTCACCGCAGGGAATTATAAGTCATTTCAAGAATGTTGGTGAGCCGAGCGGGAAGCCCGTCGCTCCGGTCAAATCGCTGGACGCGCCCCTCCCTGAACCTCTACCATCGTTTGCCGTGAGAACCCCGGGAGCCGTCATCGCGCTCGCGCTGATCGCGAGCAGCGCCGCGTGGGGCCAGGACTTCCAGGTCGGCGCGCGCACGAAAGGAATGGGAGGCAGCTACACCGCGTTCGAGGACGACCCGACGTCGGTTTGGCTCAATCCCGCCGGCATCGCGACTCAGCCCGCGCAACTCTCGATCCAATACCAGTCGTACACCCAGTACGAGCCCGGCAACGCGATCTTCACGGTGGCCGCGGAGCCGGGCACCGCGGAGGTTGGTTACATCGATCCGCCGCTGCTGCCGTCCTTCGTGGGCGTCGTCTTTCAGCTCGGATCGGACGAGCATCCGCACGCCGTCGGAATCGCGTACGCGCGACCGTTCCACATGAAGTTCACGTACGACTTCACCGGATCCGCCGGAGACGCTGAGGCGTTGGAAGAGCAACAATTCTCCCGCTTCCGAGCCGCCTATGCGCGGGCCTTTCGCCTGCGGGAACTGGGCCAATCGGGCTTTCTTCCGCAGGTCGCCCTGGGCGTCGGTCTCGATCTCGGATACACCAAGTGGGAGGAGACTTCGCCGCCGGCCGGCGGGATCAGCACCAAAGACACCGCCGCCAAGACCGGGTTCGGAGCCGGATTCCTCGCGACGCTGTACGACGACACGGAGTCCTTCAAGGTGAATTTCGGCGCGGCGTTCCAGTCGGAACTCGACTTCGACTTCCAGGTCGTCGAGCAGCTCTTCCCCGTCTGGGATTGGCCGCAGATGATCAACGCCGGCTTCACCTTCTATCTCCTGCCGGGCCAACCCCTCCGGCTGACGCTCGACGCGCAGATGATCGATTGGAAAGATGCGATTCCGGGTTCCAACAATCCCGGCCACGACGATTTCCGCAGCAGCGTCAATCTCTCGCTCGGGACGGAGTGCCGAGTGCGCGTGGACGAGCGGCTGTGGCTGCTGCCTCGCCTCGGATACCGCCGCCTGCAGGCGCCCTGGAAAGACGCGGACGTCCTTCCCGCCGCGGGCTTCGCCAACCTCCTGATCGACACCGATTCGGGCGAGTTCAACGTCTTCACGGCAGGCCTGGGCGCCCGCTGGCAGACGGCGGAGGGAAAGACGTACGGCGTCGACATCGGCGCGGACTTCGGCGCGGACTCCTATAACGTCGCGTTCGGGTACGTGCACGAGTTCTGAACCGGGGTAACCGTTCCCCCATTCTTCCGTTCAAACGTCCCAGGCTTCCTGTCCCCGTGCTCATCCGTTTCCCGCCGACCACCCACCGATCCTGCACAGCCCCCTGCGCGCGGCTGCCGGCGATCGTTTCAGGGTGGACCGGACGAACGAACGTAAGAACGAGCGAACGGTTGAACGGGAGAACGGTTACGAGCAGGGTAGTATTAGACTGTGCACACGATCCTCCTCCTCGCAACGCTGCTGGCCGACGACCCGATCACCGTCAGCGTCGGCAAGTCGGCCGCCGCGCCTTATCGCGCGGCGCTGAGCGACTATCGAGACGCCGAAGCCGCGCTGAAGGAAGGGAAGTTCGCGCTCGCTCGCGAGAAAGCGGAATCCATCCTCGAGAACCCGAAGATCGAGAAAGAAAAGCGCGACTGCCTCCTGCGCATTCAGAACCAGGACAGCACCTGGTCCAATCCCGTCGAGTTCTTCCCGCTGCGCGCCCGAGGCCAGGCGCTCCTGGAGCTCGCCAAGAAGCAGCTCGCGGACGGGAACAAGGACGTGGCGCTCGCTTCGCTCGAGGCCGCCCGAAAGGACCTTGAGGAGTCCGCCTCGCGCTTCGTCCCGCGCAGCAAGGAACTCGCCGCCGAAGTCGAGGATCTCATTCGAACACACTCCGCCGCCGACGACGTGCAACACGCCTACGACGCGAAGATGAAGGCCGCCTTGCAGGCCGAGTCCCAGAGACGTCACCCCGAAGCGCGGAGGTTCTTCGAGGAGGCGCTCGTGCTCAAGCCCGGAGATCCGGAGGCCAGGAACGGACTTGAACGGATCGACAGACGCATCGCGGAGGAGCAGAGATACCGTCAGATCCTCGCGATCCAGGATCCCCAAGAGAAGCTCAAGGCCTGCGATGATTTCCAGACCGATTTCCCTACAAGCGTCTATCGCGAATCCGTGACGACCCTCCGCGCCCAGCTGCGGAACGAGCTTGACGCGGATCTCAACACTCGTGAAGGTCGCTTCAAGAACGTCTGGTTCGAACTCAAGGAGAAGCGCAGATTCAAGTCGGCACTCGATCATGTGCGCAAGGAAGGAGGCTTCCTCCCTCCCGAGAAGCGCGCCGGTTACGAACGGCAGACGCTGGAGGCGTGCGACGCGTTCGTGGCGAACGTCGTTCGCGATTTCGAGCGGGAGACATCCCTGCTGGGTCCGCCCACCGACCTCCCTTCCGGCGACGAACTCGTCATGACGGACCCGGCGCTCGAGTGCTGCCGCACGTTGCAGACATCGATGATCAAGCTCCGCGAGCTTGGTCCGGTGCCTCCGGAGAGAACCATCGAGCTCCTGACGCCCGCTTGGCTCGCGTGCCTGGCGCTGATCGATCGCGAGGACACATCCCTGATCCAGATCGTCGCAAGTCTCCTGAAGGAACCGATCGAACAGCGCCTGCGAACAATCGCCCGACAGGCCGACCAGGCGCTTCCGCAGGAACTCGAGAAACTGCGCGCGGAGGCCGAGCGATTGCTCGCATGGTCGCGCAAGGGTCTCGACGACGCCCTCGCGCGAATGCCTGACCACGGAAAGACTTGGAGGGAACGCCACGCGTTCTGGACCGAAATTCAAGCGGCCCTGCGCGAAATCGTGAAGGAGTTTCCCTTGGAGGATCCCGCAGTCGACGCGACCGCAGCCGAACTCCTCGATAGCGACGATCCCGCGGGCCCATACGGCGCTTCTCCGCGCAAGGCGCTCCGGCAGATCGAGGACAAACTGAACGCGCTTCGCGAGGTGAAGAAACTCACGCGGTATTGCCGGCGCCGCTTGCTCGCGGCTCTCATCGTCGCCGCGGCCCAGCGCCATCTCCTTCAAGGACAGGACGTCCCCGAGACGGCGAAGAAGCTGACCGATTACGCCGCCGCGCTCAGGGACTGCGGCGGCCCACTCGATTCCGACGTCCAACGCTTCGGCCCGAAGATCGAAGAAGTCTTCCGCCGGCTGCGGTGAAGGACCGGCCGCTCACCGCCGGTCGCGCTTGAGCGTGACGGCGCCCGGCCGCCCCATGTCCCCGCTGACCACGACCTCCGCGCCGTTCTCCAAATCACCGGCGGGGATCCTCACCGTCTGCGACCCGAGCTCCGGATGCTCCAGGACCAATTCGTAATCGCGCACGTCCAGCTCGCCGAGGGCCGCGGGAGTGAAGACCTCCCTCTCTCCGACGATCTCGTCCGAACCGGACCTCAGCGACCTCACCCTCGCGAACGGCGCCACATGAATCAACAACGTGAACTGCCCCCGGTACGCGGCCCGCTCCGCAGCGTCGCGCTCCAGCGACGCCAGCCCGGCGAGCGTCTTCTCTCGGACAGAATCCGGTCCGAGCGCCAGCGCCTCCCGAGCGGCGCGCGCCCAGGCGGCGATCCGCTCGAACTCGCCGCGATGCTCCAGCCACTCCGACTTGCGCCGCCCCTCCAGCGCGCCGCGCGCGACCCGTTCCTGCTCCTGAAACTGATCGGCCACCCTCTGGATGTCCTCCGAACCCAATACCTCGAGGATCTCCAACGCCCGACGCGCTCGGTCCGCGTCGATCGGCTCCGCCTTGAAATCGACGAACACCAGCGCGCGGCGCACCGGCTCCCACGCCTGTTCGAATTCCTCCCGGCGCCCTCCTCCCCTGGTCGACAGCGCGACGATCACGCCGGCGAGCGCGATCGTCGTACCGACGGCGTACCTCGCCCGATTCCGCTTGATGTTCTTGAACAGTCGATACACCACGCTCGGCGGCCGCGCCAAGAGAGGCTCGTCGTTCAGGAACCGCCTGAGGTCCTCCGCAAGCTCCGCCACGCTCTGATAGCGACGCGCCGGGTCCTTCTCCATCGCCTTCAGGATGATCGTGGCGACCTCATCGGGGCACGATGCGTTCAATCGCGCCGGATGGACCGGCTCCTCCTGGATCACCCTCATGACGGTGCCCATCGGCGTCGCCGCCTTGAAGGGAGGTTGGCCCGCGACTACGGCGTACAGCGTCGCCCCCAGCGAGTACACGTCGCTGCGCGCATCGACCTTGCTGACGTGTCCCTCCGCCTGTTCGGGAGGCATGTACGCCGGGCTTCCCATGATCATGCCCGTCTGCGAGAGCTGATCGTCGCCGGTGACCTGCTTGGCCAACCCGAAATCGAGGACGTACGGCCAACCTTTCCTGGTGACCATGATGTTCTGCGGCTTGAGGTCCCGATGAACGATCCCCTCCTTATGGGCCGCGTCCATCGCCGCGGCGACCTGGCGGAAGATCTCGAGGATCTCGCGCAGCGGCCGCTTCGCGCGATCCAGAGGATCGCCGTCGATGAACTCCATCGCGATGAAGCTCTGGCCCCGAGCTTGGCCGATCTCGAAGACAGATCCGATGTTGGGGTGGCGGATCTTGGCGGCCAGCTGCGCTTCGCGCCGGAAACGCTCCATCTCGTCGGCGGACGTGCCTGAGAGGAACTTGATGGCGACCCAGCGCGAAAGCGTGCGATCCCACGCCTTCCAGACCGTGCCCATGCCGCCTTTGCCGATCTGCTTCACGAGCACGTACTGCCCCATGAGATGCTGCGGGTCGGCGCCCGCGGCTCGCACCTCGTCGGGTTCACGCGCGGTCCAGGAGCGACTCGGCTCGACGCTGGCTCCGGGCGCGCCCGGGGTGGGCGCTTCCGCCGCGACGATCGTGGGCGCCGTCGCTACTTCGCAAAAGTGCGCGTTGGGCGTCCCATCGGAGTCCTGCGAGACGTACGCCACGCCGCAACGGCCGCAGATCACCGTGGTGTTCTTCTCGGAAGGTCCGCCGTCGGAGGTCATCGATGTCTTCAGTATACGCGGCATGGTTCAAATGCGGGTAACAGTCGCGGCAGGCTTGTCGAGCACAAGAGCCTCTTCTCAGCGTCCCCTGCGTCCTCTGGTGTCGGTTTCCTCTCTGCGTGCTCTGCTTCCCTCTGTTTCCTCGCACAAGCCCGGATTGAACCGTGCCGTATACGCGATGCCGGCCGTCACGGAACGCGGGCTTTCCTCTATATGCGCCGGTTGCGGACCGGTACTTAGGATGTATAATGTGATTGCATCTTCTATGCACCAAGGGTGGCGCATATTCTAACTTCAGGCCGGCGAATTCCCACCGCCGTCGAACTCCTCGCGACCGCCTCGGCATCCGAACAACACATCACCAAACGCGGACGTCATCGTCGGCGCTTCGTTCTTCACCGACGTCGAGTCGGGCGAGGGGCGCCCCGCCGGAAATGGAATGGGGTAATCTAATATGATGAACCACGGATGGCGAGCCGTGCCGTTCTTGTTCCTCGCAATCCTCCCAGGCCCCCCCTCCGGCAAACACCCCCCGACGTCGAAAGGCGACTTCGATCCATGGCTCCGCGCCCGAGAATACGCGCCCTCCGTGCAAACCAACGATGTTCGCGGACGGCCCTTCGCCCGCACGCGCGCCCACTTCACCAATCGCGCCCAGAACC
>JACPRB010000121.1 GCA_016190155.1 Planctomycetota bacterium
CGCATCCGAGGATCCACAGCCCCGGCGCCACCCAACCGAGGGCCGCCGTCGCCGCGCCCCCCAGGAACCAAAAGGCCGTCAGGAAGCGCCGATTGGACGCGGAGACGTCGCAGATGGCGCCCAGGACGGGCGAGACGAGCCCGATCAGGATCATCGACGCGGACACCGTCACCGCCCACACCGACTCGCCGGCGATCGAATGTCCCAGAATCGAGACGCCCTCGCCGGGCACCACGGTCTGGGCGAAATAGACCGGCCAGATGACGACCAGAACCGTGGCCGCGAACGCGGAGTTCGCGAAGTCGTACATCGCCCAGGCGAAGATCTCGCGGCGGGAAGCGTTCTGCACCGCGCGATTGTATCCGCCGGGCGCGGGGCTCAGAAATCGAATTCGATTCCCGCTTGCCGATCCTCGATCGACAGCGCCGGATCGTTCATCATGTCCAGCACGCGCTGGCGGAATCGCGCGTCGGCCCACACGCGCGTGTAGTCGTGTCCCGGGCCCCCGAAGTCCAGGTAACGCCACGGCTCGAAGTTGTTCGACCACCAATCTGAGTATCGATTGAAGACGATGAGTTTCCCCTGGAAGGCGCGCCCGTCATGAACGTCGTACTTGAACAACCCGCCCCTCCGGGTGGGATCCACCCACGACGGCGCCACCGACGAGCGGACCACCCCATCGACGTAAGGCACGCCGAAGGCGCATCCCGCGGTCAACGACGGCTCGCCGCTCAGATGCCCGACCGCGTTTCCCACGATATCGCCTCCCTTGCTGTGCCCGAAGATCCATATGTCGCTCGATCCGGCCGACGCCGCCTTGAGGACGAGCTTCTTCGCGCGATCCAGGCCGCGGAGGTAACTGAGCCAGTACAAGCCCGAGTTGAGCCATTGATCGGCGAGGCTCAGAAGCGGCGTGTTGAGGAGATAATTGACCTGGATGATTGGAACGACGGCGCACCCGGTGTCCTCCTTTCCGAGCTCCCGCATCCAGTCGCGCACGGAGGGCCCCCATCCGGCGGGCCGCGCCTCCGAGCCTGTTCCTGCCACGAAGATGACGACGCGACGGCCCGACCGGATCTCGTCGTACGTGTGGCGATAAAGGGCCCCCCTCGCCGGATCGACGACGCGGGCGATGTCGTCCGCCGCCTCGTTGAGGTCCGTCAGAGGGTCGTCGAGCCGCTCATACCACGCGTCGCGCCCCGGCGCCAGCGGAGGAACCAAGTCCTTTGTGAGCGTCTCCAGCTCCTCGCACGTCGCCGCGGGCGTCTGCTGCAGGCACGCTACCGGGATGAACGCCGTCACCGCGAAGACGACTCTTTTCATGTTTCCCCCGGATGCTGACGCCCGCGCGACGAAAAACGTTAGATCGGCTCCCGCGACCGTCGTTACAATCCGGCATGCCCCGTTGGGTCGCCCGTGTTCGCGCGCAGCTTCATCCGAGGACCTGGGCCGAGGAGCCCCCACCCGGATGGCGAGGGGCGCCGATCTGGACCGTGCGCACGCTCGCGCTCGTCGTACGGGGCTTCGCGCGACGCGAGATGTTCGTCCGCGCGGGCGCGCTGACGTACTCGCTGGTCCTGTCGATCATCCCGTTCTTCGCGGTCATGCTCGCCGCGTTCAAGGGATTCGGCGGACTCCAATCGACGGCCGAGCACGTAAAGGCGCTGCTGCTGCGTCACCTCACGCCCGACACGTCGTCGGAGGCGGTGCGGACGATCAACGAGCTGATCGAGCGCATGAACGCGGCGGCCATCGGCGCCGTCGGCTTCGCGGCGCTGCTGTATACGTCGATCTCCCTGCTCTCCTCGGTGGAGAAATCGTTCAACATCGTGTGGGGCGTCCGCCGCTCGCGCTCGTTCCTGCGGCGCTTCATGGTGTACTGGACGTTCATGACGCTGGCCCCGCTGCTCCTGGCGATCTCCATCACCGCCTCGGGGGCCATCCAGAACCACGCCGCCTTTCAGTGGATCACCACGCGCGCGCCGGTCGTCAACACGGCGCTCATCTTCCTGGCGCCGTTCTTCCTCACCTGGGCCGTTTTCGCGGGAATGTACCTCGTGCTGCCGAACACCCGCGTCCCGTGGAAGGCCGCTCTGGCCGGCGCCCTCGTCGCCGGAACCGTCTGGGAGCTGCTTAAACACCTCTACGTTTTCTACAACACGCGCGTCGCGGGCACGAACGAGATCTACGGTTCGCTGGCGGCCATCCCCGTCTTCCTGCTGTGGATCTATCTCTCGTGGGTCATCGTCCTGTTCGGCGCGGAGCTCGTCTTCGCCATCCAGCACCGCCGGACGTACCCCATCGAGATGGAAGCGGAACAACTGTCGGAGACCTACAAGGAGCGGCTCGCCCTGCGCCTGATGCTCCACATCGGCCAGGACTTTCTCGCGGGACGGGAATCCGGCGACACGCCGGAGCTCGCCAAACGCCTGCGGGCGCCGACGCGCGCCGTCAATGAGGTCCTGCACTGCCTGATCCGCGCGCGCCTCCTGCGCCCGGTGCGCGACGGCGAATCGACCTACTTGCCCGGCGAGGACACGGACCACATCACCGTCAAGCGCATCCTCGACGCGATCCGCACCTGCGGCGAACACCCGCCGGTCCTCGCCGGCGACACGCTCTTCCAACGCGCGGACCGGCTCGTGGAGGAAGCGGAGGCGGTGCTGGAACGCGCCACGCTGCGCGAGCTGCTCACCGAGGAGCGTGTCGCCGAACGCCTATGAGACGGATCGGCCGAACGTCGCCCCGTCCTCCGCGCCGCTTAAGGTCATGTTGATCACGCTGCTGGGCGGGTCCGCGCCGAGGAACAGGAAGGCGCGCCCGCGGTCGGCCCCACCCACATCCTCCAGGGGCGCGCCGATGACGACATCACGGATGCCGTCGCCGTTGACGTCCCCCGGCGAATCGGCGGCCGTACCGAATTCCGCGCCGTCCTCCGATCCGCTGTAGGTGACGTCTGAGATCGTGTCCATCGACGGCCCTCCCAGATACAGGAAGGCCCGGCCTCGGTCGAGGCCGTTTTCGGCGACGTTGCCGTCCGCGTCGTCCAGCGGCGCCCCCACCAGGACGTCCGGCGCGCCGCCGGCATTGACGTCGCCCACGCGCGCGACGAGCTCTCCGAAACGCGCGCCCGCCTCGGTGCCGGTCAGCGTGCGGTCGGCCACGGTGTCGAACGCCACGCCGCCGAAGTAGATGAAGACGCGCCCCAGGTCACCGCCGTCATCCGTCGCGTTGCCGTCGCCGTCGTCCAGAGGCGCGCCGATACCGATGTCGGAGAATCCGTCGACGTTGAGGTCCAGGAGGCCCGCCACGGACCATCCCATCTGCGCGCCGACCTCCGCGCCGCTGAAGACGACGTCCACGCCGTTGTCGGGCGAGATGCTTCCCCAGTAGAGAAACGCCCGGCCACGGTCGAGCAGGTCGTCCGTGGTGTTGCCGTCGGCGTCGTCCAGCGGGGCGCCGATGAACCAGTCGTAACGGAGGTCGCCGTTGAGGTCGCCGGCGGTGCTCACCGACCAGCCGAACCGCCCCAGATCCTCGCCGCCGTCGAACGTCAGCGCGGGCGTCGCGCTGGGGGAAAGGCCTCCGAGGAAGAGATACGCGCGGCCGCGGTCGGTGCCGCCGGCGTCCACGAAGGGGGCGCCGACGAGAAGGTCTTCAAAGCCGTCGCCGTTGACGTCCCCGGCCCGCGCGACGGAGAAGCCGAACTGGCCCGCGTCCTCCGTCCCGCTGAGGGTCAATCCGATGGCGCCGAAGCCCGGCTGGCCGTAGTAGATGTAGACGCGCCCGCGGTCGGTGCCCCCGGCGTCTTCGAGCGGGGCGCCGACGGCGAGGTCCGCGCGGCCGTCCCCGTTCAAGTCTCCGATCGGCGCGACGGCCGCCCCGAAGCGCCCGCCGGCCTCCGTCCCGGTCAGCGTCCAATCGGCCGCGGTGTCCGGCGCGATCCATCCCATGAACACGTAAACACGACCCGCATCCGCACCGCCGGCATCGTCCAGCGGCGCGCCGACCGCGATGTCCGCGAACCCGTCGGCGTTGAAGTCCGAGGGCCATACGGTGATCGGATCGTCGTCGTGCATGCGACATCCGGGCGCCGCCAGGATGACCAGGACTACAGCCAAGCGTCTCATAGGCGGTTCTCCTCCAGACACAAGACTATCGCGCGAGAGGGCCTTTGGGTTCTGTCTTTCAGGGCAATGCCCGCCGCTTGTAACGCGCTTCCACTTTCGTGGCGATGCCGCCCCGCGCGCGGAACTCGCCGGTCACGTTCATCCATACGGGGTCGCACGCGGCCGTGAGGTCGCGCAAGATGCGATTGACCGCGTTCTCATAGAAGATGCCCACGTCGCGATAGGCGGTCATGTACATTTTGAACGATTTGAGTTCGAGGCAGCGCTTGTCGGGTTCGTACTGGATCGTGACGGATCCGAAATCCGGCAGGCCGGTCTTCGGACAGATGGCGTTGTACTCCGGGTCGACGACCGTGATCGTGTAGCCCGGGAACTGGTTCTCCCAGGTTTCCAGTTTCGGGAGCTCGGCGTCCAGGCCGGACTTGGCCTTGCTGGCGTAGCCGGGCATATCAGCAGGTGCGGACGTCGACGATCTTGTACCGGAGCTTGCCGCGCGGCACCTTGATCTCGATCACGTCGCCGACGCGCCTGCCGACCAGGGCCTGTCCCAGCGGCGAGGCCACGGAGACGGTGTCGATGCCCTCTCGCCGCTCTCCTTCGCCGACGAGGACGAATTCGTCTTTCCGGCTGAAATCAAGGTCTTCGCACTGGACGGTGACGCCGAGGGTGATCTCGCCGTTGGCGAACTTCGACGCGTTGACGACGGTGGCGCGGGCCAGCTGGTCTTCGAGTTCCAGGATGCGGCGGTCGACGCGCCACATCTCCTCGCGCGCGGCGTCGAATTCCGCGTTCTCGGAGAGATCGCCCATCTCGCGGGCGTCGCCGAGCGCCTTCTGGATGCGGGGGAGTTCTTCGTTCTTCAGTTTATCCAGCTGGGCTTTGAGTTGATCGTAGCCCTGCTGGGTCATGGGTACGCGATCCATAGAACATATTCCAAAAAGGGAAAGGACGGCCCTTTCTTGGCCGGCACCGGCCAACGCGGAGTCAGTGTAACGGATGAAAGAGGGAAAGGCAATCAGGGGCGGACGAGCCGAAACGAGGTTTGGTCCGACGGAGAAAAGGGGATCTTCTCTGCTGGCTAATCGGGCAAATCTTGGTGCTACGACAAGATTTTTCATGAACCTCCAGGCCAGTCGCCTGAGTATCTCTGAGGAAGGCAGGAAACCAGGAAAGGAAGTCGGTCGTCCTATCCTTCGGTCTTCCTCC
>JACPRB010000014.1 GCA_016190155.1 Planctomycetota bacterium
GAGGAGGAAGGTTGTGCGCACACGCGTGGGTATAATCCGTGAAAATCCTCAGAATCCGAGAAATCCGTGTTGAAAGGGCGCCATAAAACATCTTCGTGCCGCGAGAGTATCTTGACCGTGAGTAGTTCATTTAATGCCCCGGCCATTGGCTCGGGGACCAGTAGAAATCCCAGTTCGGCCCGCGGAAGTGCGTGCCGATGATCGTCAGCGTCACGAAGCCGACGATGAAACAGGAGAACAGCCCCAGCGCGCCCGCGCGCGTCGAGTCGTATCGTCGCACGAGCCACACCGAGTACAGGCCGTAGATCGCGGTCAGCACCGTGCCCGGGTTGACGAGCGTGATGAGCAGCTGCGGGCAGTGCGACCACCACTGGCGAAGCCATCCGAATCGGATCGCGAAGGCCTCCAGCCCCACGACGCACGCCAGCCCGAAGAGCATCGACGCCAGAACCAGACGGCCGCCGCCTGGCCCGCCGAACCACACGCCCGTTCCGGCGGTCTCGCGATCGAGGTAGGGAATGAGGGCGAGCCCGATGAGGACGACGGCCGGGATGCCGACGCCTCCCATGAAGGCGGAGAACGACACCAGCTCCTGCAGCCCCAGGAAGTACCACGGGGCCTTGGCCGGGTTCTCCGGCACGAGCGCATTGGCCAGCTCCTTGAGCGGCGCGTCGACGAGGAGGCTGAGGAAGACGCAGGCGAAGACCGTCAGCATGAACGCCGCCGCCTCCGCGTAGAAGAGATGGGGCATCGACGGGACGGTGTTCTCGGGTCCCGCCCCGACGGCGGGCGTGCGCCCGCGCACGATGGCCGCCAGCGAATACGTCTTCTGCGGCGCCTCGGTGAACACGGGGTAGGTCTTCGTGCCGAGCGGCGGCAGGCGGCGATCGACGTCGTCGGGCCTGGCCAATCCTCCGTCCTTGCGGATGCGCCAGAAGTGCACCGCGATGAGCGTCACGAGGATGAGCGGCAGGATTATCACGTGCAGGAGGTAGAATCGGATGAGCGCTTCCTCGCCGACCTCGTCGGAGCCCAGGAGAAGCAGCTTCTGCAGCCCTCCCGGGTCGAAATACGGCGTCAGGCCGATCGCGTCGGTGACCTCGCGCGGCGACTGCGCGATGTTGGCGCCGATGGTGATCGCCCAGTACGCGAGCTGGTCCCACGGCAGCAGGTAGCCCGTGAAGCTCAGTCCCAGCGTCACCGCCATGAGCAACATGCCGATGACCCAGTTGAACTCGCGGGGCTTGCGGTAGGCCGCGGTAAAGAAGACGCGCGCCATGTGCAGCAGCACGCAGACCACCATCACGTTGGCCGCCCAGCGGTGGATGTTGCGCAGAAACCGGCCGGTCGGGACGACGAAGTGGATGTCCTTGATGGAGAGGTACGCCACGTCGGGGTAAGGCTTGTAGTAGAACATGAGCAGGACTCCCGTCACCAGCGTGACAAGGAAGGCGCTCAGCGTGATCATGCCCAGGCCCCACGTCGTCGGCCACCGCAGACTCCAGCGATGCGTGCGCACGCTGTGCAGGTGGAAGAAGACGTTGCCGAAGACGAAGGTCGAGCGGGAGCGATCGGTGACCGGCTTGCCTCCGCGGAACATCGTCTCCAGGAAGCGGCGCGGCGTCCCCTTGACGTTGTCCCAGAAGCGGCGCAGGGCGGTCTCGCTCATAGCGCCTCCTTGGTGCCGGGCGGGACGAGCGCTCCCTCGTCGACGATGACGGCGCCGCCGCCGGCGGGGCGCACGGAGAGCCATGGGAGGCCTTTGGGCGCCGGGCCGCGCACGACGGAGCCGTCGGAGGCGAACTTCGATCCGTGGCACGGGCAGTCGAAGCCGTCCGGAGCGGGCTTGACGATGCAGCCCAGATGCGTGCAGATCGTCGAGATGGCGTACACGCCGCCGCCGTCGCGGAACACGGCGACGGATCGGCCGGACGGCAGGAAAGGCGTGCCGGGCGGCAGCGCCTCCGGCAGCGTGACCTTGAATTTCTTCGACGCCGACGGCAGGACGGCCGCCTTGGGCAGCCGGGCCGCTCCCACCATCGCGAAGAGGCAGGTGCCGCAGGCCAATCCCGTGGCGGCCATACCGAGAAAGTCTCGCCGCGGCACGGGCTCCGGCTCGAGGCGGGACGGCCCCTTGGGTTCGGTGCTCATTCGGCCCTCCAATCCACGCGGAACTGCACGCGCTCCATGCTGATGGCGTCGGTCGGGCACCGCTGGGCGCACAGGGCGCAGCGGATGCAGCGATCCTCGTCCTTCAGGATCGCCGAGTCCTCGTCACGATTCCCCGCGGCGATGTCGAGGCTCGACAGCGGCACGAGCTTCAGACAGAGGGTGGGGCAGACGTCCACGCATCCCCCGCAGAGGACGCAGCGCGTGCCGTCGAACACGGGCGTCACGCCGCAGTCGAGGCAGCGCGAGGCCTCGCGTCGCGCTTCCTCCTCCGAGAAGCCGATCTCGACGAGGCGATCGGCCGCGCCGAGGCGCTCGCGGGGATCGAGCATGGGAATCTCGACGCGGCGGATCGCTTCGTATCCGCGCTCGCGCTGGTAACGGTCGAGCGGGATGTGCGCGGTCGTCGCCTCCGGCGCGAGGCGGCGGCCGGTCACGGCGGCGTAGATCGAGCGCGCGGCTTTCTTGCCGGAGGCGACGGCGTCGATGATGAGGCGCGTGCCGTGCGCGAGGTCGCCGGCGACGAAGACGCCCGGCGCCGTCGTTTGAAGCGTCTCGTGGTCGACTTTCGGCCAGCCCGGGCGGAATTGCTCGACGTCCTTGCCGCCGTCCTCCAGGAACGACAGATCGGTTGCCTGTCCCGCGGCGATGAGGACGGTGTCGCACGACAGGTGTTGGCGCTGCGCGTCGTCGAAGGCGGGCGCGATTCTTAGCTCGGCGTCGTAGACGAGCAGGCAGCGCCGCGCGGAGATGCCGGTCACGCGCCCGTCGGGGCCGCGCGTGATCTCGGTCGGGCCCCAGCCATTGAGTCGTTCGATGCCTTCTTCGTCGCCTTCGCGGATCTCGAGGGTATCGGCGGGCATCTCCTCGAGCGTCTCGAGCGAGACGAGGCGCACGCGGCGGGTCGAGGGCAGTCGGGCGGCGGTGCGCGCGGCGTCGTAGGCGGCTTGCCGCAGCACGGTGCGCGCGACGTCGTAGGCGACGTTGCCGCCGCCGATGACGATCACGTCGGCGCCGAGGGAGAGGGGCTCAGCGACGGCGACGGATCTGAGGAGATCGACGCCGCCGTACACGCCGGGGCCGGCCTCGCCGGGCAGGCCGAGGAAGCGCGAGCGTTTGGCGCCGACGGCGATGAGCACCGCTCGATGCCGGCGGCGAAGTTCCGCGAAGCTGATGTCCTTGCCCACGGTCACGCCGCAGCGCAGTTCGACGCCGAGCGCCTGGATGACCGCGATCTCGCGTCGGATGAGTTCGCGCGGCAGGCGGTAGGCGGGGACGCCGATGGTGAGCATGCCGCCGGGGACGCGTTCGGTGTCGTAGACGACGGGGCGGAAGCCCATGAGCGCGAGGTCGTGGGCCGCGGACAATCCGGCGGGTCCGCCGCCGACGATGCCGACGGAGATGCCGTCGACGCGCGGAAAGCGGCCTGAGAAGGCGTGCAGGAGGGCTGCCATTTCATCGGCGTCCGCGCCGACGGTCGGCACGAAGCGTTCGAGGTTGCGCCACACCGAGTCCGGTTGGCGCGTATCGACGCCGGCTTGTTCGCAGGCGAAGCGTTTGAGGGCGCGGATGGCGATGGGGCGGTCGAGCGCGACGAACGCGCCGTCGGCGTCGGTGCGCGGGAGCTTGCCGCGGCGGCAGGCGGTCTCGCAGGGAGCGCCGCAGACGCGCCCGCAGATGGAGGCGAAGGGATTGGGGCCGCGCGCGATGAGGTAGGCTTCCTCGAAGCGTCCCTCCGCGATGGCGCGGACGTAGCCGCGGGCGTCGGTGCGGACGGGGCAGGCGACCTGGCAGGAGACGAGCTGTTGGTGATGATCTTCTTTCGGGATCTCGACCTTAAGCGCGAGGGTCATGAGCGGCGCCTCCTTCTCCGTTTGGCGATGGGGGAGGCGATCTCGGCGAGCGTCGTGCGTCCCAGGAAGCGGTCCATGGAATCGCGGATGCCGCCCCAGGTCATATGGACGGGGCAGCGATGCACGTTGGAGCAGAGGCGGCCGCCGCCGAGCACGCATTCGGGGCCGGTCACGGCGTCTTCGAACGGGGCCACCAAGTCGGCCAGGGTGATATCTTTCGCCGGGCGCGCCAGGCGGTAGCCGCCCTTGACTCCGCGCCGGGCGACGAGGACGCCGGCTCGGGTGAGCCGCCGGAGGATCTTGCTCAGGTACCGCCGCGGGACGTCGGCGTGGCGGGCGATGTCTTCGGCGGCGACGCCGTCCGCGCTGGAAGCGGCGATCCACGCGAGGGCCCTAAGGACGTGGCGGGAGGTCTGCGAGAGCATGCGGGTAATTATCTACCAACATGTCCACAATTGATGCCGGGGAGGGGGCGGGGTGTCAAGGGGATCCCGCGTGCCGCATACCGGAATGCGGGCCGCCCCGGAGAAGGGTCCCCCGTTGTCGCGGTACGACCAGAGAGCACAGACCAAAGACCATAGTGGGTTCACCCCCGTTCCCCCTCGGAGGAGGCCCCGGCTGGTCCCCTCCGGTCTTTGCTCTTTCTTTGGTCTGTGGTCTTGCGGCACCGACGCGCCGCCTCTCCATGGGGCACCGTACTTAGCGATAATTGTGCAGCCACTCCAAGCGTCACGCCCGAGATGCTCGAAGCGAAGGGCACTACTTCGCCGAGGGCTTCCTAATTCCTCTCTGGTAGGTTTGCAAATCTTCGCGGCACTCGGCGCAAAAGTCCGTGTCGAACCCCAAGAGCAAGGGCAGGGCGTTTACCCAGATGACCTTGAAATTCACTCTTCCTGGATACATCGTGCAGGCTGGGTTCGTGCAGTGCGCGGCTTGGTGATGCGCTGGATTCCAGACGAGTTTCAGCAGGTGACCAAGCTCATGGAGCGCCGTCATGCGCTCCACTCTGCGGCTGGTTATGGTCAGTACCCCCAGATTCTCGATAGATCGTCGTTCCAGTACGATCGTTTGGCCGTTCGCAGAACCTCCGCCGCCAGACTTCGAGTACGGATCACAGAATACATACAGCGAGTAGGTGCTAGCATCGATAGGGACGTTACGGTACTGCCTGATAATCGCGGAAATGTCACACTGGTCATCGTGCCCAACCAATGTAAAGCCATCTCCTAGTGGTATTCTTTGTTCGTCCTCTGGAAGGACGAAAGTCGTAGTGCCGTTACTGTAGAGATTCACGCGCCTCCGAAAGGGGCCGATCTTCTCAGAGGGGATTTCATCGCTGTAAATGATCTCGACGCTTTCAATGTGGCCGCAATACTCCCGAAGGGTCCGCTGCAGCGCTTCGAGAGTGTCTTCAAAGGGGCGAGCACCTTCGGGGTAGTCTACTTCGATAACAACTTTCGTGAACTTGGGGTTCCAAATCGAGTTAGAAAGATCCATTCCGTGGGGCCAATCTTCCGGTCCGACGGGGGATGGGGTCGGAGAATCCTTGAGCCAACTTCCACAGCAACCTATCGAGAGGCCAGCCATCCCAAGCAGCAGAAGGCCCCGAGCGCTATGGAGCATCATTTCTGGAATGTCCCGGGGCCCCCACCGATCGAGGCCCTTTCATATGGAGCACCAACATGGGTGCATGGTTCTACCCGGGAAGACCCGAGGAATCCAGGACGATGTTATCGTTGTGATCCATCCCCCTCGCCCCAATATTGCATTATGGCGCCTCTGCTCGCGGCGCGCCTCCAAATGGCGCTCACGTTGGGGTTCCATATCGTTTTGGCGTGCCTGGGCGTGGGGCTGCCGATTCTCCTCCTTGTCGCGGAGTGGCGCCATCTGCGCACGGGGGACGAAGGCTGGCGCACGTTGGCGCGGCGCTGGTCGAAGGCGTTCGCGGTCCTCTTCGCCGTCGGCGCCGTCTCGGGGACCGTCCTGTCCTTCGAGCTCGGTCTCCTGTGGCCGCGCTTCATGGGCACGTTCGGCGCGGTCATCGGAATGCCGTTTTCGCTCGAGGCCTTCGCGTTCTTCCTCGAGGCGATCTTCGTGGGGATCTACCTGTATGGATGGGATCGCCTCCCGCCGCGCGTCCACTGGCTGACCGGCTTTCCCGTGGCGCTGGCGGGATTCGCCTCCGCGTGGTTCGTGGTCACCGCCAACGCGTGGATGAACACGCCGCAGGGATTCCGCCTCGAAGGGGGCATCGTGACGGACGCCGATCCGTGGCGCGCCATGTTCAATCCCGCCGCGTGGGCGCAGGCGACGCACATGATCCTCGCGGCGTACGCCGTCACGGGATTCGTGGTGGCGTCGGTCTACGCCGTGCGACTGCTGCGCAAGCCCGGCGACGTGTACAGCCGGCGCGCCCTGGCGCTGGGCGTCGGTTTGGCTGCCTTGGCTTCTCCTGTGCAGCTCGTCGCCGGCGATTGGATCGCCCGTACGGTCGCGCATACGCAGCCCGTGAAGCTCGCCGCACTGGAGGGGCAGTTCCAGACGCAAGCCGGAGCGCCGCTTCGGGTCGGCGGGCTCGAGATTCCCGGCGGGCTTTCGTGGTTGGCCTACGGAGATCCGGACGCCGTCGTGATGGGACTGAACGACGTGCCGCGCGAGAACCGACCTCCCGTGGCCGTCGTGCACACGGCTTTTCAAGCGATGGTGTTGATCGGCTTCGCGCTGGCCGGCATCGCGATCTGGGTCGCGATCGCGCTCCTCTTGCGCCGGCGATTTCCCGAGGGCCGCGCCTTCTTGTGGGCGATCGCGTTGGCCGGGCCGCTCTCGATTGTCGCGCTCGAGTGCGGATGGATCGTGACGGAAGTCGGGCGGCAGCCGTGGATCGTGCAAGGCGTCATGCGGACGGCGGACGCGGTGACGGACGCTCCTGGGCTGGCGTGGTCGCTGGCGGTAACGATGCTCGTTTATGCCGCGCTCGGCGCGGGCACGGTGGCCATGCTTCGCATTCTCGCGCGAACGCCTCTACCGGAGAAGGGCGATGGGGCTTGAACTGGCGGTGATCCTGGCGCTGATGGGACTGGGCCTGACGTTGTACGTCGTGCTCGGCGGAGCGGATTTCGGCGCGGGCATCTGGGAATTCAACAGCGCCTTGCGGCCCGCGCGGCGCGAGGTGGTGCTCGTCAATCGCGCGATCGCTCCGGTTTGGGAGGCGAACCACGTCTGGCTCATCTTCGTCCTCGTGATCTTGTGGACGGCGTTTCCGGCGGCGTTCGCGGCGTTGGGGCGGGCCCTGTGGCTGCCGCTCTTGCTGGCGCTCGTGGGGATCGTCTTTCGCGGCGTGGCGTTCGCCTTCCGCTCACACGCGGGCGGCGCCGGCGCGATGGAGCGGCTTTGGAGCATGGTGTTCGCGGTGGCGTCCACGGCGGCGCCCTTCTTCCTGGGAGCTTGCGCGTGGGCGATCGCATCGGGGACCGTCTGGACCAGTCCGTTCAGCATCTTCGGCGCGTTCTTCTCCGTGGCGCTGTGCGCTTACCTGGCGGCGGTGTATCTGGTGCGCGAGGCGACGCTGTCGGGCGATGAGGAATTGTCACGCGAGTGGCGGCAGCGGGCGCTGGCGGCGGGGCTGTGGATGGGGGTGCTGGCGGCCGCGGGGATCGTGCTGTTGGCCGGCGGGGCGCCGGAGCTGTGGGAGCGGTTCCGTGCGCGGGCTTGGCCGCTCGTGGGTCTTTCGGTGGTCGCGGGCGTGGGGTCGCTGGTGAGCCTGCTCTTGCGGCGTGCGTTGCTCGCGGCGATCTCGGCGGCGACGGCGGCGGGCACGGTCGTGTGGGGTTGGTGCGTCGCTCAGTATCCGTTCCTCGTGCCTCCGTCGATCACGATCGATTCCGCGCGGGCGCCGGAGGGGGTTCTGCGTCCGTTGGCGTGGGTCCTGGCGTCGGGGACTCTTCTTATGACGCCCGCGCTGGCGTTCCTGTTCCTCGTATTCAAGAGAAACCCTCACGCGCGCGCGGCCCAGGACCAGACGGCGCCTCGGTGAAGCGCCGCGTAGATCGTATCGCGCGACATTGCGATGCGGTATCGAGTCAAGCATCCCCGCACGTTGAAGGAGCTGTCGCTCTACTGCTTTTCGAATCCCACCGCTTCCCTCACGTACAATCGCGTCCAGCGCGCGTTCGGCCTGCGCAGCGTCCACACCGCGGAGAACTACGTGCACTTCCTCGAGGAGGCCTATCTCATCTTTCAGGCGCGGCCTTTTTCCTTCAAGTTCCGCGAACAGGTCCGACAGGCCCGGAAGGTCTACACCATCGACAACGGGTTGACGCTCGCGTTGTCCACGAAGGTCAGTCAGGACCGTGGCGCGTTGGTAGAGAACATGGTGTTCCAAGAGCTGCGACGTCGAGGGCAGGATGCGTTTTCCTGGACGCAGCCGGGCCACGCGGTGGACTTTCTCATTCGCGAGGATCGTCGGGTGGCGCAACTCATCCAGGTGTGCGCGCCACTGGATCGCGAGGAGACGATCACGCGGGAGTATCGGGCGCTTTACAAGGCGGCGAAGGCGACCCGGTGCCGGGACTTGCTTCTTCTGACTCCGGATGGCGCGGCACCCGTCGCCGGTCTCATCCCGAGCGGTCCGAAGGTCAGGGTCGAGGCGCTTTGGCGCTGGTTGCTCGCGCCGGCGTGATCACCAGCGTCCGCCTGGGCTTTCTCGCCGGGTGAGCATCCCCAGGCGGAATCCGTCGATCGAAGAGGTTCCGCGCGCAGCGACAATTCGGAAACACCGGACGTCCCGCGTGCGTCATACCACTATCTGTTACCGACCGCCGCCTGCCCTGATATCCTTCTAGGCGCAGGTTCCAACTGGAGATCGCCGTGTTGCATCAGATGGGGGATGCCGTCCGGGAGACTCGAAAGCGCGTCCGGCGGGCGTGGTTCTGGGACCGGTGCACCCAGTGGCTGGCGTGGGGCTGGCTGGCCGCGGGAGCGGTCGCGCTGTTCGGGAAACTCTCGTTGCCCGAGATCGCGCTGGGGGGACTGGCGGCGGCCGTGGCGTGGGCCGTCGTCTCCATGGCGGTTGCGATGCGAACGGCCCCCTCGTGCTCCCTGAGGCAGGCGGCGGTGCTGCTCGACCGCCGCGGTAACCTGGGAGGATGGCCGCTCGTGGCGATGAGCTTCCCCGAAAGCGGTTGGGCGCCCTCGGCGCAGGCCGCGCCGCCGGGGACGCGCTCATGGCCCCTCGCGCGCCGACTCCTCCCGGCCGTCATCTTCTTGGTCATCGTGCTCGCGCTCCCGCAGCAGAGCGTACTCTTCGCGAAGACGGCGACGGGCCCGAATACGGCGGCGGCCCGGGAGGTCGAACGGCTGACCGAGCAATTGGAGACGCTGGCCGAGAAGGAGGCCCTGCCGCCGGAGGAGCTTGACCGACTCAAGGAAGAACTCCGGAATCTCGCGATGACGGTCGATTCGGAGTCCTTCAGCCAGGAAGGGTGGGAAGGCCTCGACCATCTCACGGAGCAGATGCATCAAGCGGCGCACGAGCGCGCGGCGAAGCTTGCGCAGGCGGGCGCGGCGGCCGGCAGCCTCTCCCTCAGCCTCGCGGAAGAACTCGATCAAGCGCAAGCGGTCGAGAAGAAGGAGGCCCTGGAGAAAGCCTTGATGCAGCTGCCCGGCCTGCAGCTCCCTCAACGGCTCCAGGAGAAGCTCGACGAGGCCTTGGGGCGGGAACTCGAGACGATGAATCCGCAGGAGCTCCAGGATGCGCTTGAGGACCTCCAGGAGTTTCTCGACCAGCAACTGCAGGAACTCTCCGAAGCCGTCGAGGACAGCCATCCGTCGGGCGAAGGGTGAGAGGGCGAAGGAGACGGCGCCGGGCCCGGCGACGAGAAAGACGGCGACGGCCCTCCCGGCCGCGGGGGCGTCGATCGCGGTCGAGGCGACGCCAAGCTGCGGCTGGGCGAGACATCGCCTGAGCTGCAGAACGAGCTGAAATCGGAGTTCCTCCCCGAGGGCGCGTTGGCCAAGCCCGAGGCGGCGGAGCTCTACGGCCTTTCCGCCGCGTCGCCGGAGGCCAATCCGACCGTGACCCGCGGCAACGCCGCGCGCGCGGACGCGTCCTCCGACGGGGGCGCCGTCATCCGGCGTCAATGGTCGGCGGGCCAGCGCAAGACCGTTCGCGAGTACTTCAAACAAGAGTGATCCTTGGAGGCTTCGTGGGAGACCCCGCCGATTCGCCGTCGTTGATGTCGCCCGAGGAGCTGCATGCCGTGCAGGAGAAGGTGGACGCGCTGAGGCAGCCGCTGCGTCGCGTCCTGTTGGGCCAGACGGAACTCATCGATCTGGCGCTCGTGGGCTTTCTGGCGCGCGGCCACCTCCTTCTGGAGGGCCTGCCGGGGCTGGGCAAGACGGAGCTCGTCAAGGCGATGTCGCGTTTGCTCGGGTTGGAGTTCCGGCGGATCCAGTTCACGCCGGACCTCTTGCCCAGCGACATCCTCGGGAGCCCCATTCTGGAGGAGGACGAGCAGGGGCGGCGCCGGTTCGTCTTCCGCGCCGGGCCCATCTTCGGCAACCTCATCCTCGCCGACGAGATCAACCGCGCGTCGCCGAAGACGCAGGCGGCGCTCCTGGAGGCGATGCAGGAACGGCGCGTGACGGTGCTGGGGACCACGCACGAGCTGCCGCAACCGTTCTACGTGCTGGCGACGCAGAACCCGATCGAACTCGAAGGGACATATCCGTTGCCCGAGGCGCAGCTCGATCGCTTCACGCTCAAGATTCAGGTCATGGGCGTGGGCGAGCAGGTGCTCTCGGAGATCGTGCGCACGCGCAAGCGCGGCGAGGCGCCCGAGCTGGAGACGGTCCTCGGCGCGGACGAGATCGGGCAGGTTCTGGCGTGCGTCGATCGGATCTTCATCCATCCCGCGCTGGCTGACCACATCGGCCGGATCGTGGCGGCGTCGCATCGCGGCTCTGAGAAGGCGCCCGAGTCGGTCAAGAAGCATGTACGTTACGGGGCGTCGCCGCGCGGGGCGATCGCCATCGCCTCCGCGGCGCGGGCGTTGGGCTTGTTGCGCGGGAAGCCGCACGCGGGATTCGAGGAGGTGCGCGACGTGGCGGGGCCGGCGCTGGCGCATCGGCTCGTGCTGGACTATACGGCGCGGCTGGAAGGCGTCGACGCGCCCTCGATCGTGCGGGACATCCTCCGGCACGTGGGCGAGGTGACGGAGCCCCTGCCCGCGGGGATCGCCTCATGAAGGTCCTTCTGCTTTTGGCCATCCTGGCGCAGGAAACGGACGGAAAGCCGGACTCCCGGCTTACGTCGAGCGTGCGAGTCCAGGTCGACGCGGTGTGGGCGTATCCGAGGGGGGACATGTTCTTTCCCCTTCGCATCGAGATGCAGAACCTCGGGCCGGCCCGGGAGGTAGAGTGCGTCCTGGAAGATGCCGGCGGGAGTGGAACGGCGTGGAACGTTCGAAGGCGCTTCCAGCTCGGCGAGCGGCAGAAGGTCCGGTTCTCTTTTCTGGTGCCGGCCACGCGAACCTATCAGCAGTTGGCTATCCGTGTGGAAGGGGAGGACGATCCCGTGTACACGGGGTCTTATAACGCGCGGTTTCATCCAGCCACGCATCTCGTAGTGGATGGACGCAGGGATGTGGCGGGGGCGTTCGGCGAGATCGGCGGCAGCGGTCTGCCGGCCTGCGCCGTTCTCACTCCGGAACGGCTTTCCGATCAGTGGCAGGCGTATGCGGGCGTCGCGGGAGTCTGGGTGCGGGGTTCGGATTGGAAGGCGATCCCTGTCCCGGATCAGCAGGCACTGCTTCGGGCCGTCAAGGCGGGACAGGACCTCGTGATCTACGACTGCGCTGAATCCCCGTTGCCGGGAATCGAGCCGATTCTCGGCTGGGGTCGCGTGATCGTGATGAAGCAGGATGTCAGACATCAGAACGTTGCGACGATCCTCGGGAGAGACTCGCCGGCCATGAGCGCGCAGGTGCTTGGGAGCCGTCAGGGGATTCCCGGGGTGGGCCGCGTCTCCTTCTCGACGTTTTTCTGGATCGTATTGGTCTTCGCGCTCATCATCGGGCCCGTCAATCTGATCGTGGTGAGCCGGCTCGGGAACCGGCTGCTGTTTTTCCTGACCACGCCGGCGGTGGCGCTCGTCGCCGTGCTGATCCTCTTCGGTTATTCGATCGTCCGTGACGGGTTTTCCATCAGGGCGTCGATTCACAGCGTGACGCGGCTGGACGCCGAGGAGCACGAGGCCGTCACCGTCGCATCGATGGGGGTCTACAGCGGCATGGCCTCCGGCACGTGGCGGCTTTCGCCGGAATCGCTGTGGTTCACGGAGGTCACGCAGGAGGATGAGCGTGACCACTACTGGCGCCGCAGGCGGCGAGACTCGACGCTGACTCGCGCCATCAGCTTGGATTGGACGCGGGGGCAGGAACTCAGCGGCGGCTGGGCGCCGGCTCGGCGGCTGACTCAGCTGAAGACCGTGCACGTGGGTCCGTTCCGCGGTCGCCTCGCCGTCGAGGTGTCCGGCGACGCGACGCTGCGGGTGCACAACGCGTTGGGGGCTTCGATCCAGAAGGGCTGTCTGAACTGGCAAGGTCGGTGGTTCACGGTCCCCGAGATCGCGGACAACGCCGCAGGCGAAGCTCGTCCTTGTTTCCCCCAGAGCATGGAGCTCAAGGCGGGCGAGTTCCAAGTGCGGGTCGATCGCAATCCCGCGCTGGAGTTGGGCGACCGCGTGCTCGCGGAGATCGGGAGCGTTCATCTCATCACGGGAAAGGCGCTTGAGTACAAATAGCACCCTGGTGGAAGTGGACCGGCTGGAGCGGCGCTTCGGGGATTTCGTCGCCGTGGACCGGATCTCGTTCGGCTTTCGCGCCGGGGACATCTTCGGTTTCGTGGGGCCCAACGGCGCGGGCAAGACCACCACGATGCGGATCCTGGCGACACTCGACGCGCCCACCACCGGCGACGCTCGCGTCAACGGTGTGTCGGTGGTGGACTACCCCGACGAGATCCGCTCGTCGATCGGGTTCATGCCGGACCACTTGAGCGTCTACACGAACCTCTATGTGGAGGAGTACCTCGATTTCTTCGCGCGGACGTACGGCCTGAGCGGGCGCCGCCGGCGGGAGGCCGTGCAGTCGGTGATGGATTTCACCGAACTGCATTCGCTGCGGCGCAAGATGTGCGATACCCTCTCCAAAGGGATGCGACAGCGTCTGGGGCTGGCGCGCACGCTCATCCACGATCCCAAGGTGCTGATCCTCGACGAGCCGGCTTCGGGTTTGGATCCGCGGGCGCGCATCGAGTTCCGCGCGCTGCTGGAGGAGCTCTCGCGCCGCGGGAAGGGGATCCTCATCAGTTCGCACATCCTCACCGAGCTGTCGGAGATCTGCAACGTGGTCGCCATCATCGAGCGCGGGAAGCTCCTGACGTGCGGGGCGATCGAGGAGATCCGAAAGAACTTGCGCCGTCACAGCGTCATCCGCATCGGATTCCTGGACCGGATCGAAGAGGCGCACAAGAAGGTGATGCTCTATCCCGGCGTCCAGGCGGTTCGCGTCGCCGGCAAGGAGCTGGAGGTGGAGTTCGTAGGCGACGAGGCGGCGCGCGCGGCGTTGCTGAAGAATCTCGTCCAAGGCGGACTGCCGGTGGTCCAGTTCGCCGGCCACGAGCAGAATCTCGAGGACATCTTCATGGAAGTCACGAAGGGGCAGGTGCAATGAACGGCGCGAACGCAGGTCGTTGGGCGGCCGTCGAGGAGTTCGCGGATCGCGCGTCCGATCGGCTCAACGCGATCCTGATCCGCGAGACGCGCCGGGCTTTGAATGGGAAGCTCTTCGCGATCGTCTTTTCGGTGCTGCTGGCGATTTGCGTCGGGGCCTGCCTGATCATCGGGTGGTCGGAGGCGGGCGAGGAAGGCCTGGGGTGGATGGTCTTCCGCGTGCTCTTCCTGTGCTTCAGCGGCGTGGCCTTCATGGGGCTGCCTTCGATCATCTCGTCGATGGTGCAGGGCGAGATCCGCGAGAAGACGTTCGAGCTCCTGTGCATCACGAACGTGACGCCCGCGCGCATCATTTGGGGGGAGCTGTGGACGGCCGCGGGGCTTTTCCTGCTCATGGCCTCGGGCATCGCCCCCTTCATGGCCTTCTCCTACCTGTTGGGCGGCGTCGACGTGCGCACGATCGCCACGGGCATGGGGTTCATCTTCCTCATGTCGATCCTTCTGTCGCTCTTCGCCACCGTGGCGGCCGTCGTTCCTGGGCGCGAGATCGCCTCCAAGCTGGCGGTGGTCCTCTTTGCGCTGGGCGCCTGGGGCGCGGCTTCTTCTCTGGTCATGCCTTCGTATTGGGTGCCGCTGGTGGATATGTGGGACGAGCCGCAGACGCCGTGGATCCTGCTGGCGCTCCTGGGGACGTACCTCAGTTTGGGCGGCATCTTCTTCACCGTGGGGATGGCGAGGATAGGCTTCGCGGCGGCCAACCGCAGTGGCCCCATTCGGTTGGCGGTTCTGGTCCACCTCGCGGTGATTTCCACGATCGCCTGGTTTGGCGAATTGCCCCAGGCCTGGGCGACCTTGATCATCTACCAGCACAGCGTGCTCTTCCTGTTGGGCATGGCCTGTGTCGGAGAGGAAGAGGAGCTGACGTGCCGTCAGTCGCGCAAGGGACGTTTGGCGCGCCGGCTGGGTCCGATTTGGTCGCTCTTCCTGCCGGGCGCCAGCCGCGGCATGGCCTTCGTCACGCTGGCTGGAATCATCACCGCCGGCGTGACTACGTTGGGTTTGCTCAATGCACATGCCATCGACACGGAATGGCTGGCATGGCCGTGGATCACGTTGGCGTACCTCGTCGTCTATTTCGGTGCATCGAGCGCGTTGTGCCGGTTGCTTCCGGCGCGATGGCGGACGCCTCTCTTGCGCCGCGCCGGGGTGCTGTTGGTCTTCTTCGTGTTCCTGATGATTCCGCTCTTCGTCGCTGTCACCACGGGAGCTTCCCTCGCGAGAAATCCCCTGCTGACCGTGTCTCACCCGATTCTGTTCTTGGCCAACCTCTGGGACTATTCGGTGCAGGACTGGGTTTCCGCGACGCTGTTGTTGGTGACCTTGGCGGGGGTGGTGTTCGTCCTGAGATTGCCGTCGTTCATTCGGGGGATCCGCGTGGGGTGGAAGGGGCCGACTTCATGAGCGTCGACGTCGCGGACGCGCTGGCGCTCGTCCCGCGCTATCGGCTTCGCCTGGCCGTGCAGCCTCCGCGCGGGCTGCCGGGCGATCACCTCGCGCGCGCCGCGGGGTCCTCGATCGAGTTCCACGATTTCCGACATTACGTGCCCGGCGACGACCCGCGGCATATCGATTGGGCCGCCGTCGCGCGCACCGATCAGCTCATCGTGCGCCTCCATCGGGCGGAGGTGCGCCTGAGCGTGGAGATCCTGCTCGATGCGAGCCGCTCGCTCGAGCGCAAGGCCGCGCGTGCCGTCCAGTGCGCGTGCTTCCTGGCGGCGCTGGCGCGAAAGGCCGGCGCGCGCACGACCGTCTGGACGATCGATGACGCCGCGACCGCCCTTCGCGAGGACATTGAGAAGCGCCTCCCCGATGTTGCGTTTGAGGGGCGGGTTCCGCTGCCGGCGTGCCTGGAGCGCGGTGGGCTGCGCCTGGAGATCGGCTCGATCCGCATCGTCATCAGCGACTTCCTGTTTCCGCACGATCCGTTGAAGCTGCAAGGTCTCGTGGGGAGCGGCGCGGGCGCGGTGGCGATGCTCCAGCTGCTCGCCGCGGACGAGGAGCGTCCCGCCGTCGAAGGCGGCCTCCGCTTGGTGGATGTCGAGACGGCGGAGGAGCGCGAACTGGTGGTGAACGAGGAGATCGTGCGGCAGTATCGCGAGCGGCTGGGTCGCTTGCAGGAGGGGCTCTCCTCGGTGTGTCGGGCCACGCGCGGGACGTTCATCCGGCTGCTCGCCGACGAGACCTTAGAGGCGCTCTGCCGCGGGCCGTTGGTGTCGGGTGGGTTGATCGAGCCGGTAGGAGCGGCGGCGTGTTGACGATCGCGCAGCCGTGGGGCCTGCTGGCGCTGACCGCCATTCCGGTCGTGGTGGGGCTCTATTTCTTCCGCCAGCGTTTTCAGCCGCGACCGGTGGCGGGGCTGTTTCTTTGGCCGTCCGCCGCCGAAGAGCCTCCGGCGGGTCGCAAGCGCAGCAGGATGGAGGCGCCGCTCTCGCTCTTCCTCGAGGTGCTGGCGGCTTTGGCGCTGGCGACACTCCTGGCGGGTGTGGGATGGGAGACCTCGCGCTCGGTGCCGCACGTCATCGTCGTGCTCGACCATTCCGCCTCGATGGCGGCGAGCTCGGATCGCGCCGTCGGGACCATCGAGCAGCTCTGTCAGGAGAATCCTTCGACGCTGCTGACGGTGATCCTGAGCGGACCGCGGCCGCAGGTGATCGTCGGTCCGGCGGCGCGCGCCTCGGAGCAGGCGGCGCTCAAGAAGTGGAAGCCGATCCTGCCCCATCACGCGTTCGGTCCCGCCATGACGCTGGCGACGCGTTTGGCGGACGCCGGCGGCGACATCGTCGTCGTGACGGACGATCCCGACGGAGCGGCGGCCGAGCTGGGAGCGGGCGTCCGCATTCGCGCGGTGGGTGCGGCGCAGGGAAACGTCGGCATCACCATGGCGGAGCGGACGCTCGATGCCGCGGGTTCGCGCGTCTCCGTCCGGATCGCGAACTTCGGAACGCAGCCGGAGAGTCGTACGGTGACGCTCGGGGTGGCGACGGAGCGGATCGAGCTCGCGCCGGGTTCGGACGTGGCGCTGGCGTGGAGCGTTCCCGAGGGTCATCCGATCGTGCGGGTGGCGCTGGCGGAGAGCGACACGCTGGAGTGGGACAACGCGGCGATCTTGCTGGAGCCGAAGCCGCGTGCCGTTCGCGTGCGGTGCACGCTGGAGGATCGCGAGCGGATCGAGAAGGCGTGCAAGGCGGTGGCACCTGTGTCATGGCTGGGCGAGGCCGATCCCGAGGAGCCGCATCTGGGGATCGTCTCCGAGGCGGGAGAGGTCTCGGGCGAGGTCTGGCAGCTCGTGATCGGGGCGCCGGTGGAGCTGCGGGCCGGGCCGCCGCTGGAGCCGCTTCTGGGGCCGTATGTGCCGGACGCGGCGCATCCGCTGATGGAGCAGCTGGATTTCCGGGGCGTGATCTGGAGCGGCGCGCATCGGCTGAAGGGAGATGCGCCGGTGATGCCGCTGCTGACGGCCGGGGACGTGCCGCTGCTTTTCGAGTGGCGCAAGGGGCGCGTGCCGATCTACGTGATGAACATCGATCCGAAACGCTCGAATGTCCACAAGAGCCCCGCGTGGCCGCTCTTTTTTCACAATCTGATGCGCATGAGACGCGACGCGCTCCCCGGGCTTCGTCGCTGGAACTTCCGGGCGGGCGAGACCGTGTCGTTTCGGCCCGCGCGGCCGTCGGACAAGGTGACGCTCAAGGGACCGGACGGGGCGGAGATCCTCAGCGTGCCGGCGCGCGGGCATGTCGAGTTCCTCGATACGTGGCAACCGGGTATCTATGAGATCCTGGAGAGCGACCGTTTCGCGGTGAACCTTCTGGATCCGCACGAGTCCGACCTTAGGAGCACGCGCGATGTTGCGCCGGTGGGGGGGAGCGAGCCCGCCGCGTTGTTGCGGGTGAAGATGCGCTGGCGCTGGTTCGAATGGCTGTTGTGCGCGGCGATCCTGATGCTCGTCTTGGGGGATTTGGCCGTGGTGGCTCATGTCGTTTGAAGCGCCGGCGCTCTTGTTGCTCGTGCTGCCGGTGGGGATTCTCTATTGGAGGGGGATTCGGCCGCGCGGTCAGGGGAAGCTGTTGACGTTCCTGCACGTCGTGATGCTGGCGTTGGGGCTGTTGGCGTTGGCCGGGCCGCAGCGCATGGCGGCGCAGACGGGACTCGATCTCGTGCTCGTGGTGGACCGGTCGCGGTCGATGCCGCCCGACGCGCCGGGGCGGATCCAGGAGCTCGTCGGGCTCATCGAGCGGCAGCGTCCGCCGCATTCGCGGTTGGGCGTCGTCACGGTGGGCGCGCAGGCGCAGGTGGAGCAGATGCCGGAGGAAGAGGGGCGGTTCGGGGGTTTCGTCAAGACGGTCGATCCCGACGCGAGCAATCTGGCCGACGGCATCGAGACGGCGCTTTATCTCATTCCATCCGGGCGCGCCGGGCGGATCGTGGTCTTTTCCGACGGGCTGGCCACGGGGCGCAGTCCCACCGCGGCGGCGTCGCTGGCGGCGACGCGCGGGGTTCCCGTCGATCACCGGCTGTTCAGCCGGCCCGCGCTCAGCGACGTGGCGATCCAGCGGATCCAGGTGCCGGCGGAGACGGACGCGGGCGCGGCGTTCCGCTTCACGACGTGGATTCAATCCGACGAACCGACCTCCATTCGTTATCGCTGCCTGCGCAACGACGCGCTCATTTCCAGTGGCGAGGTCGCCGTTCCGGCGGGGGCGAGTCCGCTGTACTTCCAAGATCGACTGCCGCGGCGGGGCGGGCTGTATCGCTATCGGGTCGAGGTGGAGCGGGTGCAAGGGGAGGACCCGATGCCGGAGAACAACGTCGCGACGGCGGTGTTGCGGGCGCTTGACGCGCCGCGCGTGCTGGTCGTGACGAATCATGCTCGCAAGGACAACGTCGTGGCGGTGCTGGAGGCGGCCGGGTTTCTTGTGGATCAGGTGGCGCCCGCGAGCGTGCCGGGGAACGTCGGCGGTCTGGATGCGTATCGCATGGTGGTGCTGGAGGACGTCTCCGCCAATGATGTGGGTGGGCCGGCGATGCGGGCGCTGCGGGAGTTCGTCGAGGAGGGGGGCGGGGGGCTGGCGGTGACGGGCGGGCGCGCGAGCTTCGGCGTGGGCGGGTATTTCCAGTCGGAGCTCGATCCGATCCTGCCGGTCTCGATGGAGATTCGCCAGGAGCACCGCAAGTTTCGGCTGGCGATGGCGATTGCGCTCGATCGGTCGGGCAGCATGACGGCGGATGTAGGCGGCGGGTTGGTGAAGATGGATCTGGCCAACCGAGGAGCTGCGGAGGCGGTGAAGACGCTCTCGCCGATGGACGAGGTGGCCGTCATCGCCGTCGACAGCTCGGCGCACATGATGGTTGCGTTGACGCCGGTGAAGGATTCCGCGGAGATCATCGGGAAGGTTCTGCGCATCCGGTCCGAGGGAGGCGGCATCTTCGTCTACACGGCGCTGGCGGCGGCGGGCAAGGCGTTGGAGAAGGCGACGGCGGCGACGCGCCACGTGGTGTTGTTCGCGGACGCGGCGGACGCGGAGGAGCCCGGCGAGTACGAGACGCTTCTGGAGAAGTTCCGCGCCGCGGGCGTCACCGTCAGCGTCATCGGGTTGGGCACGGAGAAGGACGTCGACGCCGATTTCCTGAAGGACGTGGCGAGGCGTGGGGGCGGGCGCGTCTTCTTCACGAATCAGCCGGAGGATCTGCCGCGGCTCTTTGCGCAGGAGACGTTGTCGGTGGCGCGGTCGTCGTTCGTGGACGATCCTGTGGCGGCGCGTTGGCTGCCGGACGCGCATCTCATCGGGGATGTGGCGCGGCGGCCGCTACCGGAGTTGCGGGGGTACAACCTGACGTATCTGCGGGAGAACGCGGCGATCGGGGCGGTGGCGCAGGACGAATACAAGGCGCCGGTGCTGGCGTTCTGGCATCGCGGGACGGGGCGCGTGGCCGCGTTCACTGCGGAGGCGGACGGGCCCACGAGCGGGCCGCTCTTGGCGTGGGAGGGGTACGCGACGTTTTTCTCGGAGCTGGGGCGATGGCTGATGGGGCCGCCGGAGCCGGAAGGCGCCAGCGTCACGGTGCGGGTCGAGGAGCCGGAGGTTGTCGTGCGTTTCGAGTACGACGCGGATTCGCCGGTGGGGCGCGAGATCCCGCAATCGCCTCCGGCCTTGACGCTCCTGACGGGGGATGGAGCGGGCGCGGCGAAGGCGCCGTTCGAGTGGGTGGGCGAGCACGCGCTCGAGGCGCGGTTCTCGATGGAGCGGGAGGGCGTGTACTTGCCGGTCGTGCGTTTCGGATCCGGTCGGGTGATCAAGGCGGCGCCGGTGACGTTGCCATATTCGCCGGAGTTCCTGCCGCGCGGGCGTTCCGTGTCGGGGCAGGGGATGTTGGCGGAGGTGGCGGCGCGCGGCGGGGGGGTGCGGCTGGAGGGCGTGGACGGGATTTTCGATCGGGCGGGATCGCGGGTGATGGAGCGGTCGTCGCTGCGGGTGCCGGTGGCGATGGTGATTCTGGTGTTGCTGGTGTTCGAGGTGGCGGCGCGGCGACTGCGGTGGTGGGACGTGTCGGCGGTCGTGCGGGTGGAGCGGGGGCTTGGGGCGTGGGGTGGGCGGCTGCGACGGCGTGGGGTCGTTCGGCCTCCGGCGAAGGAGGCGGTGGTGCCGGTTGCGGAGCCGGTGGTGGAGGCGGCGCCGCCGCCCGCGGAGGAGGGGATGCGGGGGGCGTTGGCGAAGGCGAAGGAGCGGGTGCGGCGGCGGTGGGGTGGGTGATCGGACCGTACTGTATACTTTGTGCGTGATTGGGAGTAACAACGGATGGAAGGAGGAGTAACGTGTGGGCGGTGCGGCAAGGCTTTTTCCATGGGCGAGGTGGTGGAGCTCGGGGGCAAGATGCTCTGCGGGCCGTGCAAGGAAGAGCCCTTACGGCCGGTGGTGGATATTCTTCCCCGGCCGGGCGGTGGTGAAGGTGAGCGCGCTTCGCGCGTGAAGTAGATCC
>JACPRB010000110.1 GCA_016190155.1 Planctomycetota bacterium
AAACATCTTCGTGCCGCGAGAGTATCTTGACCGTGAGTAGTCCAGAGGGGAGGTGGCTAAGAGCCCCTTGCGAAGTGAGGTCAATCGTAACGCACGGCATCGGAGATATCGGAGGGAAGACCGCCAAAGCGCCAAGACGCCGAAAGGAGACTCTACCCTGTGCAGGAAGCTTGAAAAGACGTCACGATCCTTGCAAGTCGCCGACTGTTGAAAGCTTACAGGAGGCGGCTGACGACCGTAAACCGTCGCCGCTGTGGACGCCGCCCTTCGGATGCGGCCGCCGCGCTGAGCTCCATGAGGATCTGCATTCTTCGTCTTCGGCGCTTCGGCGGTTTGGCGGTTCATTTTGAACGGCACGCTTGGTTCATGACGTGGCGGTTGAGGCAGAAGGTGCTGGGGCGGACCATCGAATCGCCGGCTGCAGCTCTCGCCGGAACGCCACCCATCCGAGGATCACGATCGAGAGGGTCAGCACGACGATGAAAGGCGCGTTGGGCAACTCGCGCGCGGCGAGTGCCGTCAGCAGGTAGGCCGCGAAGGCGATCTCGAGGCGCAGTCGCAGGAGGCTCCGGTTCCACGCGACGATGGTCAGCGTTCCCAGGACGAGCCACGTCCATCGGTACCAGGGAAAGTCGCGCAGGCTCCCGCGCGCGCTTCGCAGGAGCGTCAGGGGGCGCGGCAGGGTCCATCCGCGATCGCTGGAGAAGGAGATGTCGGAGTCGGGCCCGAGGATCCTCTTCGTGCCCGCGCCCGGCAGATCGATCGCGACCCAGATGTGGCCGCAGTTGCCCTCCAGGCGTGCCGGCAAGCCCCGATGGCGCAGGACGCCGGCGGTCAGGATGGCGATGCCGTCGCAGTCTTCCCGTCCGGAGGCGAGTGTTTCGGAGGCCGTCGGCCAGTAATCGGCGTTCCACCACTGGTCCCAGTCGTGCGTGTAGGTGATGCGTTTCCGCACGGCACGTTCGATTCTTGTGGCCTGTTCGGCGGGCGACGCGTGGGAGGGCATGCCGCGATCGATTTCTTCAGAGAACGCGGCGATGGCCGGGTGATCCGGCTCGATGAGCCGTTCGGCGTTCCACCATCGGGGCGCCTGGCGGAGCGCGCGCGGGACGTGGGGGAAGAGGGCGAGCCCCCAGACCAGCAGCAGCAATCCGATTCGCGGCGCGAGCCTACCCATCACCTGTTCAGCCCTTTACCCGTTCATCGGTTCGTTCGTTCAACCGTTCCCTGGGTACTCTTATCCCTCAGGGGGCGCGCGAGTGCAAGGGGTTACGCCAGCACTTCGCGGACCCGCTGGAGCCATCCGAGCGCCAGCTGCTGCGAAGGCCAGATGGCCGGCGCCAGGGACAGGGCGCGTTCGAGGTCCGCGGCCGCCTGCTCGAGGGCGGCGTGGTCGCGGGACCTCGTCTCCAGGCACAGGGCCGCGCGCGCCACGCCGCGGTTGAGAAGAGGATCGGGACCTTCCGCGCCGCGATCGATGGCCTGCGAGTAATCGTCGATCGCGCCGTGCAGGTCGTGCAGCATTGCGCGCACGTTGGCCCGGTAGTACCAGTACTTCCAGAGGTCGGGCTCCAATTCGATCGTCTTGGAGAAGTCCTCGATCGCTCCGCGCGGATCTCCGTCCAGCGAACGCATGGAAGCGCGGCCCGCGTAGGCGGAGGCGTTGGCGGGGTTCAGCGCGAGCGCTTGCGCGTAATCCTCCGCCGCCCCTCGGCGGTCGCCCTGTGCCGCGCGGGCGTTCCCACGACTGACGTAGACCTTGTCCTCTTCCAGCCCCAGCTCGATGGCCGCCGTGAAGTCCGCGATGGCGGGGCGCAGCTGGCCGCCGGCCACATAGGCGTTCCCGCGGCTCACGTAGGGACGCTCGCGGCGGGGATCGAGCTCGATGGCTCTGGCGTAATCCGCGACGGCGCCCTCGAGATCGCCGATCTCGGCGCGCACGAGCCCGCGGTTATGGTAAGCGGCGGCGTGCGCGGGATTGACGACGATCGCCTGCGCGTAGTCGTCCAAGGCGCCTTGACGATCCTCCAGGCGATGTCGGGCAAGCCCGCGGTTGTAGTACGCGGCGGCCAGGCCGGGGTTGCTCCGCAACGCCAGGGTGTAATCCTCGATCGCGCTCGAGTGATCGCCCAGACGCGCCCGCGCGATCCCGCGGTTGACGTAGTACGCGTCCGCGCGCTCGGGATCGAGCTCGATGGCGTGGGTGAAATCGTCGATGGCGCCGGTCCAGTCGCCTTGACTCAGGCGTTGCTGAGCGCGCTCGACGCAGGTCCTGAGATCCCCGTTCACCCATTCACCCGTTCATTGGTTCATCCGTTGGCTCGTTCAGAGGCCCGCCACCCGTGAACGCCTGTTCCCATGAATGTACTCCGAACGACACGGGCCAACCAAGAAGTTCGGAGGGGCTCTCTATGGCGCAACCTCATCGAGAAACTTTCCGATCGCCTGCGCCCATTCGCGGCGATGAATCCAGAAAAGATCGTTGTGGCCGCAGTTGTCGAATTCGCGCCACGTTTTCGACGCCGCGGCCGTGTCGAAGAGCCGGCGAGTCTGCGCGTACGGCACGACCTCGTCGCGCTTCGTCGCGATGAAGAGCTTCGGGGCGGCGACGGACGCGATCTTCGAGAGGTTGTCGAAGTTCGGCTTGAGGAGCCAATGTACCGGCAGGATCGGCACACGCGCGCGCGCGACGTCGTGGATCGAGGTGAACGTCGATTGGAGGATAAGGCCGGCGCAGGGATGTTTGGAGGCCAGGTCGACGGCCGGTCCGCCGCCCAGGGACTCGCCGAAGACGACGATGCGGGAAGCCGGCACGCCTTGTGCAAGCAGATAGTCGTAGGCCGCCTTGGCATCCTGATAGAGCCCTTCTTCGCTGGGCGTGCCCTCGCTGCGGCCATATCCGCGGTAATCCAGCGCGAGGACGTCGGCGTCGAGTTTGGCCAGCGAGAGAAGCATGTCTAGTCGTGCCGTGACGTTGTTGCCGTTGCCGTGGAAGTAGAGGACCGTGCAGCGCGGCCGTTCGACGCGTAGGTGCCACGAGACGAGTGTGACGCCGTCGGCCGCGTTGAAGGCGACTTCGTCGATCGGGTAAGGCGCCCGTTCGTGCGCCGCCCAGTCGCCGTCGCGCGGGGCGGGGAAGACAAGCCTGTCCCCGATCGAAGGGATCACGGCACAGCACCCGAGGAGCAGAACGGGCGCGGCGACGCTCAGCCATCGTCCCCAGCGGGGCATGACAGTGGGACGTTTCTCTCTCACGGTTCGTTGCCTTCAAATCATGGGCAGAGCTTTCGGCGGCCCGGCGGGGTGCGCCTTGTCGATCCGCGCGATCTCCTCGTCCGTCAGTCGCAGATCGCCCGCTCCCGCGTTTTCCAGGACGTGTTTCACATCGGAGCTCTTGGGGATCGCGAAGACGCTCGGTCGACGCGTCATGAAGGCCAGCGCCACCTGCCGCGGCGTCGCGCTCCGCGCGCGGGCGATCTCGCGAAGTGTTCGGCTGCCGGTTGGGAAGTTGCCTTCGCCGTACGGGCTGTAGGCGACCACCGCGAGCCCGTGCCGCTCGCACCACGGGATCACCGCGTGCTCGATCGCGCGCTCCTTCAGGTGATAGAGGACTTGATTGCAGGCGATCCGCCGATCGATGGCATGCGCCTCTTCGAGGTCGCCGACATCGAAGTTGCTCACGCCGAAGTGGCGGATCTTGCCGGCGCGCATGAGCGCGTCGAAGGCGCGCAGTGTGGGCTCCAGCGGCGGTTGCTCGCGCCAATGGAGGAGATAGAGATCGAGATGATCCGTCCTCAGGCGCCGCAGGCTGCGGTCGCACGCCGCGAGGGTATCCTCGTAGCCGGCGTTGCGCGGAAGGACCTTCGAGACCAGGAACACCTTGTCGCGCCGGCCCGCGATCGCCTCGCCGACCAGTTCCTCTGCCGCGCCGTCGCCGTACATCTCGGCGGTGTCGACGTGAGTCATGCCGGCATCGAGCCCGGCGCGCAGGGCGCGGACGGATGCGGCGCGGTCGCGTTCCATCATCCACGTGCCTTGTCCGATCACGGGCACCCGCATGCCGGTGGGACCGAAGGGGCACTTCCGCATGGTCGTCACACTCCCGCCGCCACTCCGTCGCGCCTGGGGTCCGCCACGCCCACGATCGTCCCGTCGGGTTCGATCGCCGCCGCGTGCACGCCTCCGAAGAAGAGATCCTTCGCGCGACGCTCCACGACCTTGCCGCGCCAGGTCTCGCGCACCTTGAGGCGCGCGCCGAGATCGATATGGCCCTCCAGCCAGAGCGTTTCGTCTTCCCAATGCACGCGTCCCGCCGCCACCGCGCCCTCCAGATCCATGCCGTGAAAGAGGACGTTCGCGATGACTTGCGACAGGGCGGGGAAGATGCGCAGGCTTCCGGGCGATCCGAGCGTGAACCACGGCCGGCCGGCGCGGAACACCAGGGTCGGCGCCATGTTGCTGACGGAGCGCCGCCACGACCCCACGCTGTTGCGTTTGCCGGGACCACGTTCCATGTCGCTGATGTCGTCGTTGAGCAGGATGCCCCATCCCGGCACGATCACGCCGGATCCCCAGAAGTGGCCGATCGTCGTGCTCAGGGCGACGACCATGCCGTTGCGATCGACGACCGTCAGGTGTGTCGTGCTGGCCGACCCCGCCTTAGGCGTCGAATCGGACGCGGCGAGGGGCGCGCCGAGAGCGCCGACGTCGATGGAAAACACGTCGGGATCGCCGATCACCGGCTCCAGCGCCGAGAACACGTCCCGGAACGTCTCCGTCATGGCGATGATCGCTTCGGATGAGTGATGCGCCATCGACCGCAATCCGTTGGTCTCCCAGCGCAGGAGTGCCTGTGCGATGCCCGCGCCGCCGCGGCTCGGGGGGCCCGTCGTCGCGATCTCCGCCCCCGCGACGGCGAGCAGCAGCGGCCGGCGGATCTTCACCTCGTAGCGTTCGAGATCCTGTTCTCCCCAAACCGGTCCGCTGGAGTTGATCGTGGCCACGATCGCGCGGCCGATCTCGCCGGTGTAGAGGGCCTCGAATCCCTCCTGCGCGATCCGTCGCAGCGTGCGAGCGAGATCGGGCTGGACGAGGCGATCTCCAGGCTTGCGGCGGTGCCCGTTGATGAAGTAGGTCCGTGCCGCGTCCGGAAAGGCCCGCAGCGTGCCTTCGAAAAGCCCCGACACGTACGTGAACACCTCGGACACGTTGAACCCGTTCTCGGCCGCCTCGATGGCGCGGCGCGTGAGTCGCGACAGAGGCAGGCCGCGGCCGTAACGGCGCAGGGCCAGATCCAAGGCGCGTCCCTGGCCGGGGATCGTGGCCGAGGAGGGCCCGACTTTCGGTTGCCACGGAAGCGTCGCCCCCTTCGGATACACGACGTCCTCCGACGCGAGGGAGGAGGTGACGCCGCGGAAGTCCAGGATCTCCGTCTGGTTGCCTTGGTGCACCAGCATGTATCCGCCGCCGCCCAACCCTGAGGCGAACGGCTCGACCACCCCGAGCGCCAGGCACGCGGCGACGGCGGCCTCGACGGCATTGCCTCCTTCGGCGAGCACCTCGCGGCCCGCCTCCGCGGCCAACGGATGCGCGGCCACGACCATGCCCGTGCGCGATCGAGCGGTCCTATCCATCCTGGTAGCCACGGATCATGCGGATTCCGCAAATGATACCCAGTAGTTGTCCGATACTTCCGCGAAAATCATTTTGAATCCGCGTAATCCGTGGTCACCGCAGCATCTGCCGCGCGATCACCATCCGCTGCGCTTCGCTGGTACCCTCGTAGATCGTCGTGATGCGCGCGTCGCGGAAGTAGCGTTCGACGGGGAAGTCGCGGATGTAGCCGTTGCCGCCGTGGATCTGCACGGCTTGGGTCGCGTGGCGGTTGGCCATCTCCGAGGCGAAGAGCTTCGCCATCGACGCCTCGCGCGTGTGGGGCACGCCTTGATCGCGCAGGCGCGCCGCGCGTAGGACCAGCAGCTTCGCCGCGTCGATCTCCGTGGCGAGGTCCGCGAGCTTCCACTGGATCGCTTGGAAGTCCGCGATCGGCCGGTCGAACTGCCGGCGCTCCTTGGCGTACTTGAGCGACGCGTCGAGGCTGGCCTGGGCGATGCCTACGGCCTGGCAGGCGATCCCGATGCGGCCGCCGTCGAGCGTGTTCATCGCGATCTTGAAGCCGTCGTTCTCGACGCCCAACAGGTTCTCCGCCGGCACGCGCGCGTCCTCGAAGAAGAGCGAGACGGTGCTGGAGCCGCGAATGCCCATCTTCTTCTCGTCCTTGCCGACGGTGAATCCCTTCGTCGAGCGTTCGACGATGAGTGCGGAGATGCCTTTGTGCTTGAGCGCGACGTCCGGGTTCGTGCGGACGAAGACGATGAAGAGATCCGCGATTCCGCCGTTGGTCACGAAGTTCTTGGTGCCGTTGACGACGTAATGCTTGCCGTCGCGGACGGCGCGCGTGATGAGCGCGGCCGAATCGGTGCCGCATTCCGGTTCCGACAGCGAGTAGGCGCCGATCCACTCGGCCTTCGTCAGTTTGGGCAGATAGCGGCGCTTCTGTTCCTCCGTGGCGAACTTGAGGAGGGGGCTTTGCGCGAGGGAGTTGTGCACCGACATCGCGACGCCCGTCGAGGCGCACGCGCGGTTGATTTCCATCTGCACCAGCGCCATGCAGAAGTTGTTCAATCCCGCGCCACCGACCTCCTCCGGGGCGAGCATCCCCATGAAACCCAAGTCGGCCATCTTGGCGAGGATGTCGCGCGGCACGCGATGGTCACGGTCGATCTTGGCGGAGACCGGCGCGAGCTCCTTGTCGGCGAACTCGCGCGCGAGTTGCTGGATGGCGGCTTCTTCTTCGGTCAGGGTGAAGTTCATGGAAGCTCCACGGAAAGGGCCAAGCCGTTGCCTCCGCCCATGCACAGCGTCGCCAGACCGTGCTTGAGCTTGCGGTCCTGCAGGGCGTGGATCAGAGTCACGACGATGCGGGCGCCGCTGGCTCCGATGGGATGACCCAACGCGACGGCGCCGCCGTTGACGTTGACTTTGGCCGGATCGAGCGCGAGTTCGCGGATGACCGCCACGGATTGTCCGGCGAACGCTTCGTTGAGCTCGATGAGATCCATGTCGGCGCGCTTGAGACCGGTCTTTTTCTCCCAGTTCTTGACGGCTTCCACCGGAGTCATCATGACCCACTTAGGTTCCAGGCCGCCGACCGCGTAGCCCGTGATGCGCGCGACGGGCTTGCCGATGCCGGGCGCGGCGACGACGAGGGCCGCGGCGCCGTCGCTGATCTGCGAGGCGTTGCCGGCGGTGACGCAGCCGTCGCTCTTGAACGCGGGTTTGAGGGTGCCGAGCTTCTCGACCGAGGCGTCGGGGCGGGGGCCTTCGTCGGCGTCGACGACCTTCGTGTCGCCCTTCTGGCCGGGAACGGGCACGGGCACGATCTCGCGCTTGAAGCGGCCTTCACGCGCGGCGGCGGCGGCTTTGCGGTGGCTGTTCTGGGCGAACTCATCCATGTCGCGGCGCGTGACGTTGTATCGTTCGGCGACGAGCTCGCACGTGAGGCCCATGTGGAAGTCGTTATACACGTCCCACAGGCCGTCGTGGATCATCGCGTCGAGGAGTCGCGCGTGGCCCAGGCGGGTTCCGGATCGCGCCTCCGGCATGAGGTACGGCGCGTTCGTCATCGACTCCATGCCGCCCGCGATGGCGACGCGCAGGTCGCCGGCCTTGATGGCCTGGGCCGCGAACATGATGGACTTCAAGCCGGAGCCGCAGACCTTGTTGATCGTGACGGCGCCCACGGATGGGGGCAGGCCGGCGCCGAGCGCGGCCTGGCGGGCGGGATTCTGTCCGAGTCCCGCCTGCAGGACGCAGCCCATGAAGACTTCGTCGATCTGGTCGAGCGGGAGGCCGGCGCGGGTTGCGGCCTCGCGGACGGCCAGGCTGCCGAGTTTGGGGGCGGACAGGGGCGTGAAAGCGCCTTGGAATCGTCCGATGGGGGTGCGAACCGCGGAGAGGATGAATGTTTCGTTCATGGCGAGCGATCTTAGCGGGGAGGGTAGGAAAAGGCTAGAATTGGGAGAAGCTCATCGCGCTTCCGATCGATGGGCCGTGCGTCTGTCTGAAGACCGGTTCCTTCCCGAGCGAGTAGGGGACAAGCGATGAATGCCGCCATCCGGTTCTTCTTCGAGATTCGCGCTCCTATCGCTGACGTGTTTTGCGCGCTTGCCACGAATGAGGGGCTGGCGGGCTGGTGGACCAGGACTCTTGATGGCTCTCACCATATCGGGGAGCGGATCACGTTGAGATTCGATGATCTTGAGGTCGTCCTGAAGCTCCTGCAAATGAAGCAGGACGAAGCGGTCCTGTGGGAGGTGCTCTCCGCCGGGGAGGAGTGGAATGGAACGCGGATCAACTTCCAGCTTGCATCGATGAATGATCAGACGACGCTGGTCCGCTTCGGGCATGTCGGATGGAGAAGGGAGAGCGATCACTATGCGAGTTGCAGCTACCAGTGGGCCGAGTACATGTTCAGCCTCCGAGATTACTGTGAGAAGAGGGGCGGATCCCCTTTCCAAGAGCACGAGCGTCAGAACTTGGCCCGTTCCACGCATGTCCGGTAGCCCCGTTTGGACGCGACCGCGTCCGACCTTGACCCTCCCGCCGCGCACCTGATAGAGTTCGACACGTTTACGTTCAATCGTTCACCGGTTCATTCGTTCCGGGATGGGGACGTTGAAACCGGGCGCTCGAACGGGTGAACGAATGAACAGTCGAACGGATGAACGGTCAGGGAGGGTATGCCATGCGTCGCGCGCTTTCGTTCGCCTTGCTGGTCGCTTCGTTGGGCTGCGCGGTTGCCCCGCGGCAGGAAAAAGCTGTCGTTGAGGCGGGCAAGGCCCGCTTCACCGTGATCACGCCGGAGTGCATCCGGATCGAGTACTCCGAGAGCGGGACGTTCATCGACGCCAAGTCGCTCTTCGCCGTCAATCGGGACGCGGGCTTCCTCAACTACGAAGTTCTGCGCGACGGCGGCGTCACGATCATCGACACCGGCCGCATCCGCCTCGTGTACACGGAGGACGGTCGTCCCTTGGGGCCGCACAACCTCAAAGCGCTCATCCGCCACGGCGACGCGTTCGTGCAGTGGGTCCCGGGGCAGAAGAACAAGGAGAACCTCGGTGGCACGATCCGGACGCTGGACGGCGTGCACGGTCCCGTGAGCCTCGGCGAGGGGCTGCTCTCGCGCGACGGATGGTATGTGCTCGACGATTCCACGCGTCACCTCCTGACGGAGGATTGGGTGCGGGTGCGGCCGGAGGGCGCGGGCACCGATTGGTACCTCTTCGGTTACGGCGCGGACTACAAGGCGGCCCTTCGCGCGCTGACCGCGATCGGCGGGTCGGTCCCCATGCCGCGCAAGTACGCGTTGGGAGCGTGGTACTCGCGCTACTGGCCGTATTCGTCCGACGACTATCGCGCGATCGTGAAGGAGTATTGCGAGCACGACTTCCCGCTCGACGTGATGGTGATGGACATGGACTGGCACAAGGACGGCTGGACGGGGTGGTCGTGGAATCGCAACCTCCTGCCCGATGCCGAGCGGCTGCTGCAGTGGTTCCACGAGCAAGGATTGGCTGTGACGCTCAACGTTCATCCGGCCGACGGCGTGGGGCCGCACGAGGACATGTATCCGGTCTTCATGAAGGATCTGGGGAAGGACCCGTCCTCGAAGGAGACGACGCGTTTCGACGCGGGCGACAAGAAGTATCTGGACACGCTCTTCAAGCACACGCACATGCCGCTGGAGAACGCGGGCGTGGACTTCTGGTGGCTGGATTGGCAGCAGCATCCGTTCACGGACAGCGTTGCGGAGCTGCCGAATCTCACGTGGCTGAACCGGTACTACTTCCGGCACACGGGCCGGGACGGGAAGCGCGGGATGCTCTTCAGCCGGTGGGGCGGATGGGGGGACCATCGCCACGCGATCCATTTCTCCGGGGACGCGTCGACGACGTGGAAGATGCTGGCGTTCGAGGTGCCGTTCACCGCCACGGCCGGCAACGTCGGCTGCTTCTTCTGGTCGCACGACATCGGCGGTCACGTCGGGCCGCGCATCGAAGAGGCATACGTGCGCTGGGTGCAGTTCGGCGCGATGACCGCGGCGCTGCGATCGCACTCGACGCGTTCGGCGGAGCTGGACCGGCGGCCGTGGGCGTACGGTCGGGAAGCGGAGGACGCGATGCGGATCGCCTTCCACCTGCGCTCCGCGCTGTTTCCGTACATCTACTCGAGCGCGTGGCAGTCGCATCGCGAGTCCATGCCGCTGACGCGGCCGATGTATCTCGAGCACCCGACGGATCCGCGGGCCTACACCCACGCCCAGCAGTTCATGCTCGGCGACGCGTTCCTCGTCGCGCCGATCACGTCGCCCGGCGCGGGTCCTGGGAAGGTGGCGATGCAGTCGGCGTGGTTCCCGCGCGGTGTCTGGTACAACTGGTTCACGGGCGAGCGCGTCGAAGGGGACGTGGAGACGGTCGTCACGGCGGATCTGAACGAGTTTCCGCTGTTCGTGAAGGGCGGCGTTCCGATCCCTCTGCAGCCGTACACGCCGCGCATGGCGACGACGCCCTTGAAACATCTCGTCGTCCGGTGTTACCCGGGCAAGGAGGGAGCGACCACGCTGGTCGAGGACGACGGGATCACCAGCGAGTATCTGCACGGCCGGTACGCGCGGACGTCGCTGAAGTACGACCGGCGGGGCAACTCGGTTACGGTGACGGTCGAGCCCACGCGAGGGGCGTACACGGGCATGCCGGATTCGCGCTCGACCGTGATCGAGCTGGCCGACACCCGGCGTGCGACGTCCGCGCGCGTCGACGGCGCTCTGGTGCCGGTCGAATACGACGAGGCGAACGCGATCAACCGGATCGTCGTGCCCGCGCGGGCCGTGACGGAAGGCGTCAAGGTCGAGGTGACGGTGGAGGACGCGGATTTCGCCGCGCTTCGGGAGAGGGCGATCGGGCGGCGGCTCAAGGGGGCGCAGGCCGACGATCCGGCGGCGAAGGCGATGTCGTGGGCGGTGAAGGGAGTGGCGGCGCTTCTGAAGAACGAGCACGTGTATCTTCTCCAAGGGCCGGAGGTGCTCAACGTATACAGCCCCGAGCCGATGGAGTTCGAGGTCGCGATCGAGGACCGCGTGGGACCGGAATCGAAGACGGTGATGGTGCATCGGGGGCGGACGTCGCCCACCGCGCGGATCGAGCTGCCCGAACCTCCGAAGGCCCAGCCGGCATCGATCGGGCACCCGCTGCGTCGCATGGCGCGGCTTTCGTTCACGATGGGACAGCCGGCGACCGTGGAATACGAGCTGGTACGCGTGGACAGTTTGCTCAAGGAGTGGCATGTCGTCGCTCCGTTCCCGTACAACCGCGACGTTTCGATCTCGGAGCAGAGCTACGGGCCGGAACTGGCGGCGGTCGATCTGGCGGCGCAATTCGAGGTCGGCGGGGAGCGTCCCATCGTCTGGCGTCCGGCGGTTTGCGGGGAAGACGGGAGCGTCGATTTGCTCAAGGCGTACGACGCCGAGCACCGGCTGGCGTACGGCGTGACGTACGTGTACTCCGAGGAGGAGCAACCGGCGGCGTTCAAGGTCTGGTCGGATGACGCGGTGGAGGTGTGGCTCAACGGAGAGAAGATCCACAGCCACAATGTGTTTCGTCCGATCGAGGCCGGGTTCGACGTGGCCGCCGGGACCCTAAAGAAGGGGAACAACGAGCTGCTCATCAAGGTCGGCAACAGCATCCTCGCTTGGGGATTCCGTGTCGCGTTGGAGGTCGAGCGGCCGGTGAAGGAGTCGGCGCGGCCGTTCTAGTATTTGGCGCCGGCGGCGCGCTTGCGCATCTCCATCTGCGTCAGCGTCAGCAGCACTTCGTTCAGCAGGTGATCATCCGGCGCTAGTTTGAGGCCCCGGTTGAGCCAGGCGTTGGCTTCGGGATAATTCAACTCGACCGCCCACATCCGGCCCAGCCGGTAGTACGTCCTCAGGAGCCAGGCGTCGATTTCCTTATCGAGACCGGCGGCCGACTTGGCGACATTGGCATCGCCGGACTTGGACAGCGGCTCGAGGATGTGCTTGGCGCTCAGGAGACGCGCCTCCGCGGTCTTGAAGGCGCGATCCGCCTTCGTCAAGTTCGCCTTGCCGTCCCACTCGAGCCCCTCCTCCCACAGCTTCTTGGCGTCCTCCATCGCGTCGGTCGCTTGTTGAAGGGACGCTCGACCGGCCTCCTCGCCTTTCTTGGCTTGCGCCTCCGCCTTCGCCTTGAGCTTGTCTTCGAGCTGCTTCTTCCTCGTCTCGTTCTCTTTCTTTATTTCTTCGGTGACTTTGGTGATCTCGCCTTGGGCTTCCTTCGCCCAGGGGGTGTCCTTGTAATTGCTGAGCAGCAAGCTCAGGAGCTTCTCCGCCGCGTCGTAGTCCTTGGCGGCGATCAGCCGTTTGGCTTCTTCGAACTTGGTGCGCGCGTCTTCGTTGAACGCCTCTTCCTTCTTCTCCTTGGCCTTGGCCGCCAGTTCCTTGTCGAGGAAGGCGGCCTTCTCGAACTCCTCGGCCGCGGGCGAATACAGCCCGTTGGCCAGGCACCATTCCCCGAGCTCGAAATGGGCCTGCGCGCTGTTCGGATCGATCCGGTCTTCCTTGACGCGGTAAGCGGAATACGGGGCGAGGTTCTTGAAGTCGAGGGTGATCCGGCCGCCGGCGCGCAATTGCATCTCGATGCCGGTCGCCGTCACGGTCAGGATCTTGCCGACGATGAGCGTGCCGTCCTTATGCTGGATGACGTCGTCTTGCTGCTTCTCTTGGGCGATCGCGCTGATCGGTCCCATGAGCCCCAGGATGATGACGAAGGTGGTGATGCGCATGTCGGACTCCTCCATCGGACGCCGCCCCTTAAGATTATACGACCCTGCTTCGTAAGCGTTCATCCGTTCATCGGTTTGCACGTTCATTCGTTCCGGAAGCTGGACGTCGGAACGGGGTTTTCGAACGGCTGAACGGTTACCCTGCTTCTATTCAGACGAAACAGTGATGGGCTTTCGTGGAGGAAAAGAGGCGAGCGCCGGCTCCGTACTCCGCCGCGGTCCCGTCGCGCCTCGTGATCACAAAGAGGTTTCCACGACTTCGTACGCCAGGTACTCCGAGGAGGAGGAGACATAGAGGGTCACGTCGTCGATGACGGGGGTGGCCAGGAGAATCGTTTGAGGCGACGCGTTCTGAAGGCGGACGAGAAGGCGATACCTGAAGGAGTCGGCGGGATCGACGATCAGGTCGGGTACGGCGGAGCCGCCGCTGTCGGTGAAGATCTCGGGCCGTTCCACGCCATTGTGGATCAGACGCATTTCCACGAAGACGGTCAGTTCGGTCTCGCTGAAGGCGTCCTTGATTTGCGGCTGTCCCGTCCATGAGACGGACTCCGGATACCACGTCCAGGCGGCCGCCAGGATGCGTGTGGCGAGGGGGGACGCGCTCACCGCAGGCCCGATCGGGGATTCCTGGTTTCCCGGCGGGATCACATCGGAGGGCGAAGGCAGCGCCCGGGAAGAGACCGGAAACACCAGGTTCCTGGAAGTGAAGACGGTCTCGAGCGACTGCGGACAATGGTAGCGTCCCGATGCGAAGATCTCCTGACCGCGTTCGAGCTGGTTTCCCTTCCAGAGGAAGAACTCGTCGATGGTGGCATCGGCGGCCCAGTTCCGAGAGACGACCTGATTGTCGACGATATCCTCCTGCGTCATCTCCGTGGTCCGGGAGGGCTCGCCCAAGCGGATGAGATTGCCCGGCGTCAGATAGTCGCCGACTTCGATCGGGTCCGGCGTGTCGACGCGGATCATCGCCATGTTCGGCGCGGGCTCGCCGTTGATCCACAGCTGAACCTGCCGGTCGACCGTGTTCCACATGTAGGTGACATGCGTCCAGCCGTGGTGCCGCAACAGGTCCGTCCTGGATCCATGGGAGTGCGCCTGGTGATTGAGCGTGTCGGTCAGTTGTCCCACGCCGCCGCCTTCTCTGCCGTACGTCGAGTACCCGCAGGCCATGCTGGCGGGTCGCCAGTGTCCCTGGGCATAACGAGGGCCGACTCCTTCATTCGGAGACGGCGCGAAAGCGGGCGCGTCCGCGCTGGCGAAGAACCACAGCCCGTTCATGATCTGCCAGAACCGGTCGTCCGATCTCCGCTTGAGCGTATCGAAGGTGAACACCGCGCGCGGTTTCCCGGCCATCTCGGGGAAGTACGAAGGTTTGATCCACAGGGCGGCGGTGCCGACGAGATCCAGCACGTTGGGACTGGGCAGGTACATGATCGCGCCGTCGCGTTCAACGTAGGCGCCATCGACGCGCAGATCGCTCACGGCGCGATGACGCGGGGCGGCCGGCGGGCTGGAGAGGCTCCAATCGCGAGCCAGGCGATACGTACCTGCGGGTCCCAGGGTAGGTCCATAGCGAGCGTAGCATTTTAGGCTTCAGGTTTCCCCTCCGATTGCCGATCACTCTCATGGCGAGAGAAGAGGGGGAACACTGTGAGAGCCAAGCGAGACACGTCCGGCTACCAAGCGATGGTGCTGGAACCTGAGGCCACGGA
>JACPRB010000111.1 GCA_016190155.1 Planctomycetota bacterium
AAATGCGGGTAACAGTCGCGGCAGGCTTGTCGAGCACAAGAGCCTCTTCTCAGGGTCCCCTGCGTCCTCTGGTGTCGGTTTCCTCTCTGCGTGCTCTGCTTCCCTCTGTTTCCTCGCACAAGCCAGGATTGAACCGTGCCCAGACTTGACTCAAAGCATCCGGAGTTTCGGAAGGCGAACCGCCAAAGCGCCAAGACGCCAAGAGGAGACCACGAATAGGCCTCTTGATCCCTGTGAGGGTCTTCGACTTTTCCTTGGCGCTTTGGCGCTTTGGCGTTTTGGCGGTTCATTTTGAGAGGCCCTCTCAGAAAAAGCTCTCCGGGACGAAGATGACGTCGCCCGGCTGCAACTGGACGTCGTCTTCGGAGTGACCCTCCATGATTCGAGTCACATCGATGGCATAGGTCGCGCGCGTGCCATTCGCGTGGCGTCGCGTCAGCTGCACCGAGGATTCCGCGGCGATCCGATTGAAGCCGCCGGCCATGGAAATGGCCTGTGTCAGCGTGGTCGGATAGTCGGCGCTGATCGGATACGCGGAGGGGCGATTGACCTGGCCGTGCACGTAGATCTTCTCGCGTTCGGGAACGACGACGACGTCGCCCGGGATGAGCAGCGGATCCTCGCCCTTGCCCGTGCGGGTGAGCGCCACGACATCGACGGGGATCATGATGTGCTCCGTCCCCGCCGCGTTCTTGGCGCGCGTGATCAAGACCGAGCGCTTCTCGGCCTCGGGTCGGAAGCCGTACGCCAAGGCGATCGACTGCAGCAGCGTCACGGTGCGCCCGCCGGGAATCTCGTAGCTGTGCTGCTGATGGATCGCGCCCAGCACATGGACCAGACGCTTGGCGTATTCCTCGACGAAAATGGAGACGTCCGGATTCACCAGGTAGCCGTCGGCCAACCGGCGCGCGAGCTCAGCCCGCACTTCCTCCAACGTGCGGCCGGCGACATCGATGCGGCCGACGTGAGGGAAGTGCATGGAGCCCTCGGCGGGCACATAGGCCGTCACCGAGATTTCCGCGTTCCCGAGCACCACGAACCGCAGCTTGTCTCCCGCTTGCAGCGGGTACCCCTCCTTGAAACGGTCGGAATACTCCGCGAGGATCGCGCGGGCGGCCGCCTCGTCGGGGGAAGAAATCGCGAAGGACGGCGAAGGCAGGCCCGCGCCGATCGGATCCTCGAGGCCCGGTGGCCGTGTGGGGGCGGAGCCGCACGCGGCGGTGAGGAGCAGCGCCGGCGCCATGCTGCGGAACAAGGCGGATCGAATCATCACCCGTGCTCCTTTCCAGTATCAGAAGACGACGCCGATTCCGGCGGTGGCGCGGAAGTTATCGAACGGCCCGAAGCGGTCCAATCGTTCCTGGTATGTGCTTTCGAGGGTCGCTTGGAAATTGCGCCCCAGCTCGTACTTCAAAGACAGCCCGAAGACGTAAGCGCGCCGGACGGCGCGCGTGTCGGGCTCTTCCGCCTGCTCCAGCGCGCTCCAGACGCTTCCGGTCAGACGCTCCGCAAGCCAGTGGTTGTACCCCAGCGTGACTCGCGACAACAGGGCCCAGCCGGTTTCCGACGTCTCGTACGGCATCCGTTCGAGGCGGAGTTCGAAGGAGTTCTGTTGTCGGCGTTGCCACTTCAGGTACCCAGATACCATGAGGTCCACGTCCCCTTCCGTCGGGATCGCCGTGGAGGTTCCGACCTCCACGTCCACGCGGTAGAGTCCCACCTTGAGGCTGCCGGACAAGGTCGGGGCAGGTTGCCCTTGGACGCCGACCAACGCCCACGCGACCTCGAACGAATTGAACGTTTCCTCTTCGTCGAAGGCGGTGCGGCTGCCTCCGATCTCCGACACGGCCTGCAGCTTGTCGCCCATGCCCAATGCCCCAAGCGCGCGTGCCTCATGACGCCGGTGGTCGTAGAACTCCAGCGTCTCTTCAAGGACGCGGAAGCGACGCGTTGAAGCGCTGAATTCGAGGTCGAGGCCGTGGAGATCGATGCCGAGCGTCGCCGCAAGATCATTGCGCTGACGCTCCGCGCGGTCCCGGAAGAGGGTGATTTCGGTGGGATCGATCTGGTCGCGAAAGTGCTCGCCGATCTCGATCCGGAAGGAGCGGGTTCGGTACGCGAGCAGGAAGTCCAGGAAGTGCTCCGGTCCGTTGAACTGGTCGAGGCGGGCGTAGAGGCGTTCTTGACCGGTGTAATTCACCATGGCCTGTGCGCCATGGCGCTCGAACTGGGCCTGGATCTTGGCGACCAAGAGAGTGTAGAAATCGCTTTCCTCATCGGTGCTCGAAACCAGCACATTGTCGTCGTACCCCTGTTCGGCGGCGATCTTCCCCGAGAGCTTCAGGTGATCGGCGACGCGCCCGCGGGCCAGCAGGTACTTGTAATGGTCGGGCGCCAGGTACTCCCTGGGCTCGGGTCGGTGGTCGTCTTCGACCGGCCGTCGCATCTCCTGCTCCCACTCCTGTTCCGCCTGTTCGAGCTTCTGTCGTTGCTGCTCCTCTTCTTCACGCGCGCGCTGTTCCTTGGTTTGCGAGGTCGCCGTGGTCGCGATCGAACACAGCACTACCCAGCAAGCCAGCGGAGGCGCGCGACGTCTGCGACGTGGGGCGGAACTCATCGATATATATATACATCATCGGGGCCTGTCCGAAGACCCGGCGGCACGCGATCTTGGTCGGCGTGCGGTAGAATTACGGCATGAACCGCTCGCGGCTCTACTACCTGCTCATCCCGATCCTCTTCGCGGCGTGGCTCTGGAGCGTCCTCGTCTCCAGGCTGTTGACCCTGCAGGCGGCGGAGGGCGGCGACAAGCTGACGATGTTCCTCGCCTTGTGCTGGCCGTTCGTCGTGGTCGCGTTCGTGGAGCCGTTGCGCAACGCGTTCGCGGTCAGGAACATTGTGCGCAACGCGGCGTTGTTCGTTTTCCTTCTCGTTTTCGTCGGCGTGAACGCGATTTCCATCCTCGCCTCGGAGTCCCCGTCTTCCTCCGCCGGATACTTCGCCAGTCTGGTCGCCGGGATCGTGCTCGCGTATGTCTTCAACACGGCGATGGACGACGAGCAGCTCCGGAGGGGCCTCGTTGCCTTCACGTTGATGGGGACGGCGTTACTGGGGCTGATATCGGTCACGTGGGACGTGAGCCAATACGTCCGTCTGGGAGGGCTCGTCAATCCGAACGTGTTCGGCATCATGTGCGCGGGGGTGATCCTTTGCGCCTTGCAGTGGCGCAAGTGGCAGCTCGGGTTGCTGGTGATCCTGCCGACGCTGGTGATGTTGTTCCTGACGAACTCTCGTTCGGCCATGTCGGCCCTGCTCATCGGGGTGGTTCTCTGGCTGATGTTCCGGGCACGTTGGATCGCCGGGATCGGCACGGTCACGTATTTCGCCTGTCTTCTCGCGCTGGGCGTCCTCGTGTTGTACTTCACTCAGGAACGGCTGAAGGAAGTGCTGATCTTCATCTCGAACGTCTACGCCCTTGAGGATCCCGCGCGCGGGCTGGGCACGGGGGCAAGCGGCCGGTGGGACGCTTGGAAGGAAGCTTGGCGGCTCTTCGAGTCGTATCCGTGGTTCGGGGTGGGCTGGAAGATGCACGAACACTATATGACGACGGCGGCTTCCGCGCATAGCGGGTACCTCGGATTGCTGGCGGAGACGGGGATGATGGGCACGGTCGTCGTGGCGTACTTCGTCATGCGCGCCTTGCGTCGTACGGCCGCGCGCGTGAGCCGGCCTACCGAAGGCTGGTCCGCGGCCTATCTGGTCAGTTGGCTCTTCATCGCCGGGTTCGAGACGCTTCTGCTGACGATCGCCACTCCATGGACGACGTTGGCCTTGGTCCTGCTCGTGCGCGGGTTCATGATGCAGCCCGCCGGGAGCGGGCGTGGCTGGCGGCGGGCGTCTCCCTCCGAGGATTTCTGGGCCGGGGTCGCGCGTCCCGCTCCGGTGCCCGCGCCCGTGCCGACCGCCGGCGGGGAATCGAGCGGAGTTTCCCCTGTGGTCGAGGAAGCGAAAGAGCCTCCTCCGGCGCAATAGACGGACCGTAGCCGTTCAACAGTTCAACCGTTCGTCCGTTGGAAGGTCCCGTTCCAGCAGAGATTCTCCGAAGCACGGAACGCGAACAGGGGATGTGGGGATTGGGTGATTCGGAGATGGCCGAAAACGCTTTCATCTCCCGATCTCCGAACCTCCCCTGGTTGACTGGGCGACGGCAGAGGAGGGCGAACGGATGAACTGATGAACGGGTGGACGCTTGCGACGAACCTACGCCCACGTGCCGAAACCGTCCGGCGGCTCCTTGCGCAGCCCCTACTGCGGCTGCTCTTGGCGGCCGGACTCGCTCAGCTCCGGCTCCAGCGCGTACGTCGGGTGGTGGTATTTGAAGTAGAACTCTCCCACGCCCGAGCGTACGCCGTTGAAGACGAACCCGAGTGGTTTGACCCCCGTGCGCCCCAGAGTCTGCAGCGAGCGATGGAGCGCGGTCTTGGACGTCTTGCCCTCGCGCACCACGAGCAGCGTGGCGTCCGCCTGGGGCGCCAGCAGCGTCGCGTCGGTCACGGCCACCATCGGGGGGGTGTCGATGACGACGCGCATGTAATGCCGGGACGCCTCGTCGAGCAGCCACTTCATCCGCGTCCATCCGAGCAGCGTCGCCGGCTGCGGGGGAATCAAACCGGTGGCCATGTAGTCCAGGCAGGGTATGGCCGTGGTCTGCACCACTTGCTGGAAGGGGATGTCGCTGACGAGAATCGTGGAGAGGCCTTTCTCGCGGTCCAGTCCCAACACCTTGTGCGATTCGGAGCGGTAGTAGTCGGCGTCGATGAAGAGGGTCCGCTCGCCCATCTGGGCCAGGGAGATGGCCAGGTTCATGGCGGTGATGCTCTTGCCCTCGTCGGGGCCGGGCGAGACGACGATGATGCGTCGCAAGGGCCCGCCGCCCTCGGTCCGACGCACGGAGAGCAGCACGGCCGCGCGGACGCGGCGGAAGGCCTCCGCCATCTGGGACACCTCGTCTTTCCAGCAGGCCAAGGCGGGCGGTCCGCTGAGCTCGCCGACGCGCGACTGCGGCACGACGGTGAGGACGGGCAGGTCGTAGGCCTCTTCCACATCGATGGTGGTGCGGACGGTGTTGTCGAGCCGGTCCACGACGAGCGTCAGGGCGATGGCGGCCATGAGGGCGCCGAAGAAGCCGATGACAAGGTTGGTCCACAGGTTCGGGCGCACGGGCGTCGTCGGGGCGCGGGCGCGGACGAGATCGTCCACGTTCGTCCTCTCGAGGTTGCTGGTGATTCCGGCCTCCTTGATGCGCAGGGTGAGCGCCTCATGGAGGGTCTGGTTCGCCTCGCGGATGTACCGCAGGCGTTCGGCTTCGGCGGCCTTGCTGTCCAGCTGCAGGCGTTTCCGCCGGAGCTCCTCGTATTTCGCTCGGGCGGCCTCCACCGCCTCGTGCCGGGTGTCCCGCTGGGCGATGACGCTGCGGGCGAAGACCCTGGCGCTTTGCTTCGCCTGGCGCTGGACCTCCCGCACCCGAGAGACGGCGGCCAGGTAGGCGGGATGGGTGAACTGGTACTTCTTCTGCAGCTCCGCCAGCTCGGCCAGCGCGCGGGTCTCCTCCAAGTGGACCGACTCATCGCGCCAGTAGATGTGCTCCGAGATCGCGACCTCGTAGAGCTTCTCGATGTCGTCGCCGGCGGCTTCGACCTTCGCGACGGCGCCCTCGATGCGGCTGAGTTCGTGCTCCTCTCTCAGCAGGATCAGCCCCGCTTCCTCCATCTGGCGCTGGAGGGCGCTCTGGCGCTCGTCCCCGAGCAGCATCTCGTTCTCCTCGTAGAACTTGAGGAGCTTGTCCTGGCTGTCGGCCAGGTTCTTCCCGACGTCCTTGAGCTGATTCTCCATCTCCTTCTGCAGCTCATGGATCTTCGCCCGGCGGCGCTGGACGTTGTCCGTCTTGTAGGTGTCGATCACTTTGTTGACCACTCGGGCGGCCAGTTCCCGGTCCTGATGCTCGAAGCTGATGACGACGAGGCGGGTGTTGCGCAGCAGTTCGGCGTCCAGGCCCGACAGGATCGCCTCGGGCGACGGCTTGCCCAGGCGCTCCTGGTCTTCCGTGCTCAGGGACACCGCCACCTTCTCCGCCAGACCCACGCCGTGCAGGATCCGCACCTGGGTGTTGTAGTAGTCGCTGTCGGCCCGGTCCTCCTGCAGAGGCGACTCGAGGTTCTTCAGCAGGGGTGCGTCTCGCTCGATGAGGATCTCGGCGGTGGCTCGGTAGATCCGGGTGGAGCTCATCGTGCGCACGAGGATGAGGGTCATGACGACCACGAAGACGGAGGCGAAGAGCCACACGCGGGTCGTGAAGATGCGGACGAGGTAGAACACCAACGTGAGGGCGCCTTCGACGGGACGGCCCGATTCGGTGGGTCCATCGTGCCAACGATGCTCGGTTTCTGCTGTCACGGCGTACTCCTGCTCGCCTAATTATACCCCCGTAACCGTTCACCGGTTCACTCGTTCATCCGTTCGTCCGTTCCGGGCTTCTGGTCGGTGCGGGCATCCGTTCTCCGCCGGCCGCACACGACCTTTCGCAAAGGCCTTCGAGCGCAGGAACGGGTAAACGCAAGAACCGGTGAACGGAAGAACGAATGAACGGCTGAACGGTTACATACCCCCTATCTCTTGAATACCAGGCCCTGTCCCGTCGGCAAACTCAACACCGGCTCGGGCTTGTCGGCGAAGAACTCATCCAAGGCCTTGCGCGCCCCGGGGCACGTCGTGAATCCGTAATCGTCGCAGAGGATCAGCCCTCCGGGAACGACGCGTGGATAGAAGAAAGCCGCCGAATCGAGCGTCGGCTGATGGAGGTCCACGTCGAGGTGCACGAAGCAGAACTTCCGATCCGACACCTCGGAGAATCTCTCGGGGATCCAGCCCTTGTGATAGACGACGTCGGGGAAGGAGCGAAGCGTCGCGCGGACGACGTCCTCCGGGCCGGCCAGGCTGCCGCGCTTCCAGTGCGTGCCGTCCAGAGGGCCGGGCTCGGACAACCCTTCGAAGGAGTCGAAGATGTGATGAACTTTGCCTGAGCCCTGAAGACGCCGGCAGATGAACCAGGACGAGGCCCCCCGGTAGGCCCCGCACTCCGCCGTGTCGCCTTCGAGCGGCGGGACCAGCTGCAGGAGCTGATCGAGGAGGTACTTCCGGTCGAACGAGCGGTCGTCGGGCTCGGTAAGCCGGACGTACTCTCGCGCGAACGCCGGATCATCCAGGCAAATCCGCCCGTATTCGGAGAAACGGTAACGAGGATAGGCGAGGCGCGTCAGCACCTCGGCGGCGCGGAAGCGTGACGTGTCGTCCCCGCGCAGGGCCAGCCACAGGCGTCGGAGGGCGCGCCAGGGGTTCATGGCTTCTGGGGGACGGCGCCTTTGCCCTCAGCCTTGGACAGGAGGTGCAGGGCGGTGGAGGCGGCCTGGGCGACGGCGGGATCGCCGCTCGAAGACAGCTTCGTCAGCAGGGGAGCCAGGGCGGATCCCATGTTCTGAAGGAGCAGCGCCGCGTCCTCCTGAGCTTTGGCGGTTCCTTTGGCGAGGGCCTGCACGAGGGCCATGCCCGTCTGCTGTCCGGCCAGCCTGAGTTTCGATTGGAGCGCCGTTCTGTATTGAATTGGGATCGCCGCGCTCTGCACGGCGGGTTGGACGCCTTGGGTGATGACGCCGGCGGCCAGGTCGAGATGTCCGCTGAGGATGGCCACCGACAACCACAGCTGCAGGGTCTCCGCCAGGATCGGATGAACGCCGGTGTCGGACTCCGCCGGCAGCCGATTCACCAGGGGCCGGCGAGTGGCGGTAAGCAGGATCGGAAGGGCGTTTCCTTTCAGCTCGCGCAGCGTCCGGCGCACGAGCGTCAACGCCTGGCAGCGGATGAGCGACGACTTGTGCTCGAGGAGCATCGCGAGCCGGGACAGGAGGCGGGTGCCGACTTCTGCGTCCGTGCCGCCGGAAAGCCCTTGAATGAGGTTGGGGAAGATCCGCTGGGATTCGGAGCCGAGGAAGGTGTCGGGCGCCTGGGACAGCAGTTGCCGGGCGCTCTCGGTGGGGCCGGCGGCCTTCGCGGGGGCCGGGGGCGGCGTCGGCGGAGGAACGGGGACCGCCGCGGGCTCTTCGATCGCCGCGGCCTTGTGTTGGAAGAGGAAGCGACGAATGAAGTTCGAGCGGAGGATGGCGCGGAGATCGTCCTCGGCATGCGGATCCTCCGAAGGGATGGAGAGGAGGCTCACGAGGGCGCATCCCTCGGGCAACGTGAGCCCGTCCTTGATCGTCAAGCGCGCGCACGCCTTGCGTTTGAGCTCCTGCGCGAGCTTCTGGGAGGCTTCGCCCTCCAGCCCTTGGCCGTTCGCGAGCAGCTGGCCGTCGTGTTCGACCAGCGTCGCGAGTCTCGCGCGAGAGAGCAGGGTGGCGAGGTGATCGGTCGCTCCCGCGATGGCGCGTTGTGCGGCGGGGCTTTCGGGATCGGTTTGCCGCAGGAGCTCCGAGGCGGTCATGAGGGTCTCCACCGCGCGTTTCAGGAGGGCGGTTTCCTCGGGATCGAGGGCCCGGTCGCCTGAAAGCCGGCCGGTCAGGAACATCACGGTCTCGCCGTCTTCCGGGCTGCTGATGTAGGGACGCTGCTCGATGCTCGCGTGAGCGATCTTCTCGGACTCCAGGACGCGCGCCCAGTAGTTCGGGGGCATGCTCGCGGGTGGAGCGGCGTTCGCCAGGGCCCGCGTGAGAGACGAAAGCTCCGCGACGTTCAGTTCCTTGGTCAAGGTGAGGCGCGCGATGAGGATCTCGCTCAGGAGGCTCGCGAAGTCCCAGACGATGTTGCCGCCGCGGATGGGATTGACCGGCAGGTCGTTGATCTTCAGGCCTGGCGGCTCGACCTGGAAGTCCGCCTTAAGTTCCATGGCGGTCAGGGCCCGGAAGGTCATCTTCACCTGCGAGTCGTTGTCGCGGTTGCGCATCCATTGGGGATACAGCTGGGCGCGCCGCACGCGGGCGTGCACGGCCGTCATGAAACTCTGGGCGAACGTATACCAGGGCGTCGCGAAGATGAGTTGGCTGGGGTTGTCGCTCATAAGGGTCGATTCAAAGGCTGCAGAGAAGCCTAGGCCGAAAGGGCTTTTGTGGCAACCGAATTTGCAGAGAACTCTGAAGGGAACCGAGGACGCAGAGGAAACGGGACCAAGACCCGAGGACGCAGCGCGGCGACCGCAACCGAACTCGGGGATCCTCCGTTTTCCGTCCGGAGAATACTCTGAGGAAGCCAGGA
>JACPRB010000112.1 GCA_016190155.1 Planctomycetota bacterium
CGTGGTATCACATCGGCGTTTACTGGAAGGGGACTCGCTGGGCGCACCTCGCGATGCTGGTGGACGGCTTCGCGCATCCCCAGGCGACGTTCGCGCACGTAACGCCGCAGGGGGTCCCGATGATCACGGAACTCGCCGGGCCGTTGCCGGCGCCGAAAGCGGGGGACCCGCCCACGACGCCGCTGTCGCTGCGCAACGGGGGTTGGATTCCTCAGCCGCCTCCGAATGAGCTGCCGCCGATTCAGCCCGAGCCCCCCTTGCCGGCGGTACCGACGGAACCCAACTACATCCCGCTGTTGATCGGCGACGAAGTGGTGCACCTCGACTTGGCCAAGCGCACGGTATGGCGAGGGATGCGCGGCACGACCTCACGCGATCATCCGGCCGGAGTGAAGGTGCAGCTCTTCGGATACTCGAGCAAGTTGCGGCCTCTGAACCTCCGGCGCGGCGGAGTGATGGCGCAGTTCAACAAGCTACCTGCGACCGCCGGCCAGATCGACCTCGACTTCGACGCGAATCCGTCGGCCTCCGTCGTCGGCGACAAGAGCGACGCGACGGGTCGTTTCGTGGACTCCTCGCAGGATTTCGTGCAGGCCACGAGCGTCGACGACTTCCCGGAGCGCGGTTACATCAAGATCGACAATGAAGTGATCTACTACGACGCGCTGGAGCGAGGGGGCACTCCGCGCTTCGCGAAGTGCCAGCGGGCGCAGGAGAAGACGACCGCGGCGCGACATGACGACGGAGCGGTGATCGAGTGCTGGTGCGTGCCGGTGACGTCGACCCGCGGCTATCTGTCGCCCACGTTCATTCAGGTGGAGGAGGAGTGGTTCGGTCCAGTCAAGATTGCCGACGGTCGCCCGAACTTCTGGGTCGGTGTAAGCGTCGGGTCACCGCCGCTGCCGGACCCGTTCAGCAGAGCGATCGAAGGCTCGCGTCGCACGGCGCATCGCCGCGGGGAGAACGTGATTCCGGTATTCGCGGTGGCGGACAGCGACCCGGGCGTGAATCGACTGAACTGTCAGCGATGGGATCGCGTAACGCTCGTGGACGGCGCCGACTCCCGCGTATCCGCCCGCGTCCGCCGGTCCACGGGCGTGAGCAACGTTCTGCAGCTCGTCGCCTTGTGGGAGCCCGTGAAACGCGATTACCTCCCGGATGAACAGCACGTGCGATTGCTGAAGTGGCCGTCGGGAGAATTGCTCAGCCTGTCCTGGCTGCAGAACGCGGACCCGCAGGTGAGTTTCGGCCCCGGCGGGATCATGATCGACGAAGTGAAGTTCCTCGCGTCGCCGAAGGGGCCATTCGCGACCAGCGCCGTCACGGATTCCTCGACGCGGCTGATCCGGATGAACGGCGTCAGCGCGTTGGGCACGGAAGGCGCGATCAAGGTGGGAGACGAGATCATCGGATACGCGGACGTCGACGCGAAGTCCGGTGAGCTGCGGGAATGTTCCCGGGGATGGCTCAACTCGCGGGCGGACGTGCACGCGCAAGGGGAGCCGGCCTTCAACATGTCGTTCCTGCCGATTTCATGCCTCTCGGCGGGCGTGGGCGCGCAAGATCGCGCCTTCACGGTTCGGAGCCCTTTGGAGGGGGGATACCGTCCGGGCTACGCGCTCATCGACGAGGAGGTCGTGGGCTTCGAGAACTTCTCAAACATGGCGACAGGCGCGGTCTACGAATGCTCCCCCGACGTTCAGGGCCAGGTCCTGTGGCGCGGGCGGTTCGGAACCGCGGCGCAGAGTCACGCGCAGGACGCGCTGGTGTACGGGATTCCCTCCCGCTATTGGGACACGTATCGCCCGCAGCAGTTCGACGACGAGATGGCGTACTTCCAGGCGTCGATCACGCGGCGGGGGGCTCGCTGGCGGACCGTGCAGTGGCAGCAGGAGGTTCCTCAGGACGACCCTCTCGTGCGCACGCATTGTCTGGTACGCGCGGACGGGATGGGCGAGTTCACGGACGCGCCGGTCAGAGATGGCCGAACGCAGCTTTGGGACTTCACCACGCCCAACGCGCCGAACGCGATCGATTATGTGTCGGGCCGGCGCGACGCAGGACAGCTCGACGCGCGTTTCTATGTCGAGTACCTCCCGGGCGCGTACTGGCCCAATCATGCGTGGAAGCGTTCGCCGAAGATCCAGCGCCTCCAGGTGGAGATGGAGCGGCCGACGCGAGTGCTGTATCACGAGGACGATTGATGAACCGCCTACGCGGCAACACGGGAATGACGCTGCTGGAAGTGCTGGTGGCGTTCATCATCTTCCTGATGTTGATGAGCTCCCTCGTGGCGCTGGCGACCGCGGGGCTGGACACCTGGACGGCGGGCGAGGAGCGCAAGGACGTCTTCGACCGCGCGCAAAGGATCCTCGATCAGATCGGGGAAGACCTGCGCAACACGTTCGCGGACGAGCGTTGGTATGTCGACTCGGGCGGTCGGGAAATCCAGCACGCGCATTTCACGTGCGATCTCGACGGCAGGAAGGCGCAGAGGTTGCGCTTCGTGCGGGCCGGAGATCCCCTTCGCGTGAACGTGGATCCGCGCGTTTCATCGCGGCGGCCGATCGCGTCGCTCGATTACGGGGATCTGTGGGAGGTCGCGTACGTCCTGGATCCCGATCCGCAGAAGCCGCATCTGTATCGCGGCGTGCGGTTCTTCGACCGCGCGGCGAAGTCCTCGATCCTGCAGGCGGACCTGATCGCGTCGATGTCGAGTCCCGCCTTCCGGCGGCACTTCCGTGCGCTCGACACGGGCGTGCTGTGGATCGGCTTCCGATTCTGGACGCCGGCGACGACGACTTGGGCGATTCCGGGGGAGGACGTGTGGGTGTGCCCGAATGCGAAGCATCCGCGGCGGATGACGTCGGCGGCGTCGGGGAAGTGCGCCGACTGCGCGCGAGAGCTGGAGCGCGGCGCCGGGCAGCCGGCGAGGCGTTCCGGGAGCGGGAAGGACCTCATCGGACCTTCCCTCCTCTGGGATTCGTCGCGGTGTCTCGGCGAGGGGGACCTCTCCCGATTCGTTTATCATCGTTCGCGCAAGGTGGGGGATGATCCCGACTTCTGTTACCCGGAGATCGCTCAGGTGACCCTCGTCGTGGAGTCACAGGTGTCGGAGACTCGAGGCGCGCGGTTGACCGAAGGGATTTCGGATTCGGAGAGCGTGATCCGCCTGGACACGACGCGAGGGATGCCCGACGGACCGGCTTTCCTGAAGCTCGACGGGGAGTGGATCGAATACGCGGATAAGACGGTAGACGGTGTCCGAGCGAAGCGGCGAGGGGCCCGCGGTACGACGGCGGCGGGGCACCCGACGGGGGCGCGCGCCCGCTTCGGGGAGACGTTCGTCATGGAGATTCACGTTCCGGCGTTCCGCGAGGTGGAGCGATGAGGCGACCGGGCTTCACCCTCCTGGAAGTGCTCATCGCGATGTGCGTCCTGGTGTTGGCCACCGCCGCGATACTGCCGCTGTTCGCGGTCGGCACGGCCAGCCACAAGCGCGGCATGGATCAGACGATCGCGGCGTTGGTCGCGCAGAAGGCCTTCGCCGAGATTCAGATGGGGCTGACGTCTCAGAAGCCGCGCGACATCGCGGGCGCGCGGGTATTCCATGAGGGGCAGGAGTTCCGCTACGACGCGACGTTCTCCAGGCTGGACGCGGCGGATCGTACGGATGCGGCGTTCATCGTGCGCGTGGCGGTCAAGTGGGCGGATGGGGGACATGAGCGGACGGAGGATTTCGACACGATCCTCCTGCGACGCATTGCGCGTTGATGGTATGCTCACTCCGATGCATCCAATGGCGATCGTCCTGTGGCTCGCGCTCCAGCAGGTCGAGGCGGTTCACGTCGATCAAGCGCGGGGCTTCTCCATCGCGATACCGCAAGGATGGCGCGTTTCGGGCACCGGCGACGACGTGACGGCGCTGCGCATGACCTCGGCGGACGGAAGATTGAGCTTCGCGCTGAGGGTGCAACTGCCGATGCGCGAGATCAACGAGGGGCGGATGCAGAGAGAGGACTTCGCCGCGCAGATTCGCGCCCAGAATGTGCGCAAGTTTCCGGACTATGCCGCGGCGCGGGTGGAGACGGGGATGAGCGGCGAGCATCCGACACTGCTGATGGTGGGCGCGTGGACGGAGGACGACAGACCGATGCGGGGCGTTCAGGTCCTGTTCTTCACGAAGGCGCACCTGTACGTGTTGACGTGGATCGGCGCGGCCGACGACGTTTCCTTGTGCGAGAAGGCGCTGGTCGAGATGGGTCGAACGTTCGCGATTCTCAAGAAGTGACCCAACGGTCGTAAGGAGGGGGAGTTAAAAGTCCATGATCCTGACCGCGTTGATGCTGTTCACGGCGGCGGAGTGGCCGTGGGAGGACGGTCATCATCATCTCTTCCAGGAAGAGACGGGCGTACCGATCGAGCCGTTCTCGGGGCTCGAGGGCGGCATCGTGTACGCGCGGTTTCCTCGCCGACATTGGGGGCTGACCATGGATGCCGAAGGCGGATGGTCCGCGTCGACCGTGCTCGGCGGCGCCACGTTCGACGACGGCGTTCAGTTCATGGCGCGTCTCACGTATCGGCAGTGGGAGGACATGAAGATCGACGAGGCCAACGAGGTGGCGATGCCCGACACGGACGCGGAGCTGCGGATTCAAGGAGCCATCGCGGACCTCTCGATCGACGCGGGCATCGGGCCGTTGCGCTTTGGGGCGACGTTGGGGGGCGGTCTTTATCTCCTGAAGCATCGCTTCGAGCGCGATCTGGCGCCGACCGGCGAAGGCGGCTTTTATCTCCGGATCGTGCCGGTGAGCTGGCTCTATGTGGAAGGCGGGGCATTGGCCACGGGCCTCCGGAACGATTTCAATCGTGAGGACAACAGGACGGACGTGGTGCCGACGGGATACGCGGTGGCGGGCTTCGAGCTGAGGTTTTGAGGGCCGGGCCAGATGCGTTGGACCCGGGCCGAGATCGCGCGTGTCCTCCGCGAGCGCGGCATTCGTCCGAAGCGGCATCTCGGGCAGAGCTTCCTGGTCGACGCGAACTTTCTGGACGCCATCGTGCGGGCCGCCGAGATCGGGCCGCGCGACGGAGTGGTGGAGATCGGTTCGGGGCTCGGCAACCTGACGGAGCGGCTGGCGGAGCGCGCCGGGCACGTCTGGGCTTTCGAGATCGACCCGCCGCTCTTCGAGTTGTCGGTGGAGACGCTGCGGGATCGTCCGAACGTGACGCTCATCAACCTGGACGGGGCGGAGTTCGCCGGGCACATCGACCCCGGCGTCTACTCTCCGTTGAAGGTGGTCTCCAATCTGCCGTACTCGGACTACTATCGGATCGTGCTGCGCCTGATGTCGACGACTTTGCCGGTGGAGTCGTTCTATCTGATGCTGCAAGGCGACGTGGTGGATCGCCTGGGGGCCGGGCCGGGGGAGGGGCGGTACGGGCCGATCTCCGTGATCGTCGGCGGGTTGTTCGAGATGAAGGTCTTGCGTCGGGCAGGGCGGGCTCTGTTCTACCCCGCGCCGCGGGTCGAATCGGTCTTCTTCCGGCTGCGGCGGAGAGGGGACGCGGCGTTCATGTGTGAACCCGCGCAGATCCCGCGGCTGGAAAGGGGACTGCGCGCGCTCTTCGCGAACCGCCGCAAGCAGCTCCGCGCGGTGGGTCGGCGCCTCGGGATCCCGCTGGCCGAGCGATACCCGGCGTTGGCCGAGAGGAGGATGGAGTCGCTGCCGCCGGCGACGCTGCTGGAGATGACGGCGTGGGTGTCGGACGCGCGGAATCGCGTGAAGGAACCGCCGAAAACGTCGTAGGAGTGGAACGGTTGCGAAAAAGATGGCCGGTCAACTTTGAATCGGCGCGAATTCACGAGCCGTCGCGCGCGTTTTCTTGAGGGCAAGGACTTGACCTAGAGCGCGACGCGGCTAGAATATTACGTTTTCAAAAGCCTCTGTTGGGGTCTCCCATTGGCCTTAATCGCCGACGAGAGCGTTCTTGAAGTCAAGCGGGCTGTAGACATCGCCGAGGTCGTCCGCAGCTACGTGCCCGGTTTGAAGAAGGCGGGCGCGAACTACAAGGCCCTTTGCCCGTTCCATGACGAGAAGACGCCCTCCTTCAACGTCCATCCCGAGAAACAGATCTACAAGTGTTTCGGCTGCGGCAAGGCCGGCGACGCCATCTCGTTCGTCATGGAGATGGAGAAGGTCGACTACCCTGACGCGATCCGGGCGCTCGCCGAGCGCACGGGAATCACGCTTCAGTACCGCGAGACGGGGACGCGTTCCGGACCGCGCAAGGAGGATCTCTACCGCGTCAACGAGTGGGCCGCGGGGGTGTACCGGGAGCTTCTGAGCGGCGACGAGGCCGCCCCGGCGCGGGCCTATCTGAAGAAGAGAGGCGTGAGCCGCGAGGCGGAGGAGCAGTTCCGGCTGGGATACTCCCTCGACGAGTGGGAGGGGCTGCTGTCGCGCGGCCGCAAGGCGGGGTTCGACGATTCGCTGATGCTGGCCGCGGGCTTGGCCATCGAGCGCGACGGGGGACGCGGGTGCTACGACCGGTTCCGGGGCCGCCTGATGTTCCCCATCACGGATGCTCGGGGAAAGGTGGTTGGGTTCGGCGCGCGGGCCCTGGGGGACGAGGAGCCGAAGTACATCAACACGAGCGAGACGGCGCTATTCTCCAAGGGACGGCATTTTTACGGCCTGGACGCGCAGCGCGAGGAACTCGAGAAGACCCGCTGCGTCCATATCGTGGAAGGGTATTTCGACGTCATTCTGCCGTATCAACACGGCGTGCGAGGATTGGTGGCGACGTTGGGCACGGCGCTGACGCGGGACCACCTGAAGGTCCTGCGGCGCTACGTGGAGAAGGTGGTGCTGGTCTTCGACGGCGACGAGGCGGGGCGGCGCGCGAACGAGCGGGGACTGGATCTGCTGCTCGGCGAGAACATGGACTTGTTCGTCGCGGGGCTGCCCGCGGACGAGGATCCGTGCGACGTGGTCGTCAACCACGGCGCGGATCGTCTTCGCGAGGCTCTGTCGGCCCGACAGGAGATCTTCGACTTCCTGGTCGACAGCGTGCGCGCGAAGCACGGCGAGGAGACGACCGCCGCGCGGGCCCGGGCCATCGACGACATTCTCGAGCGGATCGGCCGGATTCCCGACGCGGTGAAGGTCGATCTGCTGATCCGGCGGCTGGCGGAGCGTTTCCGACTCGAGGAACGTTCGTTGCGGCAGGGGCTGCGTCGGAAGATCGCCGTGGGCCCCGGCGAGGCCGCGCAAGAGGATGAGCCGACGCCCGCTCCGGAGGAGGTGGTCGGGCGCGTGTTGTTGGGGCTGCTCGTGACGCGGCCGGAATCGGCCGGGGACATCCGGCGGGACGTGCCGCTGGAGCGGTTTCCGGGAGCGGTGACGAGGCAGATCGCCGAGAAAGCATACGCGAATCCGTCGTTGAGCGGCGGGGATTTGCTCGCCCTGCTCGACGAATCGAGTCAAAGGCAGGTGCTGGCCGGATTGTTGGAGGAGGAGGTCGACGACCGGGAGGCGGCGAGACGCTTCCGGTGGTGCGTGGACTTCCTTCGAATGCGGGAGTTCAGGGGGGCGACCGCGCCGGAGTTGAAGGCGGGGGCGCGTCAGGCCCGTTCGGACGAGGAACTCAGGCGTTGCATGGAGGAATTGCTGAAACGGAGATGCGACCAACCTCAGTCGCTGCCGCGTCTTTGATCGGGAGCAAGAAGCGGAAGGAGGTTTGGAGCCATTTTCAATCTGCGAGATCACGATGGTGGAGCTGAAGGGGAGCTGGAGACGGGCATGGAGAAGTTGACACCTGAAGTGCGGAGCCTCATCGAGGAGGCGAAGAAGAAGGGCGTCGTCACGTACGACGAACTGAACAAGGTCCTTCCGGACGACACGGTCTCTCCGGAGAAGCTCGACAGCATCTTCCAGATGCTCGACGAAATGGGCGTCGAGATCGTGGAAGACACGTCGGGGATCACGGGCGAGAAGGAGGGCGTCGACGACGAGGACGATGGGCGCGAGGAGTACGAGGATTTCTCGGACTTCGGCCGGCGAAGCCTTTCCGAGAAGATCGACGACCCCGTGCGGATGTACCTCACGCAGATGGGAGAGATCCCGCTGCTGTCGCGCGAGGACGAGCTGCGGCTGGCGAAGAAGATCGAGATCACCCGAAAGCGTTTCCGCACGCAGGTTCTGGAATCGCCCGTGGCGGTCATCGACGCCATGCAGATCCTCGAGGACGTGAAGAACGGCGAGCTGGCGTTCGATCGGACGCTCAAGGCGGACAGCGCCATCGACGTCTCCAAGAACGACGTGCTCGACCGGCTGCCACAGGTGATCCTGAAGCTCCGGCAGCTCGTATTCGAGAGCCAGGACGCCTACGACCGGCTGCTCCACGACGACCTGCGATCGCGCCAGCGCGCGCGGCTGCTCAAGAAGATCCGCGACAACCAGCGCGAGTGCGTGATCATGCTGGAGGAGATGAACATCCAGTCGAAGAAGATCAAGCCCATGATGGAGAAGCTTGATCAGCTGTCGCGCAAGATGGACGAGATCCACGGCGAGGTGCAGGATCTCCGCGCCAACAAGGGGAACAAGATGCGCCTTCAGGCGCTCGAGAAGCAGCTGGAGCAACTTCAGACGCAAGCCCTGGAGGGGCCGCGGGAGATGGCGGGCCGCGTTCGGGACATCCGCGAGCGCTTCGAGGACTACGAGAAGACGAAGCGGAAGCTCTCCAGCGGCAACCTGCGCCTGGTCGTCTCCATCGGCAAGAAGTACCGCAACCGGGGCCTGTCGTTCCTGGATCTCATTCAGGAGGGCAACACGGGCCTGATGAAGGCGGTGGAGAAGTACGAGTACCGCCGCGGATACAAGTTCTCCACGTACGCGACGTGGTGGATCCGGCAGGCGATCACGCGCGCCATCGCGGATCAGGCGCGCACGATCCGCATCCCCGTGCACATGATCGAGACGATGACGAAGCTTCGCAACGTCTCGAAGAAGCTCGCGCAGCGCATGGGGCGGGAGCCGACCCTTGAGGAGATTGCGGGCGAGAGCTCGATCTCGCTGGACGAGACGAAGCGGGTGCTGAAGATCGCGAAGCATCCGATCTCGCTCGACCGCCCGATCGGCGAGGGAGACGACAGCTACTTCGGCGACTTCATCGAGGACGAAGGCGCCGAGAGCCCCGTCGCCGCGGCGACGCACGAGATGCTCAAGGAGAAGATCGAGACGGTGCTGCAGACGCTCTCGTTCCGCGAGCGCGAGATCATCAAGCTGCGCTACGGGATCGGGACCGGCTACACGTACACGCTTGAAGAGGTGGGCCGCATCTTCAAGGTGACGCGCGAGCGCGTCCGCCAGATCGAGGCGAAGGCGATCAAGAAGCTCCAGCACCCCATCCGGAGCCGAAAACTGGAGGGGTTCCTGGAGGGCCTCGCCCGGATGGCGGCGGCGGCAGCGGCGGCGGCCTCGGAGGAAGCCAAGACGACCCCCGACCCCTAAGGTCGGGGGTTTTTCTTTTAGGAGACGTAATGCGATGCCGAAGATCGAAGCTCTGATGCCTCTTCAACAAGTCGACCAGGAGATCCACCGCCTGCGGATGCAGCGGGACGAGAAGCCGCGGGCGCTGGCGCCTCTCGAAGCGCGGCTGGCTCGAGCCAAGGAGAACTTGGAGGGGGTGCGGGCCGAGATCAAGGCGTTGAAGCTGGAGGGACAGAAGCGGGAGCACTCCGTCAAGGAGTTGGAGGACAAGATCCAGAAGCTCCAGGCGCAGGCGAACATGGCGCGGAAGAACGACGAATACCAAGCCTTCCAGAAGGAGATCTCCGGGATCAAAGCCGACAAGCAGCGCATCGAGGACGGGCTCCTCGATATCTACATGCAGGTCGATGAGAAGGGGAAGCTCGAGAAGGTCCGCGATTCGGAGGTGAAGGCGGCGGACGGGGAATGCGCGATCGCCAGGAAGCAAAACGAAGCGGAGATCGCGGAGCTGGATCGCAAGATCTCCGAATTGGCGGCGCGGCGGGAAGAACTGGCGGGGGCGGTGGATCGCGAGCTGCTGGCGCGTTACGATCGGGTCCTGAGGGTCAAGGACGACGGCGTCGCCCTCGCGCCGATCGTGATCTACGAGTCGATCGAGGACGAAGGGGTGCGCAAGTACTGGGGATGCGGGGGCTGCAGCGTAGGCGTGACCAGCCAGGACGTCAACGAGGTGCGTCGGGCCAAGGACATCCTGAGCTGCCGCTCGTGCTCCCGACTCCTATACTGGCCGGAAGAGGGCAAGGCGTCTTAGCGGTGAGCCAACGTTGAAACAGCGGGTCGCGCAGCCTGCGAGCAACCCACAGAAACAGATGTGTCGAACCGCTAGAGTTTGGGGATGGTGGGGGTCGGGAAGAGTCCGCTCGATTTCTGACCCGCGGCGATGAACTTGTAGCGAAATGTGGCGACCGTGATGATCTCGTCGTGCGTCAGCGGCGCCTCGAGGACTTTCTTCTTGCCCAGGTAGGTGCCGAAGCGGGTGCCGAGGTCCTTGACGAAGCACAGTTCACCGGTGCGGAACACCTCGGCATGATGACGTTCGACTTGATGATGCTTGAGGACGATGGTGGAATTGGGATCGCTGCCGATCTGGATCTTGTCGCCCAGGAGCGGATATTCGGTTCCTTCCTGGGCGCCCAGGACCTCGACGAGACGGGGCGCCCCTTGGAGCTTCTGGACGTGCTCGGTGGCGAGGCTGCGGCCTGCGGCGACATCCGGAACGATGTTGAACTGGCGTTCGATCCCCAGCGTCTCCATGATGAGCCGGATCTTCGGCTGCGGGTCCACCAGGACGACGATTCCGCCGTGGCGTTTGAGGGAGTCGACGAGATCCACGAGATAGGCGAATCCGGCGCTGGAGATGAAGCCCGCGTCGTGCATGAACAGGGTGGGGATCACGATTCCGGGTTTAAGGACGCGTCCCATCTCCTCCTGGAAGCGTACGACGTTGGTAGACGTGACGTCGCCGCTCAGGGTGATTTCCACCGCGCGACTGACGCCGGGCATCGACGATGTGCTCAGTTTGAAATCCGGCATAGGGCGAAGCGATTATATCAGGCGGTGCGATGCAGTCCAGCATGAGCGCGAAAAAGCACGAAACGGGGGCGAGTTGCCCACGTAGGGGTTTTCGCGAAGGGGCTTCATCATCGGTGGGATCGAAGTGGCGGAGCGGATGGGATACCCCGAAGCCATCTCGCGTATAACCGCTCCACAACGCCTAATGGGGCCTTTCCGAAGCCCACACGCCTTCCAAACGGCGTAACGGAATCTTACATCCGCGTCCCGGAAAATCCCAAAAGATCCCGAAAAGTCGGGCGCCGCATCCCGTCTGCATCCCGACCCCGGGGCTCGGGCTGACGATGGGCCTCTCACGCCCGGGCGGCCCGAGCGGGACCGACGCTCTTTCACGATCGGGCGGACGACGGGTCTATGTCCGAGGTTGGGCTCCCGCCGTCGCCGCGC
>JACPRB010000122.1 GCA_016190155.1 Planctomycetota bacterium
GGTTCGCTTCAGAAGAAGTAGGACAGCGTTGGTCGCGCTGGCGACGATTCTCGTCGCGCCTTGCGCCGTCGCCGGGGACTTCGCGGGTCTGACTCCAGGACGATCGACCGCCGCGGATGCGAGGCGCGTCCTGGGACAACCCGTTGAGGAAGGCGCGATCCTGCGCTTCCCCGGCGAGCGCTACGGCGCGACCGAGATCCTCGTCGAGGTCGAGCGTGATGTGATCCGATCGATCACCCTACGGCTCAGCGAACCGCCGCGACTGGAAGACGCGCGGAAGTGGTTCGCGCTGGGAGAGCCTGCGCTGCGGGAAACGGAGGGCGCCGAGGAGCTCCTGAGCTACCTGCCGCAGGCGCTCCGACTGCGCGTGAAGGAAGGCCGCGTCCGCGAGATCGTGCATGTGGCCCTGCGCAGCGAAATCGAATCGCGGCTGCAGCGACGAGATTTCTCCGGCGCGGCGCAACTGGCGCGGGCGGGCGCGCGCGACGCCGAGACCGCCTTCGCCGTCGCCGAGGCGCTGCACGAAACGGGTGCGAACGCCGAGGCGCTGGAGCTGGTTCGGATGGGCCGCTCGCTGGCGCCGCAGGATGAGGCGGGCGAGCTCCTGGAGATCTTCGTTGCCTACTCGCTGGAAGCGGACATGCCGGGCTGGTTGGGCGTGCACCTTCACGAAGGGAGGGTGGCGAAGGTCTTCGAGGACACGCCGGCGCATCAGGCCGGCATCCGCGAGGGGGACGAGATCATCGGTCTCAACGGCCAGCCGACGGCGCAGGCCGGCGACCGTCGGGCTCGCTTCGCCGAGCTGCGCGTGGGACGGCAGGCTCGCGTCCACTTCCAACGCGCGGGCACGATCCATTTGACGCCCATCGATCCGGAGGCCTACTTCGCGACTCGAAAGGAGCCCGAGGAGGTGATCGAGAAGGCGATGGTGTTGATGGTGCGCGGCCAATGCGCGCAGGCGTGGAAGCTGCTGCGGCAGACGCCGGCCGAGAAGCGCTCCGAACGGTTCCAATACGAGCTGGCGCAAGCGGCGCAGGTCGTGGATCTGGAGGAAGGGTTGAAGGAGTGGAAGCGTTTCCTGGCAAACGTGGGCGCGCACACGTCGCAGGATTGGTGGGGACACGCCCGTCAGGAGGCGTGGGCGTCCGAACGAGGGCTCGACGACTATCAGGAGGCGAAGCGGAAGGACAAGGCGGACGATTTCCGGGGGGCCGCGGCGCTCTATGCCAAGGTCCCGGCGGAGTCTTCGAACCTCTTCTTCCGGCTCGGTTATTGCTTGAAGCGGACCGGGGAGTACGGCCGGGCGGCGCGGGCCTTCCAGGCGGCCCACGAAGATTGGCTGGCCGAGCGGGTGACGTGGTACCACCTGGCCGAGTGCACCGAACATTTCGACATGGCCCGGTCACGCGCGGCGTGCGTGCAGTTCCTGCGCCTGACGGAGGGCATGGAGGACATGAAGAAGATGCGCGAGGCGACGCGCGAACGGAAGGGCCGCATGGAGCGCGCCCTTCTTCGCAAGATGCTCGGCGACCGTTTCGCGGCGAAGGGGCTGTGGACGCAGGCACTCGCGGATTACGAGGCGGCGCTGGCGATCGCGCCGAAGAGCGCGGATCTCATCATGGCCGTCATTCGCACTGAGGCGAAGCTGGGCCGCAAGGACGCCGCGCGGGCGCGTTGCGCGTCGCTGTTGGCCCTCGGAGAGACGCCGATATGGGCGGAGGTCTTCGCCTTATTGGGCGATCTGGCCTACGAGGAGAAGGATTACCAGGAAGCGGCGAAGCGATTCCAGCAGGCGCATGAAGCCGCCCCGGACAACGTGGTCTATCTCTATCACCGCGCCTGGGCGGTCGAGCAGCTCGATCCGAAGGAGGCCCTATACGAGTGGGACAACTACCTCGTGGCCTCGCAGGGCATCGACGCCGAGGAGCTGCGCCGCCAGGAGGCGCGGGAGCACGTCGATCGGCTGAGGCGGTAGTCGGTCGCGGGCCGCGTTCCCGAGGGCAAGGGGCTCACGCAGGCCTTCGTCATCGGGCCGGCGGCCAAGGATCTCATGGGACTCGCCGATGAAGAGATCGTCAACCGCGTCCTCGCGGAGATCCGCCGGCTCATGCCCGCCTATCCGTCAGCGACGCTCTCCTCGCGTATCGTTCGCCGCGAGCGGGCGATGATCCTGTACGGACCGGGCTATCAGACGGCACTCGCGCGCTTCCGGCGTCCGATCGGCACGATCCGCGGCTTGCACGTCATCGGCGACTACATGTCGAACCCCAACATAGAGGCCGCCGTTCTCGCGGGCGAGCGTGGACGTCTCGTGGAGGCCGGTCACGGTTCGGTTGACGCCGCCCTCCGGGCTGATGCAAGAACTGTCCTCCGACGTTCCGGGAATCGTGGAATGGGCGATCCGGGTGCCCGAGTCGGGTTTGTGGAAACTCCAGATCGAGAAGGTGGGAGGGGGCGGCTTCGGGTTCGTAGGCATCCCTCCGATCGTTTGGCACAATTCCCAATTCTTGGCGGTTCCGACGAACGTACGGTGAGCCAGCGAGGCCGCGGCGAAATCGAATCGCCCTACTTCGAGAGCCTCTCGCGCAAACCCTGCAGCGCATCGAGATCCCCCTCCCGCCGCGCGACTTCCGCGCGCACCTCCGCGAGGTGAGCTTCATCCACTTCCTGCTGCTGGACTTCGATCATCGTCTCGCGGTTGCGCCACTTTCCCAGTTCCGACTCGAGGACGGAGAGCTTGGCGTCGATCGCCCCCCAAACGGTCGTCTTCTCCTTGGATGCCAGCGTCGCTTCCAGACGTCGCATCTCCGCCGCGTCTGATCGGCGAGCCGCGGCGAGCCACGCGTCGATAACCTCCGGAACGGAGTTCGTTCCCCCCACGGTTGCCGCGCATCCGCCCAAGACGATCGCCCACGTCGCTCGAATGAGAGTTTTCATCATGCGAACGTTAGAACACTTTTCGACCCTACGCGCAACGATCATCTCAGCGTACGATTATGTCCATGGGACACCGATGGGCCATCCCCTCCCTGCCGGTCGCCGGCGCCGCCGGCCTCGGCTACCTCGCGTTCCTGATTCACGCCGCCGTCGACCGAGACGGCTTCCTCATCCTGGACAACGTCAACCTGCTCTTCCACGAGGCGGGACACGTGCTGCTGGGATGCCTCGGGCTCATCAGCGGGACCATCGCCGAACTCGTCTTCCCGATCGCGACGCTGGCCGTGTTCATCCGCCGGCGAGAGCTCATGGGCGCCGCATTCGGCGCCTTCTGGATCGGCGAGGACCTCCGGTATATCGGACGCTACGTCGCCGACGCGCGAGCGAGGGTCCTTCCCCTGGTGGGAGCCGGCGATCACGATTGGAACATCCTGCTCTTGAATTGGGGGATGCTCGACAAGGACTTGTTCCTGGGCGGTTCGCTCAACGTCCTCGGATGGATCCTGATGATCGGCGCCGTCCTGACGATGCTGACGTTGAGCGCGCTGAACCGCCTCCACGAGCCTTCCGACCTACCAGATTGACAGATACCGCTCCCCCCGATCCGGCAGCGTCGTCACGATCTTCTTGCCCTCGCCGAGCTCCCGAGCCATCTGAATCGCGGCGACGACGTTGGCGCCGGCGCTGATCCCTACGAAGAGCCCCTCCTCCTTCACGAGCCTCTTGGCCATCTCGATCGCGTCCGGAGTGCGCACCTTCACGATGCGATCGACCTCCTTCAGATTGACGATCTCCGGTATGAAGCCGTCCGCCAACCCCTGGATGCCGTGGCAGCCGCGCTTCTCCCCCGACATGACCGCCGACTCCGCGGGCTCCACGGCCACCACCTTCACCGCGGGATTGACCTTGCGCAGCGCCCGCCCGACGCCCATCAGCGTCCCGCCCGTCCCGACGCCCATCACGAACGCGCCGACGTCGGCGCCCGCCTGCTCGATGATCTCCCGCCCCGTCGTCTCCTCGTGCGCCCGCGGGTTGTTCGGATTGGAGAATTGCCGCGGCAAGAAGAGGTGGGGATCGCGACGCGCCAGATCCACCGCTTTCTCCACGGCGTGTTGGATTTGAAGCAGGTCATCGAGGAGCTCCAGCTCGGCGCCGTACGATTCGATCATCTTGCGGCGCTCCACGCTGGCAGACTTCGGCATCATGATGATTACGCGATACCCTTTTTCGGCGCCGACCATCGCGAACGCGATGCCGGTGTTGCCGCTGGTGACCTCGAGGATCGTCGCGCCAGGCTTGAGCGCCCCCGCCGCCTCGGCCTGGTCGATGATGTATCGCGCGATGCGATCCTTGATGCTGCCGCTGGGGTTCATGAACTCCGCCTTGGCCAGGATGCGGGCGCCGCCAGCCGGCACCAGGCGCGTCAGCTCCAGCAACGGCGTGTGACCGATGTTCCGCAGTAGGTCGCTGCACATAAGCCCTCGGGTGATTCACCCCAGTTTATGATGGCCCCGCGCCTTCGGCCAGAACCGGCGCACGCGCGCCTCGAAGTGAATCATCCGACGACACCGTAACGACGCGGCTCACGGCGGCTCTCAGCAGATGAGGAGTTTCATTCCCGAGTTCTCCTATGAAGATCTTCGGCTGGTCCCTGTTCCTGGGATGTCTGCTCGCGGCCGGTTGCGTTCAGCGCCAAACCCGCCCGCTGTTGACCATCGATGAAATCGTGGCGTTGCACGAAGCGGGGGTGTCCGAGGACGTCATCATCGCGAAGATCGAGGGCAGTCGCATCGACAAGAAGCTGTCCACCGAGGACATCATTGCGCTCAAGCGGAAGGGCCTCGGCGACAAGACGCTCGCGGCGCTCGTACGCGCCACGTCCCCCAGACCCGAACCCGAACGCACGGTCATCGTCGAGCGCTATTATCCGCCCGGCTTCTGGTGGTACGGTCATTGGTACCACCGATGGTGGTTCTAACCCGGGCGGAGTGATTCCCCGCGAACAGTCTCGGCTTGGGGACTATACGGCCGCGGTCTGCCCCAGATACGCGCGGAACATCCAGGCCCGCTTTTCCTGGCGATGAGCGAACTCGTCGAGCATGTTCGTCGTCGGCCGATCGCCGGCCTTTTCCGCCGTTTCGGCGGCCTCGGCGGTCACTCGCGACAGCTTCTCCAAGTCCACTACGATCGACTGAACCATCTCCTGCGGGTCGGGATGCCCTTCTTCCTCGCTCAGACGCGTGGTGTCCAGCGCCTCCGTGAGCGTTCCCAGGGGACGATGCCCCAGGGCCATCATCCGCTCCGCCAGGGTATCGATCGTCTCCGCCGCGTCCTTGTAGAGCCTCTCGAATTGCTCGTGCAGCTCGAAGAACGTGGGGCCGTTGACGGTCCAATGATACAGGCGCGCCTTCTGGTAGAGAACCGTGAAGTCGGCGATCAGACCGTTGAAGACATTGACGTATTCCGCATCCATGGACATGAACAGCCTCCTCTGTATTCCATGCTCTTGGACGTGCAGCATCGCCATGTTCTCACGACGTTTTTCGCGTCGGTTGGAAGCCGATGTGAACGGTCTGCTGCTTGACCTGCTGGGCGACCTTCTCGTACTCGCGCTCCATCTCCTCCGTGACCGACGGAATCGTTTCCTTGATCGCCCGAAGGAAATGTTCCATCGTGATCTCGCGAGCGCCGGGATTCTCCCGCAACGCAAGCAACCCCGCCGTCGTGCACACGCTGGCGATATCAGCCCCGGTAAAGCGCTCCGCGATCTTCGCGAGCTGGCCCAAATCGACGTCGCGGTCCAGAGCCATCTTGCGGGTGTGCGCCCGGAAGATCTCCAGCCTGGCCGCCTCATCCGGAATCGGCACGTACACCAGCTCGTCGAAGCGGCCAGGCCGAAGAAGAGCCGGATCGACCAGATCCGGACGATTCGTCGCCGCCAGAACGACCACGCCGCGCAGTTCCTCCAGCCCGTCCATCTCCGCCAGGATCTGGTTGACCACGCGTTCCGTCACCTGCGGCTCCCCCAGCGCCCCTCCCCGCACGGGCGCCAGCGAATCGAGCTCATCGAAGAAGAGGATCGCCGGCGTCACCTGCCGCGCCCGTTGGAACAACTCCGCGATCTTCTTCTCCGACTCGCCGTACCACTTCGAGAGCAGCTGACTCCCTTTGGCGCTCATGAAGTTGGCTCCGGCCTCGGTCGCCACCGCCTTCGCCAGCAACGTCTTCCCGGTCCCCGGCGGTCCATAAAGGAGCAATCCTTTCGGGGGCTTGACCCCGAGCCGCGCGAACGCCTCAGGCTGCTTCAGCGGCATCTCCACGCGCTCGTAGAGCAGCGTCTTGACCTGGTCCAAGCCTCCGACGCTGTCCCAGCGCACGTTGGGGATCTCGATGACGATCTCCCGCAACGCCGACGGCTGGACGTTCTTGAGCGCCTCCTCGAAATCGGCCGCGGTGACCGTGAGCCGCTCCAGGACCTCGCGCGGAACCGCTTTCTGCTGCAGATCCAACGAAGGCATCGCGCGCCTCAACGTCGCCATCGCCGCCTCCTTGGCCAGCGCGGCGACGTCCGATCCCGTGTAGCCATGCGTCGCTTCCGCCAGGTTCTTCAGATTCACGTCCTTGGCCATCGGCATGCCGCGCGTGTGGATCTGCAGGATCTCCAATCGGCCGGCTCGATCCGGGATGCCGATGAAGATCTCGCGGTCGAAGCGCCCGGGCCTGCGCAGCGCCGGATCGACGGCGTCCAGCCGATTCGTGGCCCCGATGACGATGATGTGACGCCGGCTCTTCAGTCCGTCCATGAGCGTCAGCAACTGCGCCACGACCCGGCGTTCCACCTCGCCGCTCACCTCCGCGCGGCGCGGCGCCACGGAGTCCAGCTCGTCGATGAAGACGATCGCCGGGGCGTTCTGCTCGGCCTCCGCGAACACCTGCCGGAGGCGTTCTTCGGATTCGCCGTAGAATTTCCCCATGATCTCCGGCCCGTTGATCGCCGTGAAGAATGCCCCCGACTCGTGCGCCACCGCCCGCGCCAGGAGCGTCTTGCCGGTGCCGGAAGGCCCGTGCAGCAGGACCCCTTTGGGAGGGTCGATCCCGAGGCGATCGAAAAGCTCGGGGTGCTTGAGCGGAAGCTCGATCATCTCGCGCACCTTGGAGATGACGGGCTTCATGCCGCCGACGTCGTCGTACGTGTCCCCCATCCGCTCCAGCTCGCGCGGCTCCAGGTGCTCCGGCACGAGCTCGATCTCGGTTTCCTCCGTGACACGGACGATGCCTTTCGGAAGCGTCGCGGAGACGATGAGCCGCATTTCCATCAGTCCGAAGGCCGGCGATTCGAAGAACGCGCGGAAGAAATCGTCCGAGAAGAAATCCCGCGGGAAGGCCTCGTGCGGATGCTGGAAGACGCTGGTGGATATCAAGTCCCCCTGAACGAGAGGGCGATACAGGAGCGTCGGGCGTAAGGCGTCGCCCGGCCCTACGACGCGCATCCCGGATTTCGCGGGCGACAGCACGACCTTCTTCGCCTCGCGCCATTCCGCCTTGCGGACCTGCACGGCGTCGCCGATGCCGACCTTCGCGTTGCGGCGAACCAACCCGTCCATCCGGATGACGTCCAGGCCCTCGTCATCCGAGAATCCCGGGATCGCGATCGCGGCGGTCGTCCGCTTGCCTTCGATCTCCACGACGTCGCTTCGTTCAAGTCCAAGCGCGCGTTGATGCTTGCGCGACAGACGTACGACCCCTTTCCCTACGTCCTGCTGCTGCGCCTCGGCCACCCTGAGTTCCAATGCGTCCTTGACGCTTACCATACGGGCCTCCGTCCTGGGCAATGCGGTCGCCCTTCTTTACTAATAGGCGCGACACGGACGTCAACCAAGAGGCCGGAGATTCGAATGTGTCAGAAAGGGAAAGGTGGGGAGTCCGCAGCGCGACGGTGCCGCAACCCAACAAGGGGCCGGCAGGTTCGGCATGAATCTCCGCTCGTCCGGGAAAGGCTAATCGCTGAGAGCGCAGAGCCCGGGCTGAGGACGCAGAGAGTCCTTCCTTGAAAAGAAAGCTCTGTGTTCTCCTTTCCGGTCTCAGGGGTCTGCGATGGATCGGACTTCTTTCGGCTGGTATCTCGGCAATGGCCTGAGACCCCGCGTCTTGCGCGAACACGCGGAAAAATCTTCGCGCCGCGAGAAGAAGTGGATTGTGAGTACTCCAGAGTTCTTCCGTCCGAGAGGGTTCTCTCCCTCTCCTGGTCCTCTCCATCTCCCCTTTTTCTTAGGGCCTGTCCAACAATAAGTACTCCACTTCGGAGAAGAACAGACTGAACCGCCAAATCGCCAAAGCGCCAAATTGAGCCCCTATTCGCTTCCTTTTGGCGTTTCTTTCATTCCTCCGCGTGATTGCATCAGTTATTTCGTGACGACCCCTTACACGTTCTTAGCTTTGTCGCGGCTCGTTGCCTTTTCTGGCTTCTGGGGAACCACTGGCCGGCGGCAAGGCGCTTTAGCCGCGGCTCTCAGCGAATGCGCGCCGGTCCGCCGCGAGATTTACCACGGTCCTGTCGGATTTCTCCTGACCGGGATTCCATCCCGCGTAGAAGGCGCGCAGCAACGAGTCCCCACCCGGAATCGACGCAGGAACCGTCCGGATGAATTACCCGCGAAGACCGCCAAATACGCAGAGAATAGGAGAGAAACCACGAAGGAGCCTCTCGTGGCACCCCGTTGGGTGCAGAGCGCCTTCCCAAGGGCGCGCTTGGCTCGAGACTTGCTCGCTCAAGCGCAGAGGTCAGCGGATCAAGCGGGAATTAAAAGTTGAATTGGCGGATGGATTGCGGGATATTGTGCTGCGTTGTAGGGGGTTGTCATGTTGAAATTGGGGCGTTTGTTCTTTCTTGTGTCGTCGAGCCTGATCCTCGCGGCCCTTCTGTTGTCGGCCGTTCGATGGTCCGCGCCGCCTGACGGCATCGACCTCAGTTCATCGCCGGAAAAGGCATCGGCGAACTCGATGCCGACGACGGGACGCGCACCGCATGCGCCGGCCTTCCATCCCAAGGCGTTCACCGCGCCCGGAATCGCCGACCTCCCCCGCCCCATCGTCCCATCCAGCTCAAACGGTCCGGAGCGGCTCACCCTTCAAGACGGGCCAGTACAGGTCTTCTTCGCGGATCACGGAATGGCCTTCACCCTGACCGGCCCCCTCGGGATCTGGGGTATGCACTGGGGCCTTGTCGAATCCCGCCCCGTCGAGCCCAAAGGCGAAGGCACGCCGGCCGCCACCGCCACACGCGTTTCCGGCCGAGCCGTCACAACCCACCCCGCCTACCATCGCGTGCGGTACGGGCAGCTCCGTCCCGGCGTGGATCTGGTCGTCGAACCCCGCTCGCACGCCGTCGAATACAGCCTCTTCTGCGCCCCAGGCTCCGCCCCGCGATCGATCTGGCTGCGTTATGCGGGCGCCGAGACTTTGCGGGTAACCAAGGCGGGCGCGGCGCTGGAGATCGTGACACCGGTCGGCACACTAATAGAGGAAGGGCTTCGCTGCTACCAGCCGGACACCCAAGGCCGTGAACACCCCGTAGCCGCCCGTTATGGAGCGGTTCGTCCCGGAGCCGATGAGGGAACCTGGGAATACGAACTCGCCCTCGCGGACCTCGACCCCGCCCTTCCCCTCGTCATCGACCCCTCGATCGAGTGGTTCTCGTTCGCCGGCGGCTCGGGCGACGACAGAGGCGTCGCGATCGCCATCGATAACGCCGGATACTGCTACGTGACGGGCTCGACGGCTTCCACGAACTTCCCCGCCTCTACGGGTTTTCAGAAGACCAACGCGGGCACATCGGATCTCTTCGTCGTCAAAGTCGACGCGGTCCAGTGCCGCATCGTCTGGTCCACCTACCTGGGAGGTTCGGTCGGCGACACCGCCGACGATATCGCCGTCGACTCGAGCGGAAACGTCATCGTGACAGGTCGCACCGCGTCCGCCGATTTCCCCGGGGTCGACCTCGGATTCCAAAAGACCCGGGCAAGCACCGCGGACGCGTTCGTGTCGAAGCTGCGGGCGGACGGATCGGGTCTCGCATGGTCTTCCTACCTGGGCGGCTCCTCGGACGAGGATTTCGCCTCGGCGCTGGCGGTCGACCCGGCCGGCAACGTCTATGTGACCGGATACACGCGCTCCATCGACTTCCCCACTCTGAACGGCTTCCAGCCGGCGCTCGTGCAGTGGCGCGACGCGTTCGTGACGAAGATCAACGCGGACGGCGCGAGCCTGGCCTGGTCGACTTACCTCGGCGGCTCCGGAGAGGATTACAGTCTCGACATCGCCTTGGATGGCTCCGGCAACATCCATCTCACGGGTGCCACCACATCGCTCAATTTCCCCGTCCCGAACGGCTTCCGGACGACGTATCCAGGAGGGTTTGAAAGCGCGTTCATCGCCAAGATCGACGCCACGGGTTCCGGACTTGCCTGGGCGACGTATTTGGGCGGCAGCGGCATGGATCGCGCGGAAGGCATCGCACTGGACGCGAACGGCAACGCCTACGTGACCGGCACCACCACATCCACCAACTTCCCCGCCACCCCCGGCGCGGCACAGACGACGTTCGCGGGAATCTATGACGGTTTCGTGGCGAAGGTGAACGCGACGGGCTCGGCACTGGAGTGGGCGACGTATCTCGGCGGCAGCGCCCACGATTTCGGCCGGGCCATCGCCCTGGACGATGCGGGATACGTCGTGGTCACGGGCGAAACGGCCTCGACCAACTTCCCCGTCCTGCTCGGCTTCCAATTGAATCGCGCATGGGCTTTCGACGCCTTCGTCACCAAGCTCTCCGATGCCCACCTCGTGTGGTCCACCTATCTCGGCGGGCGCGGATACGACTATACCAGTGGGATCGCCGCCGATACGGCGGGCGACATTTATCTGGCCGGCCAGACCACTTCCTCGGACATTCCGGCTTGGACGGGCTTTCAGCGGTTCTACGCCGGATCCACCGACGGGTTCGTCACGAAGATCACGCAGAGAGGGGCGCCGAAGTTGTTGCAGCCCCAGGATGGAGCGAGCATCGATTTCCCGAATCTCATGCTGCAGTGGTCGCGAATGGTCGGCATCGCTTCTTATCAGCTCCAGGTCGACGACGGCGGCACGACGTTCCCCTCTCCGGAAGTCGACGTCACTTCAACCGATCCCTTCTACACCCTGCCGCCTCTGCCGCCGGGGCCATACGCTTGGCGCGCCCGTGCCTTCAACGGCGACGGCTTGGGCCATTGGGGTGAGTGGTCCTCCGCGTGGTCGTTCACGATCGTCTCGCCGACCGCGCCCGACACGATCCTGCTCTCGGGGCCTCCCGATCCTGCCAACTCGGCCGATGCCGTCTTCGAGTTCGTCGCGAGCGAACCTGCAAGCGGTTTCGAGCAGAGCCTGGACGGCGGAAGCTGGACCGCGGGCGCCAGCCCTCTCACGTTGACCGGCTTGACCGAGGGCCTGCACACGTTCCAGGTGCGCGCGCTGGGGCCCACGGGAAACCCCGATCCCTCGCCCGCCGCCTACGAGTGGACCATCGACCTCACGGCGCCGGACACCACGATCATCCAGGGTCCGCCTCCCCTGATCAACTCCACCTCGGCCACGTTCACGCTCGCTTCGAGCGAGGCGAACAACATGTTCGAGTGGAGCCTGGACGGAAGCACCTGGCTCGAGACCCCACCGACGCTGACGGTGTTCGTCCCCGGCGAAGGCACGTTCCAATTCCACGCGCGCGCGACCGATTTCGCGGGCAACGTGGATCCCACCCCGGCGACGTGGACGTGGACGGTCGATACGACTCCTCCGGAAACCACTCTCACGTCGACGCCGACCGATCCGACGACCTCGACCGAGGCGGCGTTTGCGTTCGCCGCCGACGAACCCGCATCGTCCTTCGAATGGTCTCTCGACGGCGTCGCCGGCTCGACGACCGAGTCGGCGATCACGTTCGTCGGACTCCTCGATGGCACGCACACGTTTTCCGTTTCCGCCATGGACATGGCCGGCAACCTCGATCCCGCGCCGGCGTCGTTCAC
>JACPRB010000114.1 GCA_016190155.1 Planctomycetota bacterium
AGGCGGGCCGGGCGCCGTCCCGGCGAGTTCATGAACCGTGCCAATAATCAACTCCTCTGCCTGCGTCCCCCACCGCGCATTTACGAAGGCCCACCCGAGGTACGACTCATATCCCCCTTCCGCCAGCACGCGCGCGCTGGCCACGTACCCCATCGTGTCATTGGCGTAGGCGGTCACCCAAGTCTCGCGCCCCAGCTCGTTCTTGATCCTGAGGGAATAGTCGACCACGGCTTCGCCCCCCAACGAGACCCAGGTGAGATCGTCCCCCAGTCGCCACAGCTGAACGGGATATGGATAGAGGGAGCGTCCATCCGGAGCCGTTTCCCCGGTGATCGGAATGTCGACCCGTTGGAACACGGATTGGGCCGAACCTGTGATCGGCGTCATCCCGCCCGCCAGCGCCTGCTCGATGGCGGCGGTCAATTGCTGGGCGTTGTTCTCTACTCCCGACGCCGTCGGCCCGAATTGATTGATGTCGCCGGCGCACCCCGTGAAGAAGAGGGCCGTCGCTCCCGGATGGGCCGCCTCGAGGTTGAGCTGCGCATGTCCGGCGTAATCACCGTGCCATTGCAGGGAGTACCAGCCATTGTTGTGGCAAGCATACCCGAAGACAATCGCGCGTAGCGCACCCTGGGGAGACATCACGCTCAATACGGGGACATCGTTGTCCGTTGGGCCGTCGGGATTGTACCCGTTTACATAGCCTTCCGCGGTTGGCAGGCGGCGATTGCCCGCGAACGTGGCCGAGCCCCGTCCCCATCCTAGAACCGCCGGTTGCAGATCCGCGAAGGCCATGTCGACCACGCTGACCAGGCGGTCTCGCAACCAATCGGTGTAGTTCTGCACCTTGACCCCTTCGTCGGGGGGCATGATGGTCGGAGGATACCCGGTCGCCAGGCGAGGCCCACAGTGAGTATGGGACGCCGTCAGCATGATCTGATCGCGCGTCAGCATGCGTCGTTGGATGATGTCATTGGCAACCCGCCCCGCCAGAACGGCGTCGAGGCCGAGCAAGTCTGTGGTGACCAGCACCAGTCTCCTTCCCTCAGGATCCTGCATCACGAGGGCCTTCGCGGTGAGTTCCTGCGCGGTCCCCTGAGACGGACCCCGATCATAACCCGCCATCCAGAGCGGCTCTTGTGGCGTAATGACGACGCGCGCCACTCCCGCCTGCCAGGCGGAGGGGTCGGTGCTCGGGGCGGAGCCCAACATCGCGGCTCCTCCAAACACCAGCAAGAGGATTCTCGCCATGGGGACGCGGTGCATGTTCATCGCCGACCTCTCTTTCTCCACGCGGACAATCCGATGAGTAGGAGCGCCTCTGCGCCCAGCAGCCCGCATCTCCTTCGGGATTGCGAGGCGGTGCCGCTGCTCGGCGCCGGCGCGAACGGCCGGAATGGCCCAGGTACGCGAAGTTGCCTTCGCCCCACGCGTCGGCGTGAGCTCCATGCATCGGGTCGTTCCACGTTCTGACGAAGGTCAGGCCGAAGTTCCCGTCCTGCGCGCGGCTTGCTCCGAGCGGGACGAGGGCGACATAGGGAGATACTCATGAACCCTCCCATCAACAGGTCAAGGCAAGGTCGTGGTGTAGCGCACCCCTGGCAGCCCGTTTCCCGCGCTGTCGCTGATCCTGGCGGCGATCTGCCAGGGAAGTTCTCCCTGGTTGACCGTCTTGATCAGCAGCCGGTTGAGTCCCTGTTCCAGACGGACGGGAATTTGGAAGCGATCCACGATCATCGTGGGGGAGGATTCGAAGTCGGGGATCGGTATGGATTCGCGGTTGTCCGCGACGAGTTGCCCGTTCCACCACGCCTTCACTGGATCGCTGTGGCCGATGCGCAAGACGCCGTCCTGGGTTGTGTCTGAATCGACGTAGACGCATAAGTAGGCCCCCTTGTCGGAATGATTCCCCCGGACCACCGCCCAGCCCGAGTTTGGGTACGGATCGACGGACTCTCCCACAAACACGATGCCGGGGACCATATTGTCCCACGTCTTCCACGTGAGTCCTTCGGATGTCGTATCTCCGGCGCGTGGAGCCGCGGCCGTCTCGCCGACCAAAGGGTCCGTGTCCAAGCCGCCGTCGAACGGACCCGCCACGAGCCAATGCATGACGTAGGAGAGCTTGACCGGGTCGTTCTGCGCCACGTACCACTCGGCGAGAGCCGGAGCGTAAAAGCTGGCCGGCCAGTGGAGATGTGGCCAGCTGGCCATGCCCGACACTCCGAGAGGGTCTCCAGGCTCCACTCTCTGACCTACTGAGACGTCCACGCGGTCCAGATGAAGCACCAGATTGTCGGCCCAAGGCTTGCCGTCATCGGCAGGGTAAATGAGCGGCGTTCCGCCGTAGCCGTGACCGGATACCGAGTCCACCGTTCCCCCCACCCACGAGTGAACCGGCGTTCCCAAGGGCATGCCCTGATCGAACCCGCCGTGATGATACAAGCCCCCGTCCATGCTCCCCTGCAGCGCCTGGTAGTGGGTGTAGAATCGAGCGCTTTCCTGCCAAAGCAACGTCGGGATGGGATACCGATAGGAAGAAACGTGCGTCATCGTGTAGCGGCCGTCCGACACGAAGAATCGAGCGGCCTTCTCCGTCTCCCCCCCGTCCCGCAAGTTGCCGTCGTTGAACTCCCGACTCATCTCGACGAGGATGCGCAAGTCATGGATGATCCGTGGCCTCTGGAAGAAGGCGACGGGGAGCGTGGCCGTCACGGCGTCCAACCCGGGTCCCGAAACCTCGACGGTCACGGTCGCCCAGACCGTGACGTCGTTGCTCCAGAGGCCTCCGGAAGTCGAGAAGACGCGGTCGGTGCTCAACAGGCGCAACGTCCGCGTCTGATCGTCCACCATCGTGTAGGTGTAGGACTCGCCCACCTCCAGCTCCACGGTGACCGGCCATCTTCCAGCGGGGGCTTCCGCCTTCTGGGGAAAGTAGCACTCCAGCCTGACAGGCCCCTGCTGGTCGGAGCAGGTCTGCTCGATCACGGGACCTGGGCCCGGTGTGGGACCGGGACCGGTTCCAGGAGCGCCCGCGCCGCTTCCGCCACCCGATCCCCCGCACGAGACAAGAGGCAGGAAGATCCAAGCGAATGCCATTGTCCTCATGAGTTCCTCCTCGGCATGAGCGCGACAAGAAACATCGCGAGCAACGCCTCCACTCCGAGCGCTCCGCACCGACCGCTGCCGCCACCGCCGGGTGGCGTTGCCGGCGGCGTGGGCTCCGGCAACTCGCCGAGCGGCGCGGGATCGCGCATCCATCCGACCACGTCGATCTGCCGGACGACGCGAACCTCGGGCTTGCTGAGCGCGTAGTCGAGGAAGTCCGTCAGCGCGGCCTGCCGCTCCGAAGTCCGCGTGGACCTGGGGATGCCTCGGATGACCTCCCACTCCTGGCGACCCCACGCGTTGCCGTGCAGGCATAGATGGAGCGGCGCGCGGTTTCCGCCGAGGTGGCGATCGAGATTGTATTTCAGGATGGTCGCGATCTCGGCCGCGGGCCTGTCGACGGAGCGATCGGGCGTTTTCCAAAACCAATCACTGTCGCAGTACCCGATCTGCTCGCCGCCGAGGTCCGGAGGAAGATCCATCCGGCTCTGCGGAAGTTCCCAAAGACCGGCGAAGTTGCCTGGAGAATCAGGGAATGAGGCCGGCCATCCTTGGTCGAGCGTTCCCGGCCACGTGTGATTGGTTGCGTCCTCCCCGAGGAATCCGAAGCCTGTGGACAGGCTGCAGTCGTAGACGAAGCCGAACTCCTGGAGCACGCGAAAGAGCTCGGGACTGTAGGCGTCCATCGGAGTGCGCCAGCCGTGGATCTCGGAGCGGGGAACTCCGAGTCCGTTGATCGTGTTGCCGTCGTCGTCGCAACGGTAGTCTCGCGTGAGATAGTCCAGCGCCTTCGCGACGTCCTCTCGCCATCCGGCTTCGTCGAAGCCCACTTCGTGAGCGTACCCGTGGACCCCGATCTCATGGCCCTTGAGATAGACGTTCCGATGGGCATCGCACACCATTCCGCCGGCGCGTTCGTGAACACCGATGAAATAGAAGGAAGCGCGGACCGGGGTTCCGTCAAAGGTGGCCGGATTATCGGTCCCGGCCGGATTGAATCGCCCGTCCATCAGTTCATCGACGAGGAAGTTCACGCCGTCGCCCGAGTTGTTGTCGTCCGAGCCGATCGTGATGAACTGGGGGACCTCCGAGGGCAGGAGTCCGCCCGGCGGTTCCTTCGAAGGTGGCGCTCCCTGCGGACAGACAACGATCGTCATGAGAGTCAGCAGCGCGATCGTCTTCATCGTCGTCCTCCCAACCACGCGAGGATGGCCACGAGAACAAGCACTTCCGCGCCGAGCATCCCGCAACGACTTTCGGATCGGCTCGGTGGAGCGGAAACCGGAACGGTGGGAATGGGGGGCACAGGCGGATTTGTTCCGACCTGAGGCGGCGGCGCGGTCGGCGAGTCCTTGAGCACGAGCGCCACCGTGGAGTAGGGCGGCAGCGCGATCGTGAAGGAGCCGGAGACCTCAACCAACGTGGAGGCAATCGACGCGACGGCGGTCTGCCAGACCGAGGGATTCTGCGTGTCGTAGTCAGGGATCACGAAGCCGTTGATCGTGGTCTGGTGCTCGGTGAACGAACGGGGATTGTCCATCGAGAGCGGATCGGTGCTGGTCATTTCGTAGGCGTACCCGACGGCGGGCGAGAAGCCGGCGACGTTGACGGTGGAGATGGCCACCTCGCCGGTGAGATTGACCATCATCAGCTTGAGCGATCCGGGCTCGGCCGTGTCCTTGCTTGCCCAGGCGAGCACCTTCTGGTCGGGGTGGTCGGTGGTGCTGCGGACCATGCGATCGCCGAAGAACTGCGCGTAGAGGAACTCCGTGAAGTAGATGGGGCGGACGTCGAGATAACGTGGATCTTCGGTGCCCACCAAGCCCCGCGAGTTGCCTTGGCCTCGACCCCCGTCCTCAAGGCTGTAGTACGTGATGATATCGGTGCCGTTGTAGGCATGCCTGGCCAGGATGTCGGCCAGCCAGATGGCCGCGACGTGATTGCCGTTGATGGGATGCGTATGGAGCCCCGCGTGGGGTCCGAATTCCGTGATCGCCACTTCCATCTGAGGGTTCTGTTGGCGGTAAGGGTCCACGACCGCCTGCTTCATGGCCTCCGCGATGCCCCGCCGATACGCCATCAGGTTCAGCGCGCTGAAGGGCACTAGATCGCCCGGACAACCCCAACCCCCAAGGCAGGCCGTCCCCACCGTGTGGTTGTAGGAAAAGAGGGCTTCAACGGAACCGCCTTGGTAGGCCCACGTGGTGCTGTCCGACGTCCATTCCGTCAGCTGGTACCAGTGCCAGGAGAGGACGTCCAACTGGCCGTTCAGACGGGCCATCAACGGATCCATCCAGGACTCCTTGTGGGTGACCCCGTTGACGGGCCCGATCAGTCGGATAGTAGGGTCGACCGCCTTCATCGCCGCTTGGTACGCGGCGAAGCGTTCGGCATACTCCGGCCCCATGCCCGGGATGTACGTCTCGTACGCGTTCTCGTTGCCCAGCTCCCAGTACTTGAAGTGGTAGCCCTTCTCGATGTTGCAGTAACGAACCATGTCGGCCCACATGGCGGGATTGTTGTCGACGATGTTGACCTGGACCATCGTCTCCGCGCCCACCGCCGCAGCGAAGGCGGCGTAGCTGTCGATGAGCTCCGGCTTGTAGGCGTGAACGTACTGCTTGCCCGTCGCGGGGTCGGTCCAGGGGCCGTCATCCGGGGCGACGTGGTTGCGATCCCACCCGACGCCGTTGACCCAAAGTCCGCCCGCGAACCGGATGATGCCGGGTTTCAGGTAGCGCGTGGCTTCGATGAGACCGAGGCGTTTCGGGGAATTCACGTCCATGATGTCGCCCCAGAGCCAGTTCCAGTTGTTCATGGCGACGCCGCGAACCATCGGATTGAAGGGGTAAACGACTTCGCTGGCGTTGATGGCGATATCGACCTGCAGGAGATCCGCCATGAAGGCGATCTGGGTGCCGGGGGGAACGGCATTGCCGGAGAGGTCGGCGACGCTGCTCACGTCGAGTGTGTATGGGGCGCCGTCGGCGAAGCTGAACCCCAGGGTCAGATCCACCCTCGAACCGCCCGGAGCGAGCGCGACCGACGTCGGGAGTTGGCCCGAGACGGCGTAATGGGCGGCGATCGTGGCGCTGGCCGGGTCAACGGGCTCGCTGAACGTCACGCGAACGACATTCAGCCCGACGGCGGTCGCTGAAAGCACCTGGGGAGGGGCCGTGTCCGGGAGCTGGATCAGGCGGATGTTGTCGAAGGCGACGCTGTTGTCGTCGTCGTTGGGGGAGGATCCCGGGCCGCCTCCGGAGAAGGCGATCCCTTCGAACTGAGTGTTCAGCACGGCGCCGCCGAAGTTCTGGAACGGGATGACGAAGTGGGTCCACGCGCCCGACAGGATGGTCAGTGCGACCTCCTCGGCGGTTCCGTCCCAGGGCGCGGTCGCGAATCTCACGCGGATGAACGCGCCTTCTGGCGAAAGGCTTGTGGCGTAGAAGTCGATATGGTTATAGTCGATCGTGTTGAAACCGGCGGATCGGTGGATGGCCATGAACTCGCCGCTGCCGCCGTTGATGAACAGATTCTTCTGAAGAGAATGCGTTCCGGCGTAGACGCTGGCGGCGTACAGAGGGTTGGGTGGCGGGGTGTTCCACGAGTTGGCGCCAAAGCCGTTCTGGAAGGCATCGTCGTAGAGGACCAATTCCGCCAGAGGAGGGTCTTGCGGCACGGCGAAGGAGAGCACCGCCAGGAGAGAAAGAGTGAGCCAACTCATGAAGTCCTCCCGTCACAACAAGCGGTTCGTCTCTCTCTACACGGTTTGAGGTAGAGTTCATAACGATGACCGAAGACACGACGGCCGGAGGGGTCGCGCGGCAGTTTCCCAGCACGCACTGGTCGCTCTTGCTCGATGCGCGCACCACGGACGTTGCCAAGCGGCGTCGCGTGGCGGAGACGCTGGCCGGCTCGTACTGGAAGCCTATCTATACCTATATCCGCGTCCGGTGGGCCAAATCGAACGAGGACGCCAAGGACCTGACCCAGGGCTTCTTCTTGTGGATGATCGAGAGCGACCTGCTCAGTCGGGCTGACCCTCGGCGTGGGCGCTTGCGCGGACTGCTGAAGAGCGCGCTCGATCATTATTTGTCCAACGATGAACGCAGGCAGGCGACCCTGAAGCGCGGGGGTGAGCAGCCGGTCTTGCGTCTCGGAGATTCGTTCGAAGTGCCTGACCCGGCCGGCCGTGCGCCGGACGCGGTCTTGGTCGAGTCGTGGAAATCCGAAATGCTCGCCCGAGCGCTCGCTCTGTTGGAGCAGGGGTATCGGCGGGAGGGGAAGGTCGTCCATTTCGAGGTGTTTCGCAGCTACTACATGTCCGACCCGGGCGAAATCAACTATAAGGAAGTGGCGGAGCGATACCGCATCACGAGCGTGGACGTATCCAACTACTTGATGGACGCCAAGAGACGTTTCCGCGCGGTTCTGACCGACGTGGTGGCGGAGACGGTTCGTACCGAGCAGGACTTGGCGGACGAGATGAAGGATCTGTTCGGCGAGAGTCCGCCATGACGGGGTCGCTCACGTGGGCGGCCTTGGCGAACCTCGCGAAAATAGCGGCCGCTTCGGAATCGTCCTCCCGGGACGAAGCGGACGACCGTCTCGGACGGGTGGCCGTGATGCGAGGTTATCTGGGAGCGTTGGAGCTTCAAGACGTGCGGGGCGGACGTCCGAAGGCATGGCTAGGGGATCTCCTGGTGCGGGCGGGATGGCTCTCTCCTGATCAGCTTCTCGCGTTGCTCGAGACGTTGAAGCCCGATTGGACAGCGTGTTGGCGATGCCGGGCGGAGGTCGTTGCCTCGCTATGCGGCCCCTGCGTGGAAGCCGTGAAGGCGCTGGCCGTGGACGAGCCCAAGTCTTTGGGCAAGTACGAGATCGTTCGAAAGATCGGCAGCGGCGGGATGGGGTCGGTCTATGAAGCGATCGATCCGCAGCTCAACCGCAAGGTCGCGCTGAAACTGCTGCACGCCGGCGAAGGGGCCGATCATCGGTTGATCGAACGCTTCCGGCGGGAGGCTCAAAACGCCGCGCGCCTGCAGCATTCCAACATCGTGACGGTTTACGAAGCTGGGGAAGCAGGGCGCACCTCCTATATCGCCATGGAGCTGGTAGACGGGGTGCCGCTCTCCGTCTGGCGCGCCCGGGAGCGCCCATCGCTTCGGGAGGCGGTTCGGGTCATCGAAGAGGCGGCGCGCGCCGTGCAGGCCGCGCACGACAAAGGGATCATCCATCGCGACTTGAAGCCTGCGAACATTCTCGTGGATCGTCACGGGCGTCCGCATCTGCTCGATTTCGGTCTCTCGCACGCCATGGATACGGATCACGGCATGACGCGCCCGGGGACGATCCTTGGCACGCCGCTCTACATGCCGCCGGAGCAGGTGCGCGGGGACGTGCGGCAGATGGACGCGCGGAGCGACGTATACGCATTGGGAGCGGTGCTGTACGAAGTCCTGACGGGGCGCCCGCCGTTTCAGGAGGCGTCGGCCATCGAGATCTACACCAAGATCCTCACCCACGAGGCGACGCCGCCGCGCCGGATCGACAAGACGGTTCCGCGGGACTTGGAGACCGTCGCTCTGAGGGCGTTGGAGAAGGATCCCGAGCGTCGTTATGCCACGGCGGGCGCGTTGGCGGACGATCTGCATCGATGGAGCGAGGACGAGCCCATTGAAGCCCGCCCTGTTTCGCGAATCGAGCGTCTTGTTCGAAAGGCGGTGAGGTATCGGGCCATTCTGTTGCCCAGCTCGGCCGCGCTGATTGTCGGGTTGCTGGTGGGGATTCTGGGTTTGAGCTCGCTCAAGAAGAACGGTCGCCTCGGCGACGACGTGTCGGCACTTCCGCCGCTCGTTGAAGGGCATGGGGTCGGCTGGAAACTTTCCTTCACGATCAACGATCGCGTGGTCTATCCCGAACTGGTCAACGGTGTTTGGCGGCACGAAGCGATTACGGCCCGGGTCGTGGACGAACGATTCGTGCTTGAGGGGGAGGGGCCGATTTCCGAAGTGCGATGGTTGGCGCGGGCTGATTTTCCTTCGAACGCGCAGTTGATCGTGATCGGGCACGCGGGGGAGAATCTGACGGCCCGTCTCCCGATCCAGAGCAATGGAATGGCGGTCATCGGGGATGTCCTCGTGGGGTTTGCGACGAGCGAGACGGGATATAACCGTGTCCGGGCGCGTTCCGGGCAAGTGGAGCTTTCGTCTTCCCTTGGTCGTTACCTTCTCGAATCCGGTCGGACCCTGGTGCTCGATCGTCTATGGATCGCTCGCGGAAAGCCGGAGGAGTTGCTGGCGCGGTACGCGGAGAGGTGGATGGTGCAATCGGCAGGTCCTCCGCGCGGTTGGGATAGCTGGCATGCGGGCGGGTAGGATGTGACCGAGGAGGTGATTCTTGCGAACGCGGATGCGGCGAGGAATCTTGGACTGGAATACGTCGAGATCGACTTGGGATACCCGTCATTGAGCGACGACCCGTGGGAGACGAACGAGCGATTCCCGCATGGGCATCGATGGTTGACCGAGCAGATTCGCTGTATGGGGCTGAAGCCGGGTCTTTGCATCGCTCCATGGACCGTGCCCAGGGTCAGCGAGCCGTTCCGGCGCGGATGGGTCTTCAAGGGCGACGACGGTGCGCCGCAGCCTATGAACATGGACTATCCGGGCGAGCGATGGGGAGAGACCTATTGCTTGGATCCGTCGATTCCGGACGCGTGTGCATGGCTGAAGGAGTTGGGGCGCAGGATCAGCCAGGAGTGGGGCTACGAATACGTGAAGCTGGATCACCTGTGGCAAATCCTCGGGGCGCGCCGCTTGGGCGTGAACATGACGTCGATGCAAGCGTATCGGAACGGGCTGGCCGCCTTACGCGCGGGAGTCGGCGAGAAGACGCTGCTCATCGGTTCCAGAGCGGACAGGGGCACGTATCTTCCCGCGGCGGACTTCCTGGATGGGATGAAGATGAGGGAGGCGCTTGGCCCCGATTGGGCGAGCTTTCTGGCGGCCGTGGATGCGACGGCCGCTCGCTGGTGGCTCAACGGACGCGCATGGTGGAACCATTCGGGTCCGCTGTTCGTGCACGAGCCCTTGAGTTTGGACGAGGCGCGGACCTGGGCGAGCTATGTGGCGGTTCGCGGGGAGGCGTTCATGATGGGCGGGGATGTGCCGCGATTGCCTCCGGAGCGCCTCGAGGTTGTTCGGAAGGCGCTCGCGTTGCGCGCCGAAGATGCCCGGCCCGTGGGACTGTTCGCGGAGGACGCTTTGGATCCGAGCGTGTGGAGGGCCAGGCGCGGAGACGGGGAAGTGGTCCTGATCATGAATGTCGGCCTCAGCGACAGGGCATACAGCGTGCCCTTGGGCGGCCGCTTTCGCGTCAGCGAAGAGTGGTCCGGGCAGAATCTGGGCGAGGTGGATCGGATCGTGTGGACGTTGAAGCCGCACGCCTGTGCCGTGTTCTTGCTGTCCGTGAGCGATCGTTAGCCCGTCTGATCCAGCACCTCGCGCACCTTGCGTTTGAGCTGGTCCGGCGTGAAGGGCTTCGACAGGAAGTGGGTGCCGGCGTCGAGCTGGCCGTGATGGACGATGGCGTTCTCGGTGTATCCGGAGACGTACAGGATCTTCATCTTCGGATAGGTCGCCGCGAGCTTCTTGGCCAGCTCGGGCCCGTTCATGTAGGGCATGACCACGTCCGTCAGCATGAGGTGGATCGGCTCGTTCAGTCGCCGGCACACCTCGATCGCCTCCCGGCCGTTGCTCGTCTCGAGGATGCGATAGCCGTTTTGCTCGAGGACCCGCCGCGAGTAGGAGCGCACGGACGGGTCGTCTTCGACCAGCAGGATGGTCTCCGTTCCGGTCGTTTCTTGGGGCGGCGCCTTCGGTAGGGGAGTGTCCGGCACGGCGCGCACCAGAGGCAGGTAGATCTTGAAGGTGGCGCCGCGCCCCAGCTCGCTGTATACGCTGACGTGCCCGCCGCTTTGTCTGACGATGCCGTATACGGTGGACAGCCCGAGCCCGCCGCCTTGGCCCTTGGGCTTGGTCGTGAAGAAGGGCTCGAACATTCGCGCGAGCGTCTCCGGAGTCATGCCGACGCCCGTGTCGCTGATCGCCAGCATGACGTACTCGCCTTCGGCGACTTCCGGATGGGTCTTGACGTACTCCTGATCGAGGTGCCTGTTCGCCGTTTCGAGGGTGAGGCGTCCTCCCTCGGGCATCGCGTCGCGTGCGTTCACGGCGAGATTCACGATGACTTGCTCGATCTGATTGGGATCGGCGCGAACGCGCCCCAACTCCGGATGCAAGACCGCCAGCAGCTCGATGTCCTCCCCGATCAATCGCCGCAGCAGGGTGTCCATGTCGTGGACGATGGCGTTGAGATCGACGACCTTCGGCTCCATCACCTGACGGCGGCTGAAGGCGAGGAGTTGGCGGGTGAGGGAGGCGGCGCGCTCGCCCGCCTTCAAGATCTCCTCGAGCGGGCTGCGCCAGGAGCTGGGGGGCTCCATTCGAAGGAGCGTGTGACAGTAACCCGTGATGACCGTGAGGATGTTGTTGAAGTCGTGCGCGACCCCTCCGGCCAAGCGGCCGATGGCCTCCATCTTCTGGGACTGGCGGAGCTGGTCCTCGAGGCTCTTGCGCTCCGTGATGTCCATCACCATGCACAGCGTGCCGTCGAAGCCCCTGTCGGGACTGAACAGTGGCGTACACTGCCATTCGCAGATGATGGTCTGGCCCTTCTTCGTCAGGCACTTCAAGGTCTTGCCCGGCAGCTTCTCGCCGGCGGCGAGCCGCCGGGCGTCCTCCCACCGGACCGCCCGTTGGTCGGGCGGCGAGAGGAGGTCGATCAGCGCCTTGCCTTGGACCTCCTCGGCGGCGTATCCGAAAATGCCCTGCGCGGCGGGATTCCAATAGGAGCAGAGGAAGTTCTTGTCGTTCAGGATGCACCCGATCGGCATGTGGTCCATCTGGGACTGCAGTCGCGCCACGACGCGTTCGTGTTCCAGCTGCGCCAGCAGCTCGGCCGTCATGTCCTTGAAGACCAGCGCGATGTGCCGCACCGTGCGGTTGCGGTCGAGAAGCGGGAAGATGGTGGCCTCGATGGCCACGCGCCGACCTTCCTTCACGATGACTTGGTTGAGATCGCGCGGATCGTACCAGGTGGGAGGCAGACGGATGGTCTCGCCCTTGAAGGCCCGGTGGATGAGTTCGAGGATCCCGTTGCGGGCGGCGATCTCGTCGCAGAGGACATTGTATTCGGGAGGCGGCGCGCTGCCGAAGAGATCGATGAACGCCTTGTTCACGAGAAGGCAGTGTCCGTCGGCCTTGTAGACCTGGAAGCCCACCGGGGCGAAGGCGAAAAGCCCTTCGAGCAGCGCCGCCGGATCTTCGATGACGCCGATCTGTTCCCCGATCCTCGTGAGCTCGTCCATGGATGCCTTGAGCGATGAATTATAACGAGTGAGACGGGAAAGTGTAATCGTTCGTCAGCGTTCCGCCGGTCCCCCGTTCAGCCGCTCGATCTCCAGCGGATGCTCCTCGATCATCCGCGCGCGCGAGATCCGGCCCGTGAAGATGCTCGTGTCCACGGGGAACAGCTCGGGTTTCACGTGCGCGCAGTAGAAGTGCCACACCAGGATGACCAGCAGCGCCATCATCGCTTCGAAGCTGTGCGCCGCCTTCGCCGCGGGGATGAAATCCCCCGGCAGGTACCGCGCGAAGACCGTCGGGAAGTAGAGCGTGAAGCCGGTGACGACCATCACGAGGCCCCCGATCACCATGCCCCAGTATTCGAACTTCTGGCGGAAGTCGTACCGGTCGCATCGCGCGTTCCTTGCCGACAACCCCAGGTTGTACCGCACGCTCGCCAGCGCGTCGGTGAAGTCCCGGCGCGCGGGGATCATGTCGGGCCGGACCCGCCCGCGCAGCATCCCCGCGACGTTGAACGCGATGTGCCACGCCGCCTGCAACGCGAAGACGATGCCCGTGACGCGGTGGACGACGCGGACGGCGTCGATGCCGCCGAACGCGAGGATCATCCATTCGGCCCCGCGCGTGTCGTGGAACTTCTGCGGCAGTCCGGTGAGCATGAGGAGGGTGAAGGTCGCCATCACGAAGACGTGCTCGAGTCGTCGCATCAGGGTGAACCGCACGTGCATCGGGCCCGGCGCGTCGGTCGCGGGCTGGTGCCGGCGCGTCCGGAACAGGTGGAAGAAGTCCATGAGGATGTGCGCCAGGAGCCCGGCGATGACGAGCGGGATGAAGATCCAGTACGAGAGCCTCACGAAGTACACCAGCGGCGCCCGGGTCGGGCCGGGGATGTAATGGGACAGCCACGCCTGCGAGAAGCTCTCGGTGGCGTTCTCGTGGCACTTGCCGCAGACCTTGGCGCGGTTGGCCTTGATCGCCAGCGATCGGGGCGACTCCTTGCGCGCGATGTCGTGGGCGCCGTGACAATCGATGCAGGTGGCCTTGAGTTGGACGGGCTCCGCCGGGCGCCGCTTGCGGTCGTACGTGACGCTTACGCCGTGGAAATCCTGCAGGTACGTCGTCATCACCGCGGTCGACAGGCCGTGCTTCGACATCTTCTCGGCGTCGCCGTGGCAGCGTTCGCACAGCGCGACCGATTCGATGTGGAAGTCCAGCGTGCGGGCCGCGCTCATGGGGTGCGCGCGATGGCAATCCGTGCAGACGGGCACGTCCTGCGCGCCCGTGTGGGCGCTTCGGGCGTACCAATCAGCCGTCTCGCGATGACAGGAGGCGCACGTTTGCGGGATCGCCGGCGCGCTGGCGTGCGGATCGTGACAATCCACGCAGGCGCCTTTGTCGCGGTGAACGTCGTTCGCGAAGGAAGCCGACGCTTTTTCGTGGCAGCGCACACAGAGCTTCGACATGTCCAGCGTGTAGGCTCGGCGATCCTTGAGCGCTCGATCCGGATGCGCCTCCAGATCGATGTCGGTGTGGCAATCCGCGCACTGGAGGTTCTGCCGGCCATGCCCGGAGGCGAGGTAGCGTTCGTAATCGACGGCGAGGGGGATCGTCGCGCCGTCTTCGAACGTCGCGAACTCTCCCTGCTCCTTGTGACACTTCATGCACTTCTTGCTCCCGACCGTTTGGGCGGCCAGCGGCGCGGCGCCCAAGCAGAGCGTCAGAACGACGGATGTGCAGGCGAGCGTCTTCATGGTCAGTCCACCTTCGTGCCGAGGAGGAAACCGGTCACCTTGCGGCCGAGGATCCACGCGAGCATGCCCAGGCCGATCACCGGCAGGAAGATGACGAAAGCGAGGCCCAGCAGCGGCCCGCCCACCACGAGGCCGAGCGTCTTCGCCATCGAAGGCCGCGGCGGCTCCGCCTGGGGGCGCAGCGACGGATGGATCGTCACGCGCACCGGGGTGCCGGCGGTCTCGGTCACTTCGACGGCACGGCGCTTCTCCCACGCGCGTTCGGCCACGCGCGTGATCACCTCCGGGCTCAACGGTTTGGCGAGGAAGTCACAGACGCCCAGCGCGGTCGCCTCGTTCTCCGCCTCCGGCGTGCCGTAGCCGGTCACGATCACGACCTGGGTTTGGGGGTGCCTCTTGCGGATGCGGCGCAGCACCTCCAGGCCGTCCATGCCGGGCATTCTCAGGTCGACGAAGGCGATGTCGAACGGCTCTTCTTCGATGCGCTGCAAGGCCGAGTAGCCGTTATGCGCGGTGTCGACCGAGTAGCCGTCCTCCGACAGCACGCGGTTGAGGCTCGCGCACACGACATTCTCGTCGTCGACGACGAGCACTTTCGCTTTCGGTTCCATGGCTCACTCCTTATCCAATTCGAGCTGTAGGGCCCAGGTATCGGATCGGCGCAGCGCGCGGCTGTCGCGCATCACCGCGTCGTGCGCCCGCGCGACGCGGCCGGAAACGGGGCTGGCGACGGCGCGGATGGAGCCGTCGGCGAAGAGGACCCGCACCAGCGGTTCGCCGCGCGCGATGAGCGCCCCTTCGAGGGGAAGCTCGACGTACGACGAGTCGGCGAAGCGCGGGTTGAGCCCGATCGTGACGAGCCCGGCGCCTTCGTAGGTCAGCCGGCAGTCGTCGGGTTCGGGCGTCCGTCCGGCCGGCGGCTCCTCCAAGGCGCAGGGGCGCATGGACCAGGCCTTACGTTCGATGGCCTGCGCGACGAGCCGCAGCAGGGCGGCGGGACTGACGGGCTTGGCCAGGAGCTCGGAGGCCCCCAGTCTGACGGCGATCTTCACTTCATCGATCGACGGATGGCGCGTGACGGCGATGACTTCGAGCCACGGTTGCTTGTCCCGGATTTCGCGAAGGGCGGGCAGCGCCTCCACATCGATGCAGACGACGTCGAACGGCGTGCGGGCCGCTTCGCGCAGCGCCTCCGCGGGAGTGCGCGAGAGGGTGGTCCTGTAGCCGGCGTTCGCGAGCACCTGCCGGCACGTGGATCCGAGGACCTCTTCGTCGTCCACCACCAGGATGTTGGCTTCCATCGGCCGTAGTGGAGCATGGCGCGTGCCAGGAGGGTGGGCGATGTAACCTCATGGGCGGCAAAGAGAGGTTCGGCATGCGCCGGGTCGATGTACAGTCTTGCTATACACCATCCTGGTTTTCTTGCGGGCGCCGCAGGCGGATCGAGTGCTTTTTCATGAGGGTCTGGAAGTTGGTGCGTTGCATGCCGACTTGCGCCGCGGCGCGCGTCACGTTCCAATCGTTACGTTCCAGGGCCTCGATCACGAATGCCTTCTCGATCGTCTCGATCGAATGCGAGCGGATGCTCTTCTTGAGCTCCTTGAGTTGCGCCTGCGTCGTCGGCACGGTCTCCTCGAGATCGGGCGAGCGCTTGCGCAGCTCCAACGGCAGGTGTTCGGGCTTGATCGTCGCGCCGTCGCAGAGCACGGCCGCGCCCTCGATGACGTTGCCGAGCTGGCGCACGTTGCCTGGCCACTCGTAGGCCATCAGGATGCTCATCGCCTCGGCGGAGACGCGTTTGACTTTCTGGGCCTTGAGGAAGTGGAAGCTGAGCGCGGGAATGTCTTCCTTGCGTTCGCGCAAGGGCGGGACGCGGACGGCGAACACGTTGAGCCGATAGTAGAGGTCCTCGCGAAAGCGTCCGTCCTTGACCATCGCCTCCAGATCGCGATTGGTCGCCGCGACGAGCCGGAAGTCCGTCTTGACCATGCGCACATCGCCGATCGGACGGTACTCGCGTTCCTGAAGGTCCCGGTGCAGATTCGCCTGGATCCCCGGGGGAACGTTGGAGATTTCGTCGAGGAAGAGCGTCCCGCCGCACGCCGTCTCCAGCAGCCCGCGTTTGGCCGCCACGGCCCCCGTGAAGGCGCCCTTCTCGTGTCCGAAGAGCTCGCTCTCCAGAAGCGTCTCCGGGATGCCGGCGCAATCGACCGGAACGAACGGCTTGTCCTTGCGCAGGCTGTTGTAGTGGACCGCCTTCGCCACGAGCTCCTTGCCGACGCCGCTCTCGCCGTGCACGAGCACCGTCGTGTTCGTCGCCGCCACCTTGGCGATCCGCCGGAAGACCTCCTCCATCGGGCGGCTGGTGCCGACGATGTTGTCGAGCTTGTAGCGCGTCCACAGCTCCTGCTGCAGCGCCCGGTTCTCCGTCGTCAAGCGCCGCTTCTCGACCACGCGGCGCACGACCAGCGACAGCTCGTCGGGAGAGAAAGGCTTGCATATATAGTCGAAGGCGCCCAGCTTCATCGCCTGCACGGCGGTCTCGACCGTCGAGTATCCGGTGATGATGAGCACGTCGAGCTCCGGGTGCGTCTCCTTCGCTCGCTGCAGCACTTCCATGCCGCCCATGCCGGGCATCTTCAGGTCGACGATGAGGATGTCGAAGGGTTTCTTCTCGATGAGAGCGAGCCCCTCGACGCCGCCGACGACGGTCTCGACGAGGTGTCCGTCGTCGCCCAACACGCGGGTACAACTCGCGCGGACGACCTCCTCGTCGTCGATCACCAGGATGCGGACCTGCGGGTCCATGCCGCTCACTCCTTTCGGGGGTCCTGACCGTCGAGGGGCAGGACGATGGTGAATGTCGATCCCTTTCCCACTTCGCTGGCGACGTCGATCGTGCCGCCGTGATTCTCGGCGAGCCTCAGGCTGACCGCCAGTCCCAAACCGGTGCCCTTGCCGGGATCCTTGGTCGTGAAGAACGGGTCGAAGATCTTCTCCAAGTTCTCGGGCGGGATGCCGCATCCCGTGTCCGAAATCCGCACGGCGACGGATCCGGCGCGCGCGGACGTCGCGATCGTGAGCGCGCCTCCGTTGGGCATGGCTTGCGCGGCGTTTTGGATGATGTTCATCAGCACCTGCTTGATTTGCGCGGCGTCGATGACGATGGGCGGGAGCGCCTCGTCGAGCTCCAGGCGGATCTGGATGTTCTGGAATTCCGCCTGATGCTCCAGGAGCGGCAGCGTCTGCCGGATCACGTTGTTGATGCGTTCGGGCTTGCGGTCGCTCTGGGCTTCGCGCGAGAACTGCAGCAGGTCCTTGATGATCTTGGAGCAGCGGTTCGTCTCGTTGATGATCACCTGGAGGTCCGCGAAGTCCTGCGACTCCTTGGGCATCTTCCGGGCGAGGAGGTGGGCGAAGGTCAGCACGCCCGTGAGGGGGTTGTTGAGTTCGTGCGCCACCCCCGCGGCCATCCGGCCGACGGAGGCGAGCTTCTCGGCGCGGACGATCTGCATCTGCGCAGTCTTCAGCTCGCGCGTCTTCTCATCGACGCGGCGCTCCAGCGAGGCGTTCAGGTCGTGCAGCCTCGTGTCCGCCAGGCGCAAGGATTGCGTCATGCCGTTGAACGAGGCCGCCAGGTGCGCGATCTCGTCGTTGCCGCGGGTGGGGATGACGGTGTCGAAGTCGCCTCCGGAGATCTTCCGGGTCGCCATAAGAAGCCGCCGAACCGGGGTGGTGACGGCGTTGTGGAGGAAGAGGGCGACGAGGAAGCAGACGACCACGATGCCTCCGAAGCCGAATCCCGCGATCGTGTAGGTGCGCCGGCGGATGATCGCGTCGGTTGTGGCGAGCGAGACGGCCACGTCGAGCACCCCGAGGACCTGCTGGGTCTCCGGATGGATGTGGCAGGAGGCCGAGGAGCACGCGGGGGCGTTGTAGATGGGGTCGATCGTGGCCAGCACCCTGTGGCCGTCGCGGCTCTCGAGGATGCGCGAGCGATCGGAGCTAGCCAGCTTCTGCAGCGGTTCCTGGGCGGTGTGGCAGCGGTAGCAGGCCTCCGTCCGCTTGTCGAGGACCGTGTCGATCTCCGCGCCGATCGTCGAGTACGTGATGCGGCCTTCCTTATTGAAGAGGCGCACCCATTCCACGTCCTTCTGCTTGCCCACGGCGTTGATGATCTCGTGCACGGCCGTCGTCTGCGCGTGGAGCATGGAATACTGCGCGCTGCGCTTGATCGTGTCGCTGAAGCGCTCCGTTTCAGAGACGGCGGCGTCGATGTGGGAGCGCTCCCACAAGGTGATGACGCCGTAGGAGAAGGCGGCGAGGATCGCGGACAGCGCGCACGCCAGGGACAGGGTCAGCTTGACCCCGAGTCGGCTGGGCCCCGTGGTGTTCCCGCGCGTCATCATGGGGCGGCACGCTCGCGCCAATGCGCGCGCGGCCATGTCGGTCCATGCCGCACGAGCTTGAGGGTGCACATTCGACGGGCCTTCCGAGGCTGGACTCTACCACCGATGATTAACCAAGTAAACAAGACGGTGATGCACTCTTTCCCTTGACATGCATGTCCATTTTGAACTACATGTAGAAATTCGATCGCCTGGGAGCCGACGTTCGTAGGTCGGAGATGCTCGCGGGGGAGAAGGCCGGTGGTGCTGTCCGAAATGGGTAGGGCAGAGGCATATTCCCGGAGCGCCCGGGTCGTGGGCTGAGAATCAAGCCGGTTCACGGGGATGCACTAATGGGAGGTAGGGACATGGTCCGGTTCAACCGAGACGGTCTGGCTGCGGTGGCGGTTCTTCTGGTTTGCGCCGCGTGGAATCTTCCCGCGAGCGCGCAAGATACCACGGCGCCTGCGGCGGTGACGGATCTGACGCTGCCGCAAGTGACGGATGTGACGGCCGACCTGGTGTGGACGGCGCCTGGAGATGACGATGCGACGGGGACGGCCACAACGTACGACATCCGGTACTCCACCAGTGCGATCACCAACGACGCGGAGTTCACGGCGGCCACGGCGGTGACGGGCGAGCCGGCGCCTGCGGTGGCGGGGACGGTGCAGATGATGACGGTGACGGGACTGTCCCCGTCGACCACTTACTACTTCGCGATGAAGACGGAGGACGAGGTCCCCAACACGAGCGCATTGTCGAATCCCAACCCCAGCGGCACGACCTATGCGAGCTTGACGACCACGTGCAATGCGTCCCGGACCCTAGTTTCATCCGGCATGCTCATGCCCAACGGCGCCACCCAGACGGTGTCCGGAAGCGTGACGGGTGTTACGGAGAATTACTACATAGTGGAAGCGTTGGAGGCGGGTTCGCATACGTTCTCGCTCTGCGCCGGGGCGGGAGGGACCGCCAGCTACGACACGATCTTGTGCCTGTTCGACAGCGGCGGGACGTTGATCACGTCGAACGACGATTCGTGCGGCACGCAATCCCAGATCGTCTCGGTGTTGGCCGTAGGCACCTATTACGTTACCGTCAGCGGATGGAGCAGCTCTTCGGGGACGTACACGCTGGCCTACCTGGGGCCGCCGGACGTGACCGCGCCCGGTCAGATTGCGGATTTGGCCGCGCCGGCCACGACGAGTTCCACCGTCGATCTGCAGTGGAGCGCGCCCGGGGACGACGGGGCGACGGGGCTGGCGGTCGCTTATGACGTTCGATATTCCACGGCGCCGATCACGACGGATGCGGAGTTCTCGGCCGCGACCGAGGTTACGGGTGAGCCGGTACCGTCGATCCCGGGGACGCTCGAGACGATGACGGTCACGGGGCTCTTCTCGTCGACGACGTACTATTTCGCCATCAAGGCGAGAGATGAGGTCCCCAATTGGGGCGTGCTGTCGAACAATCCGTCGGCCGCGACGGCGGCCTCCGCGGACGCGACGCCCCCGGCGGACGTGACGGATCTGGCGGCGAGCAACCCGACGCAGACGACGGTCGATCTGCAGTGGACGGCTACGGGAGACGATGGATCGACCGGTACGGCGGTCGCCTACGATATCCGTGCCTCGCTGATGCCGATCGCGACGGATGCGGACTTCACGGCGGCGGCACCCCTGACGGGCGAGCCGTCGCCGTCGATCGCGGGGACGGTGGAGACGATGACGGTCACGGGGCTTGCGCCCGGGACTACCTACTATTTCGCGATGAAGGTTGCGGACGAGCTGCCCAACTGGACCGGCGTGTCGAACGCCCCGAGCGCCACCACGCTGCCGGCTCTGTCGGGCACGTGCAACGGCCGGACTCTGTCCTACTCCTCGGCGATTACCCCCGGGACGACGACTCAGACGGTCTCGGGAAGCGTGGGTAGCGCCGATGGGGACTACTTCATCGTGAACGCGACGTGGCCGGGTCCGTATGTGTTTTCGCTGTGCGCGGCGCAGGGAGGCACGGCCAGCTACGACAGCTATCTCTGCCTGTTCGACAGCGGCAGCACGCAGATCGCATTCAACGACGACACGTGTGGCGGACAGTCGGAGATCAGCGCGACCTTGGCGGTAGGCACGTATTTCATCGCCGTCTCCGGATACGGCGTGTCTTCGGGGAGCTATACGTTGGCCTACCTCGGACCGACGGACGTGACGCCGCCTGCCGCCGTGAGCGATCTTGCGGTGACGGGGACGACGACGACCACGGCGGACTTGCAGTGGACGTCCCCCGGGGACGACGGATCGACGGGAACGGCGGTGGCCTACGATGTCCGCTACTCGGCGACGCCGATCACGACGGACGCGGAGTTCGCGGCGGCGACGGCGGTGACGGGCGAACCCGTGCCTGCGGTGGCCGGATCGATCGAGACGATGACGGTGACGGGGCTCTTCTCGTCGACGACCTATTATTTCGCGATCAAGACGTCGGATGAACTGCCCAACTGGAGCGCGGTGTCCAATAGTCCCTCCGGAACGACACAGGCTTCCGCGGATTCGACGCCTCCGGCGGCTGTCGCGGACTTGGCCGTGACCGGCACGTTGGACACCACGGCGAGCCTTCAGTGGACGGCGCCCGGAGACGACGACGTGACGGGAACGGCGGGGACGTATGACATCCGCTATGCCGCAACGCCGATCACGACGGACGCCGAGTTCACGGCGGCGACGGCGGTGACGGGCGAGCCGGCACCGTCGGTGGCCGGGACGGTGGAGACGATGACGGTGACCGGACTGGCGCCGTCGACGACGTACTATTTCGCGATCAAGACGGGGGACGAGGTGCCGAACTGGAGCGGCGTATCCAATAGCCCCAGCGGTACGACGTACGCCTCGCTCTTGAGCCAATGCCAAAGTCGAACGCTGAACTCGACCGGATTCATTGTCCCGGGAACGACCACGCAGACGGTTTCAGGTAGCGTGCTCAGCACCGACGGGGACTACTACATCGTGGACGCGACCTGGGCGGGCCCCTATGTGTTCTCGCTGTGCGCGGCGCAGGGAGGCACGGCCAGCTATGATACGGTCTTGTGCCTGTTCGACGGCGGCGGCACGCTGATCACGTCCAACGACGATGCGTGTGCCCCGCAGTCGGAGGTCAGCGCGACTCTTGCGGTAGGCACGTACTACGTCGGGGTTTCCGGATGGGGAGCGGCCTCAGGGACGTACACCTTGGCCTACCTTGGACCGACGGACGTAACGCCGCCTGCCGCGGTGCTCGATCTCACGGTAACGGGGACGACGACGACCACGGCGGACCTGCAGTGGACGGCGCCCGGGGACGACGGCTCGACGGGAACGGCGGCGAGCTACGACGTTCGTTATGCGACGACGCCGATCACGACGGACGCGGAGTTCGCGGCGGCGACGGCGGCGACGGGCGAGCCGGTACCGTCGGTGGCCGGAACGGTCGAGACAATGACGATCAGCGGGCTGTTTTCGTCGACGACGTACTACTTCGCGATGAAGACGTCCGATGAGCTGCCCAACGCGAGCACGCTGTCCAACAATCCTTCCGGGACCACGCTGGCTTCCGGAGACGTGACGCCTCCATCCGCGATTTCGAATGTGACCCTTACCGGCATCATGGATACCTGGGCCACCGTTCAATGGACATCGCCCGGAGACGACGGGGTGACGGGGACGGCGGCGAGCTACGACGTTCGTTATGCGACGACGCCGATCACGACGGACGCGGAGTTCACGGCCGCGACGGCGGCGACGGGCGAGCCGGCGCCGGCGGCCGCGGGAACCGTTCAGTCGATGAACGTGACCGGATTGTCGCCGTCGACGACGTATTACTTCGCGATGAAGACGGCGGATGAGGTGCCGAACTGGAGCGGGGTGTCGAATGACCCCAGCGGCACGACGTATGCGACTTTGACGAGCACCTGCAACGTGGCGCGGACCCTCGTCTCATCCGGCACGATCGTCCCGAGCGGACTTACTCAAACGGTGTCGGGGAGCGTGACGGGCACGACGGAGAACTACTACATCGTGGACGTGCCGGAAGCCGGCTCCCACACGTTCTCGCTCTGCGCCGCCGCGGGAGGCGCGGGCAGCTACGATTCCATCGTCTGCGTGTTCGACAGCAGCGGCACGCTGGTTGCCTCGGCTGACGATTCATGCGGCACGCAATCCCAGGTCGTCGCGGTATTGGCCGTGGGGACGAACTTCGTCACGGTGTCCGGATTCAGCACCGCTTCCGGAACCTATACGCTGGCGTATGTGGGTCCGGCCGACGTGACGGCGCCCGGCCAGATCTCGGACCTGGCGGTCACCGGAACGACGACTTCCTCGGCCGACCTCCAATGGACCGCGACCGGCGACAACGGCGCGGTCGGTACCGCCGCTGCTTACGATGTCCGGTATTCGACGACTCCCATCACGACGGACGCGGAGTTTACGGCCGCGACGGCGGTGACGGGCGAGCCGGTGCCGTCGGTGGCCGGCACGGTGGAGACGATGACGGTGACGGGGCTCTTCTCGTCGACGACGTATTACTTCGCGATCAAGGCGGCGGATGAGATGCCGAATTGGGGAGCGCTGTCGAACAACCCATCCGGAACGACGGCGGTTTCCGGGGATGTGACCGCCCCCGCGGCCGTGGCGGACCTGGCCGCGAGCGGTCCGACGAACACCACCGTGAATCTCCAATGGACTGCGCCCGGTGACGACGCGGGGGCGGGCACGGCGACGGCCTACGATATTCGTTACTCCAGCAGCGCGATCACGACGGACGCGGAGTTTACGGCCGCGACGGCAGTGACGGGCGAGCCGGTGCCGTCGATCGCGGGGACGGTCGAGACGATGACGGTCACGGGGCTCTCGCCGGCGACCACCTACTACTTCGCCATCAAGACGGCGGATGAGACGCCGAACTGGAGTGGGGTGTCGAACAGCCCGAGCGGTACCACCTATCCATCGCTGGCCGGCACGTGCAGCAGCCGGACGCCGGTTTGGACGGCGGCGATCACGCCCGGGACGACGACCCAGACGGCTTCGGGGAGCGTGGGCGGCACCGACGGGGACTACTACGTCGTGAACGCGACGTGGCCCGGCCCGTACGTGTTCTCCTTGTGCGTGGCCCAGGGAGGGGCGGCCGATTACGACAGCTACCTGTGCCTGTTCGACGGTACGGGTACGCAAATCGCATTCAACGACGATTCGTGCGGGACGCGATCGGAGATCAGCACGACCCTGGCGGTAGGGACGTACTTCATCGCGGTGTCGGGATTCGGCGCGGCTTCGGGGACGTATACGTTGGCGTATCTCGGACCGTCGGACGTTGCGGTGCCTGCGGCCGTGAGCGACTTGGCGGTAACGGGCACGAGCCCCAGCAGCGCCGATCTGCAGTGGACCGCTCCCGGAGACGACGGGGCGACGGGGACGGCCACGACGTACGATGTCCGCTATTCGACGACGCCGATCACGACGGATGCGGAGTTCACGGCGGCGACGGCGGCGACGGGTGAGCCGGCGCCGGCGGTGGCCGGCTCGGTGGAAACGATGACGGTGACGGGGCTCTTCGCGTCGACGACGTACTACTTCGCGATCAAGACGGCCGATGAGTTGCCCAATTGGAGCGCGTTGTCCAACAACCCCACAG
>JACPRB010000127.1 GCA_016190155.1 Planctomycetota bacterium
CCTTTCGCAAAGGCCTTCGAGCGCAGGAACGGGTAAACGCAAGAACCGGTGAACGGAAGAACGAATGAACGGCTGAACGGTTACCTCTTTTTCTCTTGAAGCACCGCCGACTGAAGTCGGCGGCCTCTACACGCTTTATGTCGGGCACAGGCCACTTGGCCGAGGCGCGCCGGTCTTGTCGGCTTCAGCCGACGAGGCGCGCGCGAAGCCCTCGCCTTTGGGCGAGGGTGGTTCACTCGGTGCCGCGGCTACGACGTGGAGCGGGCCAAGGATCTGTCCCATGCCTTTTTCGAGCGCGTTCAATGGGGATTCATGGAATTCTATACGGACTGGTCGCTCGACGGGGAGATCGACCCGGAGCTTTTCAAGCTGCCGGTAGAATAGGGAAGGGGGCTACGCAAGCCGAGGCAGTAGCTCGCCGACGGGATTCCGGCGCGCGTGCCGACCCCTATCGACCGGGAGCGTCGTCCACAAGACACATTCGTGAGCGAAGGAGGAACGGCGCTCCGTGGCAGTACCTCCTTCTTGAGGGAGTCATCCCGCTCTTGCGCGAACGTGGAGCGTAATTTGGAAGCCTAGGGCCTCAAAGATCTTTTGCAGCGTCTCAAGCGTGTACTGCCCGTAATCCTCCCGTTCCCACCGCGCAATGGACTCGCGCTTCGTGCCCAGGCGTCGGGCGAGTTCGGCCTGGGTCACCCGGTGGGCCGTGCGAAGGATGAAGATCGCAGCGCCCACGTTCGGCTGGCCCTTTTGGTTTGCGGGAGAGAGCAGCTTCTCAAAGAGGGCTTGGTTGACATGGCCCGCCAGCGCTTCCTCGTACAGACGGACTTGATCTTCGACGTCACGCAGCGCCTTGCGGATGCTATGCGCCTGGAGATCGGCAAGCCCCTTGGACACGTGCTTTCGCTTCAGCCGCTTCAGGCGCGCCCTGAATTCCAGGATTCGCGTATGGGATTCCGCCAGCCCCTCGGCGTTACGAATCACAGCTGCACCTCCACCAATCCCTTGTTGTCGAACCAGAGATCGTGCTCGAAGAAGCGAACCCAAGCGTCCCACTCTTCGTTATCGACGGCGACGTAAAGGTCGATGAGCTTCGGGCGTTCCTCCTTTGCGCGATCCATCAGCCACGTGGTATGGCGATCCCCGCGAGCCGCCCGTGCCATAAAGGCCTGATCGACTGAGATCACGGCGTCGATGTCGCGCGGCTCCTTCTTGGCGGTGACGAAACTGCCGTCGACGAGTAGGCGCCGGACTCCTCCTCGTCGAGCGTGGGATACGAGCTCCTGGAGCGCCAGCATGAGCGCTTCACGACGCGCTGTTCCTCGACCCAGGATGCGCCGAGCCTCGGCGAGACTCGCCTGGTGGGTTCCGCGAGGCAGCGCGCCATTCTTGAGGAATTCGGGAATCGGCATAGCCGTTTCGATAGTAACATATATGTTACGTTATGACAAGGCCGAGGACGCCTCGGGGTTGCTCGTCCCGCTGGCGGCCTCATCGCGTCTCATGCACCGGGATTACTTCGTTCCCACTATCCAGCCGTCGGCGGACCAGAAGATGATCTCGTCGCCGAGCTCGACCGGCGTGAAGCGGTCCGCGTCGGGGGTCGGCGTGCGTCGAAGTTCCCGTCCCGCCTTCGCGTCCAGCGTCACGAGCCCGAGCCCCGGCGCCGAGAAGGCGAGCTTCCCGTCGCGGTGGATCATCCGCGACATGAAGTCCTTCACGTCGTAGGACCAGATCTGCCTTCCTTTCTTCAGCTCCACCGCGAGCAGTTTCCGGTCGGCCGTGCCCCAGAACGCCGTCTCGTCGGAGACCTCCAGTCGGCCGCGGAACACGCCGGCGATCTTCGGATCCTGCGTTTGCGCGGACAGGGTCCAGAGTTCCTCGCCGTCGCCGTCGATCGCGGTGAGACGGTAGCCTTGCGTGGCCGCGTAGAAGGTGTTCCGGCGCACGGCGAGAAGGGTGGCGCCGTCGGGAAGTCGGACGGAGCGGACCAACCGCCCCGTGTCGGGCGTGAGCTCGTGCACCTGCGAGCGGGCGTCGAGCACGAAGACGGCCGAATCCGTCACGTGGACGGCCTGCGGCGTAGCGATGTCCGGACAACGCCAGCGCTCTTGGCCGGTTCGGGGATCGCAGAGGACGAGCGCGGAACCGCCGATCGCCAACACGCCGTCTCCGATCCGGCGGAAGGGCTGGACGTTCGGAGGCGGGCGGGAGTCGAGTTCGAAGAGCTTCGCTTTGGTTTGAAGGTCGACTGCGACGACTTTGCCGTTCCATGATGCGACGGCAATGGGGCCGCATGTCGCCAGGTCGGCCGGAACGCCGGTCGCCGCTTCTCCGAGGTTGAGTTCGAAGAGCGGCTTCTTCGTCTCCGCGTCGATGGCGACCAAGGTCCCGTTGCTGCTTAGGGTCACGACGGTCCCGTCGGCCTGGACGGGCGGGGCGTAGTCGTCGCCGCCCCGCGAGAATCTCAGCGGCGTGCCGACTTCATTGAGGAATCGCGCGTCTTGGGGGACGCGCCGTTCGCGGACGAAGTCCGTGCCTGCGCGCGTGTCGCAGAACACGCCGCGGTCGCCGGCGGCATGGATCGCCAAGGTGTCGCGGGCGGGAAGCTGCCAGAGAAGCCGGCCGCCGGCCGACTCGATTTGCGAGATCCTACCGTCTTTCAACATGACGAGGCCGCGATCCAGAGGGACGAGGTCGACGACCATTCCGTGGGCGTCGGGGACGTAGCTCCAAGCGGGCGCGCCCGTGACCGTGTCGATCGCATGGAGGTTGTTCTGGCGGTCGGTGTACAGCAGGCGGGAATCCAGCAAGGCTCGATGGGTGAAATCGTCCGTGTCCGGAATCGGGTGGGAGAAGATCTGAACGCCCCTCTTGAGTTCGTAGGCCAGGATCATGCGGGGCGGGCGCGACTTGCGGTAGACGTAGACGTTCCGGGCGTCCATTGCTGCGAACTCGGCTCCCGCATGGTCGATGTTCCAGGATTCGATGCGCTTGCCGTTGGCGAGGGAGTAGGCCCAGACGCGTTCGGTGTCCCGGACAAGCACGCGTTCGCCGACGACTCCGATCGGCGCGCCGCGGAAGTCGTCCGTCTTCCAGCGGAGGCGACCGTCCTTGAGACCGACGGCGAGGACGCGCGAGAGGCTGGGAGCCGGCGTGGCGGCCAGGACGGCGAACTCTTCATTGGCGAACAACGGAAGGCCCTGGCAGGCGTCGCTGCTGTGGACGACGCGATCGATCCTGCCGCGGAGGGGATTCCACAGAGCGAAGTCGGTGACCGCGACGGAACGGGATCGGTCGACGTTGCCGTTCTTCTCCCAGGGATAGCCGAGCTTGTCCGCGCGGATCAGCACGTGATCGCGCAGCGGGTATACGCCGACATGCTTGTCGACGAACGAGGTGAGGAGGTCGGTGCGGTCGTTGTTGTCGAGCTCCACGCTCCAGGCGACCCGGCGCGCGGCGAGATCGAAGGCGATGACCGTGATCTTCTCGACCTCTTTCCAGAACGTCGCGCCTTGGACGCGGTATTTCTGTTTCTCGTCGACGAACTTGTCTTTCGTGACGACGATGAGCCAGTCCTCATGAAACAGGGGCTCTCCGAGCACGGCGGCGCAGGGGTGCTCCCAGACGCGGGTGCTTGTATCCAGGTCGATCGCGATGAGCTTGTCCTGCGGCGGCTTCGGGACCACGACCGCGATGTTGCCTCGCGAGGCGAGCGCGTGATTCGTGTCCTGAAGAAAGGGGACGGCTTCGGGATATCGCAGCAGGCGGGAGGCGTGTTCGACGCGGGCGACGTCGCGGTACTCGATCCGATGACGCTTTCCGTCGGCGTCGAGCACTTCGACGTGGGTCTTGAACTCGTACGCCTGTCCCTCGAGGGTCGTGCCGTCCTTGAGATGGACGCGATCGCCGGGAAGGAGGGCGAGCGCGAGGAGGACGCTGATCATGCAACCATTATAAGCCTTAAGCCCAAGGGCCGGCTGACTATTGACCCGTAGGGGCGGATCCGCTATACCTATCCCCTCATTTCTCGGAGCGATCCGCGATGCCGACCGCTGAGGAAACCGTCGATCTGAAGGAAACGTTTGCGACCGAGGATCTGCCGATCGGGCGCATCATCGAATTGCGGCGCTTGGTTCATACGAGCATCGAGCGCCGGGGGGAGCTGGAGCGCGTCTCGGAGGCTTTCCCCGAGATCGCCAAGCGGCTCTCCAGCGAGAACAAGGCGGAGACGCGTCGGGCAACCCTGCTGTGGACGCTCGGCCGCGTGGAGGATGCCGTTCCGGTGCTGGAGAAGGCCCGCGCCAGCAAGGAGAAGTCGTATCTCCTGGGGGTTTCCTACCTGGACATCGGCCGCCCGCAGGACGCGCTGGCGCAGCTCAAGGAAGCGTATGAGGCGGATCCGGCGGACGGCTTCCTCGGCGTGGCCCTTGCGGAGGCCTACGTCAAGACCGGCCTGGTCGAGGAGGCGCAGAAACTCTTGGACCGCATCGCCAAGAAGGAGCCGGAGAACGCGGACGTTCACTACGTCCGCGGGATCATGGCGGACTTGCAGGGGTTTCGAGATCAGGCGATCGAGGCGTACGAGGCGGCGATGGAGCGGGAGCCGGGGCATCCGCGATCGTTGTTCCGCCTGGCGTACATGTACGACTTGCTGGGCGACGACCACCGCGCGTTGGAACTCTACGAGCAGCTCCGGAAGATCCGGCCGCTGCACGTCAACACCATGATCAACCTGGGCGTGATTTACGAAGATCGCGGCGAGTTCGAGAAGGCGGCGGACTGTTTCCGGTCGGTGCTGGATTACTTCCCGAATCACGCGCGGGCCCGCCTGTACTTCGAAGACGCGCAGTCCTCGATGAGCATGTACTACGACGAGGACGCGGCGCGCCGTCAGGCGAAACTGTTGCAGCTGCTGACGCAACCCATCGGCGAGGTTCAGTTCTCCCAGCGCGTCCGGAACGGGTTGACGAACCTGGGCGTCAACACGATCGGGGATCTCGTCGCGAAGACGGAGGACGACCTGCTGGAGGTGCCGAATTTCGGCAAGACCTCCTTGCGCGAGGTGCGGGACTTCCTGGCCTCGAAGGGACTTTCGCTGGCGACGTCGAAGGAAGCGGCCGCCCGGATGGCCGCCGGAGCCGCCGGAGGGCCGGTGCCGGTCGGCGGCGTGCCGCCGGCCGACGTCGAATCCAAGACGCTGGCGGACTTCGAGTGGTCCGGACGCATCCGCAAGGTTTTGGAGAGCTTGGACCTGAAGACGGTCGGGGATCTCTTGAAGAAATCGGAGACGGAGCTGATGGAGCACCGTAATCTGGGCATCACCTCCATCAAGGAGATCCGCCGGAAGCTGGGCACGCTCGGGGTCGCGATGAGGGCGGAGTGAGTTCGCGGCGATCGACAACGAACCGGGGTCGAGACACGTTGAACGCGCATGGATGAAGTCCCCCGGCAAGTCCTGGTCGTGTTTGCGGGGCTGTTCGGCCTGCTGGTCGGGAGCTTCCTGAACGTCTGCATTTTCCGGCTGCCACGCCGGTGCATGTCGATCGCAGGCGGGCGATCGAAGTGCCCTCGGTGCCGTCGCACGATCGCGTGGTACGACAACATTCCGGTGTTGAGCTGGATCGCGCTCGGGGGGAAGTGCCGGGGGTGCCGGGCTGCGATCTCACCGCGATACGCGTTGATCGAGCTGGCGACGGGAGGACTCTTCGCATATGCGGCCGCCGTGCAGCTCTACCGTCCGGCGCTGGAAGAGCCCGTGCAGCGGGCGACGCTCTTCGCGATCCAGTGCTATCTCGTCGGCGCGATCGTGGCGTCTACGTTCATCGACATCGATTTCGAGATCCTGCCCGACGAGATCAATCTGACGGGGATTCCGCTGGGGCTGCTTGCGGGGGCGGCGTTTCCGGAGGTGCTGTTCGGGGAGATGCCGCTTCTGGGATGGTTGGAGCGGGTGCCGGAGGGGGTTCGTCCCCATCTGTATGGGGCGGCTCAATCCGTGGCGGGGGCGATGATCGGCGGTGGTTTGCTCTGGGCCGTTTCGATCCTCGGGACGGCGGTGTTCCGAAAGCGCGTGCGCGAGCTGAAGATGGACTCGGCGATGGGATTCGGCGATGTCAAGTATCTGGCGTTTCTCGGGGCCTTCTTGGGGTGGCAGGGGATTCTCCTGGCGTTTCTCGTGTCGGTCCTGTCCGGGGCTCTGTACGGGCTGGGGAAGTTCGCGTTCACGCGGTCGTTCGGCAAGGTCCCTTTCGGCCCCTTCCTCTCGGTGGGCGCGCTGTCGGTGATGTTCGCGCGTCCGCTCATCGTGCGGGGCGTCGAGGCTTATCTCGAGCTGTTCCGTCCGGCGGCGTAGCGCGGCGCCTCATGGCCCTGTTCACGCGTTCATCCGCTCGAAGGCGTTTGAGAAAGGTCGTGCGCGGCCGGCGGAAAGCGGATGCTTGCGGGGAGAAGAAGCCCGGAACGGACGTACGAATGAACGTAGGAACCGTTGAACGGGTGAACAGGTGAACGGTGACTCTTGCCGATACATTCCTCAGGCACCTTGTGCACGAGGGAGAGCATGAAGATCCTGTCGGCGAAACTGGCGGTGATCGCCTTCACGGCGGTTTCAGCGATCGGCTGTGCGGGCGCGAACTTGCGCGAGGCGGTGGACGAGCTGACGCGCGAGCGCGAGGATCTGCAGCGGCGCAACTCGATGCTCGAGGGGCAGCTCGCTGCGTCGGAGGCGCGCGCTTCGGCCCTGGAACGCGAGGTGTCGGCCAAGCGGGCTTCGACGAAGGATGATGGCGGCGATGTGGAATTGCCCGCGGGGTTGCGCGAGAAGGGGGTCGGCTTGCGGCAGCGCGGGGGCGATACGGTGCTCGACCTTCCCTCGGACGTGTTCTTCGCGTCGGGATCGGCCACGCTTTCGAAGGACGGCGGGCGCACTCTCGCGCAGGTGATCGATCTGGTGAAGAAGAGCGCGCACCAGTCGATGATCCGGGTGGAGGGGCACGCGGACAGCGATCCGATCCGCCGCACGCGATCCAAGTATCACTGCAACTGGGAGCTCTCTTTCCAGCGGGCGCACGCGGTCGTGCATTTCATGATCGAGAAGGGGATCGATCCCCGGCAGCTGGCGTGCGACTGCTACGGCGAATACCAGCCGCAGGATCCCAGGAACAAGGCGCGCAACCGGCGGGTGGAGATCGTGATCAGCCGGGGGCCGTGAGCCAGTCGAACCACCTCCGAGCCCCATTGGCGTACCGGTGCCGTTCTTCCGATCAACCGTTTACGCCCCCCGCAGCCTTCCTAACGGCTCGGTCTTCCGTGCGACGGCGGGGGAGGGCGCAAACGAGCGAACAGGGCAACGGGTGAACGCTTGCGGCGTGCCGCCGGCGCGAACCGCGCGCTGGACACGCAGTTTGTCCATGCTATAATCCGCCGGTTTGTTCGCGGGCGGCGAGTCGATTTCCGCCGTTATGCGGACCTTTTGCTTGTTTTGCACCGCTTGGAGGTTCGCAGTCCTCAATGGCTAAATACGACACCAAGGACATCCGCAACATCGTGTTGATCGGCCACAGCGACTCCGGAAAGACGACGCTCGCCGACGCATTGCTGTTCAAGGCCAAGGCCGTCTCGCGCCTGGGGTCGGTCGAGGACGGCGCGTCGGTGTTCGATTTCGAGCCCGAGGAGCGGGAGCGCAAGGTTTCCATCGATTTGGCGGCGGCGTTCTGCTCCTTCCAGGGGCGCGAGGTCAACATCCTCGATGCGCCGGGTCGGGCGGATTTCGCGGGAGAGGCCATTTGCGGCTTGAATGCCGTGGAGACGGCGCTGGTGTGCGTTCATGCCGCCAGCGGCATCATGGTGAATACCCGGAAGCTGTGGGATCGCGCGGCGCAAGCCGGCGTGGCGCGGGTGATCGTCATCAACAAGCTGGAGGCGGAGAACGCCGATTATACGGCCCTGATCAAGAACATCCTGGAGACGTTCGGCCCGCAGTGCATCCCGTTCAACGTTCCCACGGGATCCGGCGACGGCTTCAAGGGCGTCGTGAGCGTGTTGGAGAGTTCGGACAAGTTCCCCGCGGACGTCCGCGAGCTCGCCGTCAAGGCGAGCGAGGACCTGCATTCGATCGATGACGCCCTTCTGGAGAAGTTCATGGCGGACGAGCGCGCCACTCCGGAGGAGCTGGCGAAGGCGCTTCCCAAGGCGCTGGCGCAGGGGAAGGTGATCCCCGTCCTGTGCGCCTCGGTCAAGAGAGACGTCGGCGTGCAGGAAGTGCTGGAGTTCATCGCCAAGTACTGCCCGTCTCCGGCGGACGTCCCGCCGAGGAAGGGACTCGACCAGGAGAAGAAGGGGGAACTGACGCGGGAGCCGTCCGTTTCGGCGCCGCTGTCGGCGCAGGTGTTCAAGTCCATCGCCGACCCGTTCGTCCAGCGGCTGGCATACATCCGCGTCTACAGCGGCACGCTGACGAACAGCGAGCCGTTGTTCAACCAGCGTACCGGCAAGTCGGGCCGCATCGGAGGCATGTTCAAGCCGTTCGGCAAGGAGCAGAGGGCGACGCCGGCGGCCATCGCGGGCGATATCGTGTGCGTGACGAAGGTCGACGAGCTGACGACGTGCGACACGGTTTGTCCGCCGGACAAGCTCGTCCACTATCCGCCGTTCAAGTTTCCCTCGCCGATGGTGTCGCTGGCGGTGGAGCCCAAGAGCAAGCAGGACCTGGCGCGGCTGTCCGAGGCGATGCAGAAGATGGCCGACAGCGATCCGTGCTTCCGGTTTACGCGCGATCCCGTGACGGTGGAGCTGGTCATCACGGGCATGTCGAAGCTCCATATGGACGTGGTGATCGCGCGGCTGAAGCGCAAGTTCGACGTGCAGCTCATCACCAAGCAGCCCAAGATCGCCTACAAGGAGGCGATCCTGGGGCTGGCCGAGGGACACTACAAGCACAAGAAGCAGTCCGGCGGTCGCGGCCAGTACGGCGAGGTCTACCTGCGCGTGCGGCCTGCGGCGCGCGGGGAAGGTTTCAAGTTCGTCGACGCGATCACGCAGGGGCGCATTCCGCAGCAGTTCATTCCCGCCATCGAGAAGGGGATCCGCGAGACGTTGGAGCGGGGCGTCATTGCGGGCTATCCCGTCGTGGACGTGGAGGTCGAGGTGTTCGACGGCTCCTACCACGAGGTGGATTCGGGGCCGGAGTCGTTCAAGTTGGCCGGGTCCAAGGCCTTCAAGGAGGCCTTCAAGGCGGCCAAGCCCGTGATGCAGGAGCCGATCGTGACCATCGAGGTCGTCGTGCCGTCCCGATTCATGGGCGACATCACGGGGGATCTCTCGTCGCGGCGCGGGCGCATTCAGGGGATGGATTCCCAAGGGAATCTGCAGGTCGTTCGGGCCACGATTCCCATGAAGGAAATCCAGGACTACGAGACGCAGCTGCAATCGGTGACGGGCGGCGAAGGGGCGTTCTCGTTCGAGTTCTCGCATTACGACGCGATGCCGTCCCAGCTGGCGGATCAGCTGATTGCGGCCAAGAAGGCGGACGAGACGGAGGAGTGAGCCTCTCGCAAGAAGTAGGGCAATTAGAATCCCAGGGCGATCTGCCTTCGCTTTCGCGTCGTTTTCGAGGTTTCGCGAGCTACGGCGGATGAGTCGCCCGCAAGGAAAGGACTTTGTACGGGCGGCTCAGGAGTGAGTCCGCCGTACGAAGGCCCGATTCGACATGGACTGCGCCGGAGCCCTTCTCGCCGGCCAGATTCCTGCGGCGACGCGAACGATCCGTCAAATCGGTTTTTCATTGATCCGTCGGGTGGTGTATCATTGGCAATGGGTCAAGGAGTCGATCGTCCATGATGAGATCCCAATAAGGGGGAACCGTGGTAAGCCTCGAAGAGCTCCTGCAGTTGCTCGTCCAACGTGGAGGTTCGGATCTGCATCTGACCGCGGGATCGCCTCCGCGGCTGCGCATCGACGGCATGCTGCGTCCGACGGAGTTCGAGACGCTTACGAAGGACGAGGCGCAGAAGCTCGTCTACGGCATCCTTTCGGACGATCAGATCGCGCATTTCGAGAAGGACTGGGAGCTGGATTTCTCCTTCGGCGTGGAGAACCTCGGCCGGTTCCGCACGAGCGTCTTTCTGCAGCGCGCCTCGGTGGGGGCGGTGTTCCGATTGGTGCCCAACGCCGTGCGGGGCTTCGACGACCTGGGGTTGCCGCGGAAGGTGTGCCAGGAACTGTGCAGCCTTCCCAAGGGCTTGATCCTGGTCACAGGGGCCACCGGAAGCGGCAAGTCCACCACGTTGGCGGCGATGGTCGACTTCATCAACGCGACCGAGAACTGCCATATCATGACCATCGAGGATCCGATCGAGTTCGTGCATCGCAACAAGAACTGTCTGATCAACCAGCGCGAAGTGGGTACGGACACGCGGGACTTCAAGAACGCGCTGCGCCATGTGTTGCGGCAGGACCCGGACGTGGTGCTCATCGGCGAGATGCGCGACCTGGAGACGATCGAGGCGGCGTTGATCATCTCCGAGACGGGCCACCTGACCTTTGCGACTTTGCACACGAGCGATGCGGTCCAGACGATGAACCGCATCGTCGACGTCTTTCCGGCGTATCAGCAACAACAGATTCGCACGCAGCTTTCGTTCACGCTGTCGTCGGTCTTCTGCCAACAGCTCATCCCCAAGTCCAACGGCAAGGGGCGGATCCTGGCCACCGAGATCATGATCGCCAATTCGGCCATCCGCAGCCTGATTCGCGAGAACAAGGCGCACCAGGTCTATTCGGTCATCCAGACCTCGGGGAAGCTGGGCATGAAGACCATGAACCAGTCGCTGTATGATTTGTACAAGGCGGGTCATCTGACCTACGAAGACGCGCTGCAAGTCAGCAGCGATCAGGAAGATCTGAAGAAGACGTTCCAAAGGGGCGTCTGACCCGCCATGTTCATGTGAGCGATGGTAAACCTCCCCAAGCTGGTAAAGAAGACGCTGGCGGACGTGGTCCTGCAGGACGGGCTCGTTCCGCAGAACCAGCTCTCCGAGGCCATGAACCGTCAAAAGAGCACCGGAGAGCCGCTGGGGGGGATTCTGCAGAGGATGGGGGCGATCTCGGAGATCGAGCTGGCTCGAGCGCTGTCCAAGCAGTTCAATCTCCCGTACATCGATGCCTCGCGCTATTCCGTCCCTAAGGACGTGGCGGAGATGGCGGTGGTCGGCGTCACATCGCTTCCGGAGCTGGGGAAGTACCCCACCGTCGTCCTGGACAAGATCGGCAAGGTCCTCCTGATGGCGGTGGCGGACATGCCTCCTCCGGAGGTGCTGGAGGGGATCGAGCGTTCGATCGGAACGACGATTTTCGTGTTCATCAGCACCACGAGCCAGATCCAGGCCGCGGTCAAGAAGTACTATCCGAACGGCAGTCCCGTGCCGGTGGCGAAGCCCGACGGCAACGGCGGCGGTCCGGCGGCGAAACCGCAGGGGACCGCTCCCCCGGCGTCCGCCGCCGCGGCGAAGCCTGCGCCGGCGGCACCCACCTTATCTCAGGCGGCGACTCAAGCGGGGTTCAAGGTCATTCCGGCGAAGCCCAAGACATGAGGGACAAATTCGGCCAGCGCATCAAGAAGGTGCTCGCCAAGCACGGCGTGGCCGACACCGCGAGGCTCGATCAGGTCTACGCGGCGGCCGAGAAGGAGGACGCGGCCTCTTTCGCGGAGGCGCTCTTCGATCGCGGCGTCGTCGATGAGATGTCCTACCTGAGCGCCGTCTCCATCGAGACGAATTTCCCTCCCATCGACCTGGACAAGGTCTACCCGGACAA
>JACPRB010000115.1 GCA_016190155.1 Planctomycetota bacterium
AAGGATGTGTGCGTGTCCGACTCGATTTCCAATCCGCGAAATCCGTGCAATCCGTGGTTCCGTTCTCGTCCGAGACTTGTCAATGTCCACAACGCTACCGACTTCCTCGCTACAGTCTCTAAGAAAAGGGGAGATGGAAAGGACCAGGAGAAGGAGAGAACCCTCTCGGATGGAAGAATTCAGACCCCCTCTTCCTTTTTTACACATTCTTGGCTTCATGGCGGGTCATTGATATTCGAAACGCGGCAGGTTATCAAGAGGGATCGCACCCGGACCCGGTACCGACTCCCCGGAATCGTCCCTTCCTTCATCCACCTTCTACTCGATACTGGAATGCAGCCCCCGCCGTGTTATAATCGACGGTATTAGAAACGGCGCCCGAGGGGTGTTTCCCAGCGCCTTTGGAGCAAGGAATGCCCGAGCAACCCTTCGATGTTCGGAAGGTGATCGAGCAAAGCGCGTCTAAGACGACTCTCCAGGAGCTCGCCAAGAAGGGCATCCACCGGGTCAAGGTCCTGGATGAGCAGATGATCAACAAGCTCATCCACGAAGCCGTCGAACACATCATCGGGACCAAGACGAACCTCCTCTCCGACACCGATCGCGAGAAACTCGTCCAGCAGTCCCGCCAGGAACTCGACAAGCTGGTCAAGGAATTCAATCAGGTCAAAGAACGTTCGGATCTCTTGACCCAGGACAAGAACACTCTGGCCGCGGAAGTGGAGAATCTCCAGCGGCAGCTGCAGCTCCAGCGCCAGCTCACCGATCAGATCGGCAAACAGTCGCTCGAACAAGGCAAGGCGTTCGCCAAGACCGAGATCGAGATGCTCCAGAAGAGGCTCGAGCTGAAGGAGCAAGAGCTCGACATGGCCAGACGCCAGGGAGGCCCGGAAGTCCAGAAGAGGACCGAGCAGCACCTCCAGGAGCTGACCCGCAAGGACGAGCAGATCCGCGAGTTGACGCGCCGCGTGGACGAGGCCCTCACCCGGGGGGCCCAGCAGAAGGAGGCGGAGCTCAGCCAGCGGATCATGGCCGAGATGCAGAAGAACGTCGACCTCTCGACCAAACTCACCAAGACGCTCGAAGACATGCGCGTCCGCGACGACGAGATCGCCAAGAAGATGGAGCAGCTGTTCACGAAGTCCATCGAAGGGATCTCCAAAAAGCTCACGGACCTCCGGTTGCGCTCGATCGCGGGCGCCGGCGCGGGCGTCGCGGGCGGCCCAAGCGAAGACGCCTTCCGCCAAAGCGCGGACGTCATCGCTCACATGCTCGGGAACGAGCTGGAGAGCAACATCGAGCAGATGAAGCCGACCGAGGGCAAGACCGCCGGCAAGCTGGGCAGCGCGCTGGAACGGCTCAAGGCCATGCGCTCCGGACAGGGCGGCGCCCCGGCCGGCGGCGAACAGAAGGAAGGCGACAAGAAATAACGGATGGAGTCGAGCGGGGGTAAAGATCAAGATTGAAGGAGGACACGGTGGCTATCCAGTATGGGAAGGGTCTGGACATCGGAACGGTCAACCTGGTCGCGGCCGAGCTGAACGAGAAAAGCGAGTATGTGCTCCGGCCGAAACGCAACGTCTTCATCGACGTACCCATCGACAACTACACCAAGAACATGTTGACCCGGTTGAACGTCCCTTACGTCGTGCAAGGGAAGAAGATGTACGTCCTGGGCGACCACGCGTTCGAGCTGGCCAACGTGCTCAACAAGAACCCGCGCCGCCCGATGAAGGACGGCCTGATCTCGCCCAAGGAAGCGGACGCGCTGCCGGTGATGAAGCTGCTCATCGGCTCCATCCTCGGCGAACCCCGCATCAAGGACGAGATCTGTTACTACTCGGTTCCGGGCGACCCCATCGACAGCGACCTCTCGGTCGTCTACCACAAGGACCTCTTCGACGCCGTCCTGCGGGCCCTGGGCTACAAGCCCCACCACATCATCGAAGGGCACGCCATCGTATTCGCCGAACTGGAGGATGAGGCGTTCACGGGCATCGGGATCTCCTGCGGCGGCGGCATGTTCAACATCTGCGTCTCCTACAAGTCCATGCCGGCGCTGACCTTCTCCACGGCGCGCAGCGGCGACTGGGTCGACAACAACGTCGCCAAGGTCCTCGGGATCAAGCCCGCGCGGGCGACGATGATCAAGGAGAAAGGCATCGACCTGATGCATCCCAAGACCCGCGAGGAGGACGCGATCTCGATCTACTACAAGGACCTCATCAAGTACTCGCTGACGAATATCAAGGAACGTTTCCTGGCGACCGAGAACATGCCGACGTTCCCGGATCCCGTGGTCATGGTGTTCGCCGGCGGGACGTCGATGGCCGGGAGCTTCATCGAACTGGTCAAAACCGTCTACAAGGAAATAGAGAAGGAGTTCCCGATCCCCACCAAGGAACTTCGCATGGCCCGCGATCCGTTTAACGCCACGGCGAAGGGCGCGCTGAACGCGGCCTTGTTGGAAACGGCCCAACAAACGGAGCAGGCGACCAAGTAGGAATCGCCTGGCGGTAAGGAATGGCGGACGCACCTCGGGGATTCGGAGAGCAGCTTTTCCAGCGGCTCCAAGGGAAAGGTCTGTCCCGCGCCGAGATCTACAAGGCGCTGGCCTTGCAACGCCTGGCGGACGAAGTCATGGAGCTCGGCGCGCAGGGCAAGCTGCAGCAAGCCGCGCTGGTGGAGATCTCCAAGATCCACTCCCCCGCCCGCCAGAAACAGCTCGCGGAGATCGCCATCGGATGCCAGCTCAGCAACTCCTGGATCAAGGAGTTGGCCCGGCTCGTCCGCAATGCGGAGAAGACGGCCAACGACAAAGAGGCCAACCGCTACTGGGATTTCTTCTTCGAGATCAAGGACACGATCGAACGGGAAGGCGCCACCAAGGAGATCCTCGATAGGGTCAAGAGCTTCTCCGTGGCCAAGGAAGAGGCCGCGGCGACCGGCGACCGCACCTTCCAGGATTTCCGGAAATTCGAGTTGCAGCTCGGACGCGGCCTCGACGTCGGCACGTCCAACATCGTCGCTTCCGCGCGCACGGCTCAAGGCAGGACCCTGTACAACATCCAACGCAACGCCTTCCTGGACGTGCGCAACGATACCTTCACCAAGAAGAAGCTCATGCAGCTCGGCGTGGATCACATCGCGCAAGGCGACAAAGGGTACGTCATCGGCGACCACGCCTTCGAGCTGGCCGTCTTCTTCGAAAAGAACTGCCGCCGCCCGATGAGGGACGGCATGATCTCCCCCACGGAGCACGAGGCCCTGCTCATCGAGAACCTCATCATCGGCCAGTTGCTGGGTCCTCCGGCCAAGCCCGGAGAGATTTGCTCATTCTCCGTTCCGGCCGACCCCATCGACGCCGAACGCAACGTCATCTATCATCGCGGCGCCATCGAGTCCATCCTGCGCAAGCTGGGCTACGAACCCAAGGCGATGGTGGAGGGCCACGCCGTGGTTCTCGGCGAATTGACGGACGAGGATTACACGGGCATCGGTATCTCATGCGGCGCAGGCATGTTCAACGTCTGCATCGCCTATCGATCCATGCCCGCCCTGTCGTTCTCGACCTCGCGGGGCGGCGACTGGATCGACAACAACGTCGCGCAGGCGCTGGGCATGACGTCCAGCCACGTGTGCGCCGCCAAGGAGTCGGGCGTCGATCTGAATCGTCCCCGGGACCGCGTCGAAGACGCGATCGCCATCTACTACCGCGAGCTCATCCACTATTCGCTCGAGACGATCCGCCAAAAGTTCGAGAGCGCCCAGAACATGCCTCATTTCCCGAATCCGATCTCGATCATCTGCGCGGGCGGAACGTCGATGATCAAGGGCTTCATCGACACCTTCCGCGAGGAGTTCCAGAAGATCAACTTCCCCATGGCCGTGAAGGAGATCCGGCTCTCCAAGGACCCACTGATGACGGTGTCGCTGGGCTGTCTGGCGGATGCGCTGGAAGAGACGGCCTCGCGGGCCAGATCGGAGGAGCAGACCGGACCCATCAACCTCGGCCGAACCGTGCCCAGCAAGACCGAGAAGGCCACCCGGCGCGTCGTCGTCGACACCCCTCCGCCGCCTCCGCAGGCCGTCGAGCCGCCGCGAGAAGCCCCTGTTTTGGAGGCCGTGAAGGTCGAACCGATCCCGCCGCCTCCGGTCCAGAGAGTGCGTCCCCCGGATCATCAGGTCGTGGTCCGCCCGGCCGTCAAACTGCCCGCTCCGCGCCCGCTCACGGACGGAGCATCCCCGCCCAAGGTCGCCAACGACAAGCCGAAGATAGAACCGGCCCGCCGAAGACCGATGCTGCCTCCTCAGGAGGTCGACGCCGCCCTCGAGCGCGTGCTAGGACCCGATGATCCCCCGCGCGAGGCGGAAATGGAGATCGCGAAATTCGAACCGGACGAGGACAAGCCTTCCGCTCCTCCTCCGAAGAAGAGCGACGACTCCAAGGACTTCCCGCTCATCAGCTGAGCGACGTCCGTTCAGAGCCTCATTTCCCCGGCGTGAACTCCGCCAACTCCATCTTCTCTTCCAAACCGCCGCCCAGCATCTCCATCTTCACCAGCCCGACGCGCGGCACGAGATAGAAACTCAGCTTGCCCTCTCCCAGATCGATCTGCACATGGACGGCATCCTTGTACGTGCCCGCCGGCACCTTCAGCTCCAGCGTGCCCATGTGCGTCGCCTCGAATGTCTCCGGCATGTCGGCGCTGGCCCGCCACTTGTCCCCCTTCTTCGAGCCGATCTTGAGGAGATTGAAGGGCTCCACCGGTTCCCCGTCCTTCTCCTGCGCCATCGATAACATGCCGTCCTTTACATACCACTCGAGGAAGTCGACCTCCGGCGCTTCGTCTCCCCCCGTCTCCGTGGACTCAAGGTGGACTTTCTCCGCCTCCTGCTTGATGACCTTGAGCACGATCTTCTTCTCAGCCTCGCCGGACGTCTGCGCAAAACGCCAGGTCGTCCCGACCGGGAACTTGTAGAACTCCTCGGCCGTGTCCTTGTCCTGCGCCACCCACAACATCGCCAGCGCCGTGATCGTAAGCATCCGTCCCTCCAGAAAGTCGCGGCATTGTATCCGAGGCGCCCGTCCGTAACACGTTTTCGGTAATTGGGCGCGGCAGGGTTGCCGAGCATCTGAGCCTCTTCTCAGGGTCCTCCGCGTCCTCTGGTGTCGGTTTCCTCTCTGCGCGCTCCGCTCCCCTCTGTTTCCTCGCACAAGCCCGGATTGAACCGTGCCGGTAATTGCTATGATCATCCCATGCCCTTCGACTTCCGCCCGCTGGACATCCCCGACGTCGTGATGGTCCACCCCCGCGTCTTCCAGGACCCCCGCGGCCGCTTCATGGAGACGTACCGCCGGACGGACTTCGAACGCGCCGGCGTGCGCGCGACATTCGTGCAGGACAATCTCGCCCGATCCACGGCGCGCGGCGTGCTGCGCGGGCTCCATTTCCAGCGCGCCCCCCATGCTCAAGCCAAGCTCGTGTGCTGCACCCGCGGCCGCGTATTCGACGTCGCCGTGGATATCCGCCGGGGCTCTCCCACGTTCGGCCGTTTCGTCGCGGCGGAGCTGTCGGAGGACCCCCCTTCCATGCTCTACGTGCCGCGCGGCTTCGCGCACGGGTACATCACCCTGACGGACGTCGCCGACGTCGCCTACAAGGTCGACGCCGAATACGCCCCCCACGCCGAAGCGGGCCTCCGGTGGGACGATCCGACGCTCAAGATCCCCTGGCCGATCGCCGAGCCGATCCTCACGGAGCGGGATCGGGGCTGGCCGACGCTGCTCGAGCTGTCGCCCTAGCGCTCGCTTTCATTTGTCCTCGTAGGGGTGCTCGCACAGTTCCCGGTTCCCGGCGCTTGAAGCGTCCTCCGTTCGCCTGAACCGGAAACCGGGAACTGGGAACAGGTGAACTGTGCCGCCAACCCTACACGAACATCTGAACGGCGGCACCGCCGCCCCGCCGCGTATTCCCTCAACACGTCCATCTGCGCGTGGAAGTCGTGCTCGCGCACCCCGTACGGAGCCTTGAAGAAACACGCGGCGTGACGCATCATGCCCCCCTCGCCCGCGCGATGCGCGAACTCCGCCAGCCGCACGAGGTCGATCACCAGCGGCGCCGCCAGGACCGAGTCGCACCCCTGCCAGATGAACTGCATCGACATCTTCGCCCCGAGGAACCCCTCGAAGTGGATGAAGTCCCACGCCGTCTTCCAATCCCCCAAACTGGGGACATAGTCGATCCGCACGCCCGAATGCACCTTCTCGTCGCCGAGCAGCTCGCGCAGCGCGCCGTCCTTGTCCCGCACCTTCGCCTGTCGATGCGCCGGCGAGTCCAACACCTGCCCGTCGCGGTTCCCCAGGATGTTGTGCCCTTCCCACGCCAGCACCCGCAGGTTGCGCGCCACGAACATCGGCGCCAGCGCGGTCTTCACCATCGTCTCACCCGTCTTCCCGTCGCGCCCGGCGTGCGGCACGCCGCGACGGCGCGCCAGCTCCTCCAGCGCCGGCACGCTCGACCCCGCGCACGACGTGAAGTTGACGAACGGGAAGCCCGCGTCGATCGCGGCGAACGCGTAGAGCACGCTCGCCGGAAATAGATCCCGCCGGTCCCCGTGCAGCAAGCCCAGGAACGACTCGAGATACGAGAACTCGCGCGGCAGCGCCACGTCCGGCTCCGCGGACATCAGATTGACGACCACGACGTCGTCCAACCGGTGCTTCTCGCGAAACGCGCGCAGATCCGCCTGCAGCGCGGCCACGATCTCGGGCAGCGACCGGCGATCCCGCTCCGCCGCCAGCGGCGCCAAGCGCCTCACCGCCTCGCCGCAATTCAGCGAGATCCCGGGACGAATGTGCCCGCCGGCCTCGATCAGCCGCTCGTGAATGCCCGCCAGCAGCTCCGGCGTCAAGACGCCGTTCTCGCGCGCGAACTCGAGCGCCGAACCGACCCAGTCTCCGCCGCGGATCTCGTGACCGCCGAAGACGATGTCGTCGAAGCCCACGAGCTCCATGCCCTCGAAATCGGGCGCTTCCGTAACGAGCCCCGTGCGCCCGGCAAGGCCCGCCTTGAGCGCCTCGATCCCCGCCACGACGAGCGTCGACACGCCGCCCAACGCCCCGACGAACCAAATTCCCGTACGACGTTCCATGCAAGACTCCCTACTTCGTAACCGTTCAGCCGTTCAAGAGTCCTAGGCCAGCGTCCGTCTTCCGGAACGAGCGGATGAACGTAAACCCTACTTCAAGTGACGCGCCACCGCGTTCAGCGTATTCAACACGTACGACGTGACCAGCACCGGGTCCGACTCGTACCACCCCGGATTCTCGTTGGACCAGAGCTTGTTCTCCTTCTGGAGCTTCAGAAGCTGCTCGCCCAGCTCCGCCGCCCAGTCGTGCTCCTTCCCGTCGAACGTCTTGAACGGATTCTCCCCCAGCGCGTCCATCGCCCGGGCCATCGCCGCGTAGTAATAGAACAGCCCGCGCAGGTGGTGGCGCTTCTGCGCGTCGAAGGGAAACCCGGGGTGCTTCTCCACATCCCAGTTCTTGCGCACCCAATCCACCGCCGCCTTCACCCGCGGATCGTCCTTCCGGAGTCCCGCGTACAGGTACGTCTTGATGCCTTCGTACGTCATCGAGCCGTAGCTCTGGATGACCTCCTTGTCCGCCAGCTTCACGGTGCCCGCCTTGTGAATCGCCCGGTCCGCCGCCGGCGCGTAGTAGAGCCCGCCGTCGTCGCCCACCGAGAGCCCCTGCTCCTTGAGCTTCGCGACGAACTCCTTGTCCGTGTTCGTCTCGCTGCTGTTCTGACAACGCTGCGCGAATTCGACCACGAGCTTCCAGAACTCCTCGTCGGCCGGCACGCCGGCGACCTCCGCCCTCTTCATGCCCTCGGCGGCGAATCCGGTCGTCGACATGTTCGCGATGGCCTTCTGCGCCTTGCCCGGCTCCTCATCGCCGTATCCCATCCCCCCGCGATCGATCCCTTCCTTCACCTGATGGCTCTTCAGGTATCCGCGCGCGTTGGCGATCGCGTCGCGATGCTTCTCCGGCGCCGCCAGCGAAAGCGCCATCATCGCGATGGCGGTCGTGTAGGTCTTCAGGAAAGCGCCCGCGGGGCCCTCGCCGAAGCTGCCGTCCGAGTTCTGCTTCGAGACGATGAATTCGCATCCCTTGGCCGCCGCGTCCGCGGTCTTCTTCCGGATCTCGGCAGGGGCGTCCGCGAACGCGGCCACGACGAGGCCCGTGTACGCGACACTCGGGACCTTCAGATCCGGCTTGGGCTGCTGGCACCACGCACCGCTCTTGTCCTGCTCGGCCACGAGCCAGTCGGCCGCCTTCGTGTAAGCTTCGATCACGCGCTTCTCGAGGTCCTGCGGCGCGGACAACGCCAACGCCACCATCGCCAGGATCGTCATGGTTCGTCTCCGTGTAACCGTTCAGCCGTTCAAAAGTTCAACCGTTCACCCGTTCGAAAACCCCGTTCCGGCGTCCACAGAGGATGCGGAGAAAGCAGACAAAAAGCCCTCTTCTCTGGGTCCTCTGCGTCCTCTGGTGTTGGTTCTTCTCAACGTTCTCCGCTCCCCTCTGTTTCCTCGCAGCGGGCGCCGTTATATCGCTTCAGAACGGCGTCATACCTGGGCGCCCAATATCGCGCCGAGCGAGGGACGGCGTCAAGGGCGGACGGGCGAACGACCACAGCCGCGCCCGGCTCCGGCGTTGATACGACGGAGCCTTCCGGACGTTCCGATCGGCCGGCGGCCATCGCCGCCCGCCGCTCGAACCGGCGCTCCACGTCCGGAGTCGTCGCGAGATCCACCTCCACCCCCGTCGACGCCAACTCCCGGGCCAAACCGGCTCCCGCCCCGGCCACGCGATCGGCCAGCTCGCGCAACGCCCGCGCGGCCTCCGGTGACAGGCCCCCGTCCAGCAAACGCTCGCCGATCTTCGCCTCGAGCGCCCGCAAGGCGTTCGCCGCCTCGACGAGCTTTCCTCGATCCGGCGCGCGCATGAGCTCCGCGACGCGCTCCAGCTCGCGCGCATGTTCCGCCGTTCGCGGATCACGCGCGGCTTCGCGCAGGAGATCGACTTCGTCCTGCACCTTCACGACGGGAGCCGCGGGCGCCGGACTCGGCGCCGGCGCGAACGTCAACGCCGTCAAGAGCGCCGCCGCCGCCGCCAGGAAGCCGGTCTCGCGCGACCAGCGCACCCGCGCCACGGATCGCGCGTTCACGGAGGCGAGCGCGCGAAGCGCGTCCGCGCGCATCACGCGCGACATCGGCGAAGCGTCGTCGAGCTCCGCCGCCGTGGCCACGCGTTCGTTGAGTCCGAACGCCCCGTCGATCAGGATGGCGCACTCGCGCAAGGAGACGCGCCGCAGGCTTGCCGCGAGCACGGCGGCCAGGGGTACCACGGCCAGCAGGAGGACGAGCTCGGGCTGGACGGGCAGGAATTTCGAGGCGGCGAGGCAGACGCAAGCGAGAAGCGAGGCGTAGAGGGTCCACCTCACCGCCATCTCCACACTTCGGAGAAGTTTCAGGCGCCACCGCACGGCGCGAAGGGCCGTCATGAGCGGATCGGACATCACTTGGCGAGCTCCTTCTCAAGGTCCGCGATCCCCTCCGCTTCCTCCTCGGTCGGCGCCCGCAGCATGACGCAGGCCCGGGTCCCCGACGGCGGCAGGACCATGTAGTTCGCGGCGAAGAGCGTGTCGTCCAGCCCGTCTTCCAGCGGCGTGTCCAGAAGCGCGCTCCCGTCACGATACGTCGTCACGAGGGAGCGCGTCCCGGTGGCCGCCAGCACGCGGTAGGTCTTCTTGCCCGCCGTCGAAGGGTCCGGCATCTCCGTCCATTGGCCGACATAGGTGAATCCCACGCGCGGCATCGTGCCTGCCCGCTTCGACGAGATGATGAGGTCTTCGGCGCGATAGGTCACCGTCCTGCCTTCGCTGACCCACTGAACCAGGACGACGACACGAGAGCCCTGCTCGGGATCCGGTTTGCCGATCTTCGTAGGCAGGCGGCCGCGCTTGAGTCCGCACAGGAGCAGCGCGTGATCCAGGGATTGGATGTCGCACTCCAGGCGAACGACGCTCTCGTGTTCCTTCCCCCCATCGCCGCACCCCATGAGCTCGACCAATCCGCGATCGAGCAGGACGAGGCCCGACACGACGACTCCGCACCGGCGATTCCCTTTTGCGTCTTTCACGTCGAACTGGTAGCCGCCCGCGAACGGGGCGTGCCCCGCCTTGCGAACGGCCTCTTCATCGCCGGGCGAGAGCCACGCGAGCTCTCCCGCCAGAGACTCCACGACGTAGGCAGGATTGGGTTTGAAGGGATCCTGCGGCTGCGGCGACTCCTGAGGAGATTCCACCACGGGCGGGGGCTCCTCCTGCGCGCGTCTCGGCGCAACCATAACGGACGCCCCCGCGACCACGCCGATCAGCCCCAGAACAACCACACCGACAATCCCTCGCTGGATGCCCATCATGCGCCTCGCTTGCAGCAACGCAAACAACCTGCCACGCGACCCCCTGAATATAGCTCAACCCTTTGAGGACAAGGTAGTTCCTTCGGCCTGGAATGGTCAGGGGTGAATCGCGCCTGGTTTGGCTATTCCTTATACAGCCGCAGGCGGGTTCTTATCCAGGGCTGGAGTCCCTCGAACGGCTTGGACCGCTTCTTCGAGGACCGTCCGCTCGGCGGGCGTGAGCGTGCCCGCTTTTTCCAGTCGATCCCGCAGCTGCTCCAAGCTTGGAACTAATCGCCGGCCATCTTCGACTTGGCCGCGCAGCTCAGCCTGGAGCACGTTGAGCGCCTCCGCCAGGTTCTGAAGGTAGTCCGACGAGCGCAGGGCGATCTTCTGGCCGTAATCGCCCTTCGCCAGATCGCGAATGCACCGTTCCAGACGATAGGCGGCTCCGGCCACGCGATGAGTCAGGAACACCGACAACACGCCCATGAGGACGCAGAAGAGCACGAGGAACCCGCTCATCGCGCTCATGAGCCGGACGATCCTGGGATCGAACCTCCGGTCGCCCAGCACCCTCTCCCCCAAGGCGTAGAACAGGAGCGACATCAGGACCATGCCCACGCCGACCCACAGCCAGATGTAGAGATACTGCAGCTGGAACTTCTTGTCGACGAGGATTCGCCGGCGGGCGATCAGGTCGTGATGTTGTGGTTCGGCCATATCGGGCCGAATAATTATAGACTGTTGTGGGGGTCTTTGGCGCGAGGATCAACCGGCAAAAACCCTCGCTTGAGTGGAGCCCCGTCGGACAATGGAAAACAGTCTCCCCTTCTTACCCGCGGCTCGATCCTCGCTACTGGGTACTGGTCGCCAGCTTCTTGCGGATGTACTCCGCGCGCACGATGTCGCGCTCCTCCGCCTCCAGCGCCTTCTTCTCGATCTTCTGCAGGTGGCTCGGCTGCGTGAAGATGAACAGCTCGTTGAGCGTGTTGATCGGAATCCCCTGGATCATGCCGAGGTTCACCCCCAACCGCAGCGCGGAGAAGAGCTCGATCGTCTCTTCGGAGGTGATCGTCCGCGCGTGCTTGAGGATGCCGTAGGCCCGCCAGACCTTGTCCTCCAGCCGCCGCGGCTCGTCCTCGACCAGCTTGTGACGCCACGAGCGCTCGAACTTGAGCACCTCCGGAATCACCTTCTTGAGCTCGCCGATGATGTCCCGTTCGGCCTTCCCCAGCGTGATCTGGTTGGACACCTGGTAGAAGTCGCCGATCGGAGACGTCCCCTCCCCGTACAGCCCGCGCACCGTGTAATTGAGCCGCGCCAGCGATTGCAGCACCTTGTCCATCTGCTTGGAGAACACCGCCGCCGGCAAATGCACCATCACGCTGATGCGCAGCCCCGTCCCCACGTTCGTCGGACACGCCGTCAGGTACCCGAACCGCGGATGGAACGCGTAGCTCATGTGCTGCTCGAGCAGCGAGTCGAGCCGATCGATGCTCTCCCACGCCTCTTCGAGGTTGAGCCCCGAGCGCAGCACCTGCAGCCTCAGGTGGTCCTCCTCGTTGACCATGATGCTCGTGGATTCGTCCTGTGACACGGCCACGCCGCGGTCGCCCTCGCCCTGCGCGTGCTCGCGGCTGACCAGGTGACGTTCCACCAGCAGCGTCCGATCGATGGCGTTCATCCGCGCCATCGAGAAATAGTGGATCTTGCGCGATCCGAGAACCTCCTGCAGGCGCTCCCGCACGTAACTCTCGATCGCGGTGCGCTCCGCGACGGGAGCGACCGTCAGGAACGGGAATCGATGGAGGTTGCGCGCCAACCGCACCCGGCTGGACATGACGACATCGCTCTCGGGACCCGTCCCCTTAAGCCACTCTCCCGCCTGACTGAGTAGATCGTCGACCTTCATGTGTTTCCGTTCACCCGTTTACCCTCCGTAGCCTTCCCAACCGCTGGTCTTCTGCGCGACGGCGGAGGAGGGTTCATCCGTTCGCGCCGCGCGGCACCCTCATTTCTCGGGGTTCTTGTTCAGCTCCGTCTCCAGCGTACGGATCCGATCGCGCACCTCGGCCGCCTTCTCGAAGCTCTCGCTCTTGACGAGCCCATCGAGCTCCCGCTTCAGCCGCACGAGCTCGTTCTCCTTCTTGATCTGAGTGTCCGCCGTATGCGGGGTCTTGCCGACGTGCTGCGTCGCCTGGTGGATCTTCTCGAGCAACGGCACCAGGCCGGCGCGAAAGACTTCGTAGTCGTTGGCGCACCCCAGGCGCGCCTTCTGCTTGAACTCCGTGTACGTCATGCCGCACTCGGAGCACTTCAGCTGGGCCATGCGCTCCGATTGCTTGCCGGGCTTGGACTCCATCAGGTTGCCCAGGATGTCCGAGATCGAAAACGTGAACTTGATCCCGACTCCGGTGCTGCGGGCGCACTCCTCGCACAGATGCGCTTCCTTCTTGACGCCGTTGATCACCTCGGTGACGTGCACCGTGGCGTGGTTCTTGTTGCATTTCTCGCAGATCATGCGCGATTCAGCTCATCCATGATACGTTTGCGCAGGCTCGCCGACAAATCCTGCCATCGGGAATGCCCCGCCGGAAGGCGCAACCCCGCATCCCAAGCACAGCCGACGCAAAGACGCACGCCCTTGGGTATCCCGTGGATGACCTCGGTCACATGAACCGTGCCGGCGCTCCGGCTGCACTTCTCACAAATCGTCACGGCCTCATTATAACGCTTGCAGAGACCTCTGTCATCCCCGGCTCGGCGCGAGGATCCGGAGGAATCACATGAATTCCGTCTCTGGGTCCTCTGTTCCCCTCAGCGTCCTCACGACCCGAGCTTCTCCACGATCGTCTTCTCCCACTTCACCAACTCCGTGACGCTCGCCAGCGTCCCCTGCCGCTTGATCTCCTCGCGCAGCCGGTTCTCGTGCTCCAACACGTCCATCGCGCGATTGGCCACCTCGACGACCTTGCCCTTGGGAATCCGCACCACCCCGCTGTCGTCGGCCAAGATCCAGTCCCCGGGCTGCACCAGCACGCCCCCGATCTTGATCGGCACGTTGATCTCGCCGAACCCCTTGGGCTCACCGGCCGTGGGCGTAATGATCTTCGCGTAGGCCTGGAAGCCGATCTCGCGGATCACGTCGATGTCGCGGATCGCCCCGTCGATGACCACGCCGGCCACCTTGCGCTGCAAACAGGAGTGCGAGGCGAGTTCGCCCCACACCGCCGGCGGGACGCCCCCCACGTCGATCACGATCACGTCGCCCGGCTTGGCCTGGTCGATCGCCGTCACCGGCTTCGCCCAATCGCCCGGATACGTCCGCACCGTGATCGCCGGCCCGAAGAACCTCGTCTTGGGCTGCATCGGGAAAAGGCCCGGAATGTCCCCCGACCGATGCATCGCGTCGGACACGTTCGCCGACGAAACCGCCGCGAGGATCCGCCGCAACTCGTCCTCCGTCGACGCGCGCTTGTAGAGATCCGTCGCGACGGCCACGCCTTCGCGCATCGCCCGAAGGATCGTCCGCGCCGCTTCCTCCGCGTTGGCGCTCTTGCTGATCGCGCCCCCGACGATGACGATGTCCGCGCCGGCCTTGACCACGGCGGCCGCCGTCTCGCTGTTGACCCCGCCGGCGACCGCGATCGGGATGCGCACTTTCGGCCGCAAGTGCTTCAGCTCCTTCGTCGGATCGGCCCCGCGCATCTGCTCGTCGATCGGCAGATGCAGTCCCACATGATGCGCGCCCCACTCCTCGCACTTGCGGGCCATCTCGACGGCCGCGTCGCCGCGAAGCCCGAGCAGGTCCACGGCGACGTCGATCCCGTAGTTCTTACCGGCTTCGATGCATTCCAGGACGGTCGAATCCGTGTCCGTCGGGCAGACGGTCGCGCAATTGGCGCCCGCCTTCGCGGCCGCCTCGAACTCCGCGCGGCCGGCGTCGAGCGTCTTGAGATCGGCGATCAGATACGCCCGCGGGAACTCGCGCCGCAACGCGCGAATCACCTCGAGCCCCTCGCTCTTGATGAGGGGCGTGCCGGCCTCGATCCACGTCACGCCCGCGCGCGCCGCCTCGCGGGCACACTTCAGGGCGCGGGAAAGCTCCAGGAAATCAAGCGCCAATTGAAGGGTCGGTTCCATAAGGGTCATCCCATTGGGTTGCGGAAATAATAGTCTTTTCCTTTTCCACTATCTACCGGGTACTGGTCCGTTGGTCGATCCACCACTCCGCCAACAAGACCAGCAGCGCCGCCGCCCCGGCCAGCATCGCCGCCGGCACTTCCCGCCACCACGGCAGAGATTCCGGAAACGCAACTCCCTCCTCGCGAGGCAGATGCCCCAAATCGGGTGAACGAGCCAAGCGCGCCGCCAACCACTCCGTCTTCCCCCCCGCCGACAACCGCACCAGACCCGGTTGCGTCAAGACGATCCGCGCCTCGCCCCGCTCGACCGGCACGAACGTCCCCTGCGACTGCGCCCCTCGAACCGTCGTCAGCGCGACATCCGTCGCCCCTTCCGACAGCGGCGCCTGGTTCACGAGGACCTGTCCCACGACCCCCTCGCGGGGAAACGCCCGCCGTCCCTCCTCGGCCAGCCAAGCCACCGCATTGCGCAGGAGGATCGGGAATGACGACTTCAACGCGAAGTCCCCGTCGGCGACTCCGAAGCTGAAACCGAACTGAATCCACGCGCGCCCCATCGCCCGTCCCGCCGCCGCCACCGGCCCTCGATCGGACCACACCAAAGGCGCGCCCTTCGTGAGGATGCGCGCGCGCCGCAGAATCACGTCCGACCAGTCCACCAACTGCTGCACCGGCGAGCGCCGGTCCCAGTCCACGAGTTTCGGAGCGGCCGCCTCCGGCCCCATGTCGCCGCAATCGATGAGCAGCACCCCACCGTCGAACATCCCGGGGGGATCGACCCGATCGAAGACGTAAACGGCCGCCGCGCCCGCGCGTTCGCGCGTCTCCGCCAGCTTCTCCGGCGGAATCGACACGGCGCCCATGAGCTGCAGCGCGCTCCAAAGATGGGGATCCGGCCCGCTTCGACTGACCACCACGACGAGCGGCGGACCCAGCGCGGGCACGACGAAATGCACGGCGTCATCCGGCGGATAGGCGTCCTCCGGCACCAGCGCCAGCTCGACGAACGCGCCGCGATCCAGGTCTTCTCCGGGCATCGCCTTCGGATCGAGCAGGCGCTCGATCCGCCGCGACTCGCGCGGCCCCAGTTTCAAAGGCTCCTCCGAGAGGACGCGGCCACGGTTCCGAAGCACCAGCGTCGCTTCCGCCGGTTGATCGGATTCGTTCACCGCCTGCGCGGTGATTCGTCCCTCCGCCAACGCCGGTGAACGCAGCGCGCGATTCGCCAGCGCCGTCCCTGCGGGCACCACGCGCGTACGCCCGTCGGCCGGGCTCAACGGCCGGGCGGTGAAGACGTAGATGTAGGCCTGGGGCTGCGCGGCCCGGGCCAACGCGACGATCTCCTCCGCGGAACTCACGGGGACCTCGCGCGGCAACCGGGAAAGCGCCCGATCCAGACGCTCGCGGTCGAGCGTGGAAGGCTCCACCACCCCTCCCGCGTCATAGAGCGCTACAGGCCATCCCCGGTAAAGTCCCGACAGCATCGCGCGGATCCGATCCCGCGCCCCTTCCAACCTCGGTCGGCCGTCGGGCTCCCGGGCGTCGAGCTCAGGCGCCGTGTCGACGATGATCGCGATCTCGCGCGCCTCGGGGGTCAGCCCGGGAACGGTCGGATCGGCCAACGCGATCGTCAAGAGGGCCAGGGCCGCCAGGGCCAGCAGCAATGTCAGATAGTGCCGCAGACGCTTGAGCGCCGTGGAACGCTGCTGTTCGAGAACGATCTGCTCCCAGAAGACCAGCGTGGGCACCGCAAGACGCCGGATCCGGCCCTTGTAGAAGTGGACCAGGATGATCGGAATCGCCAGCGCGAGCAGCCAGAGGGTTTCAGGTCGGCCGAACGTCATGGAGGCTGATTATAGCGGCGACCGCGTCACCGCCTCTCGAGAATCCCTCCCGTGCGGAGGATGTCGCGGATCCTCTTCTCCAGAGGCTCGTCGCTACGCACCCGCGCATAATACAGCTCATGATCCCGCGCGAAGCGCTCGACCTCCGCGCAGTACTCCCGGAATCGCCCTCGATAACGCTCCAGCGTATCCGGCGTGAGCGTCACCTCGCGCTGACGCGCGGTCTCCAGATCGACCAGGAAGAACCGGCCGCGCTCCGGCGGCTCCAACTCCTCGCGGGCCACCACATGAACCAGATGCACTTGGTGCTTCTGCGAGAGCAGCCCGCGCACCCCGTCGGCATACCCAGTGGGATCGTAGAAATCGGTGATGATGACCACCACCGACCGCCCCTTCAGCCGTTGGATCGGCGTCGCCAAGACGTGGAAATCGGTGCGTCCGCCCGGTCGCGCGGCGTCGATCGCCTCCAGCATCCCGAACACGGCCCCTTTTCCCCTCAGGAACTGCTTCTCACAGCGCAACGTGTCGGACATCGTGTAGAAGCTCACCGTATCGAAGTTGACCAGCCCGATATACCCGATCGCGGCGGCCAGCTCCCGGGCCGCCGTGATCTTCGGAGGATGGCCGAAGCACATGGAGCCCGATACGTCCATGAGGATCGCCGCGTGGACGTTCTCCTCGGCGGTGAACTCCTTGACGAAAAGGTTCCCGTGCCGCGCGTAGACGTTCCAATCGATGTAGCGGATCTCGTCGCCGGGCACGTAGCTGCGATAGTCGGCGAACTCGATGGAGGCGCCGCGACGCGGAGAAGCGCGGTCGGCCCGCGCCTCGAACGTGAGCAGCCGGCGCGCGAGGATGTTGAGGTACTCGAGGGTCTTGATGAAGGTGGAATCGAAGGCCATGAGCGCCTATTCGAATAAGTCGAGGAAGTCTTCGTCGCCCCGGTAGGCCGTGAAGCAAGGATGCGGCGATTCGACGTCCTGTTTCCAGAGCACCCGCGTCCGATCGACGTTCAGCTGCGCGCACTTGCGCATCAACGACAGCGACTCCGTGCGGCGCCCCTGGGACGCGGCCAGCCCGGCCAGATGAAACGTCGCCTCCACGTTCTTCGGATTGGCGCGCAGCGCCTTCAACCAGTGATCCTCCGCCTCTTCCAGGTCGTGCCTCATCGAGCTCGTCACGCCCGCCGTCGTGAGGATGACGTCGTCCTCCGGCATCTTCTCGATCGCATCCTGGATGACCTCATGAGCCTTGTCCAGGCGCTCCAGAGACACGTAGGCCCGCCACAGGCCCAAATAGACGTCCCGATTCGTCGCGCCTATGGCCAGCGCGTTGCCGAACGCGCGGGCCGCCTGCTCGTAATCCTGGATGTCGATGAAGTAGTAGCCCAGGTTCTCGTGAATCGCGGGCAGGTTCTCGTTCAAATCCAACGCCCGCGTGTACTCGGCGAAGGCGTCTTCATACTCGCCCTGGATTTGATGAATGCGGCCGAGGAAGATGTGGCCCTCCGGCGTCTCGGAGTAACGAATCGACCGCTCGAAATCCTCGCGCGCCTGATCGATTCGCCCCCGCTCGGCATGGTGCCGGCCCTGCACCAGGAGCGCCCCCGCGATCTCCCCCTTGACCTCCCGATCCTCGGGGTACTTCTCCGTCAGGTGGAAAAGCCGCGCCAGGGCCTCGCGAACCTTCCCGTTCTTGAGGTTCTGCCGGGCTTCCCGCAGGCCCCAATTGAGGTCGTTCTCCACCATCCCGGATCCTCTATAGGTATGACGACGCGGGGCTTCCGGCGTTATCCGAAAACCCCAGGACCCAACACCTTCACCGCTCCTCTACCATACTGTAGCGAATGGATACCCCTCGCGGTCGCAGGAAATGTAGGGGCTTTCCAAGACGGGGTCAAGACCTGATGGCAGGTATTCCTCCGGCTTAAGGCTTGACGTGCAGCCAGTCGTCCACGAGCTTCTTCTGCTTCGAGGAGGCGCCCGCCGAACGGCCCACGGAAGCCCGCGTACGTTCGCGGGCGATGGGCGTCAGCGTCACCGTGATCTCCTCGTCGCCGCGCTTCACTTTCACCGCCGCTTCCACGCCGGGCTTGAGACCCCGCAAAACGCGCCGCAACGTCTGGCCCGTCACCTTTTGACCCGCGACCTCGAGGATCCGATCCCCCGCCTTCAGTCCCGCCTCTTCGTCACCACTGCCGGAAGGAACGCTTTCCACGCGCACACCCCGCAAAGGGGAGCCCAAATCCGCGACGGTATCCACCGTCAGACGCGCAGACAGGCCGGCCGCCTTGCACCCGTCCTCGTATGGCAGCTCCTCCGTTCCTTCCACATACTTCTTGAAGAACTCCGAGAAATCACCGCCGGATACCTCATTCGCCGCCTTCAGAAGACCTCCTTCAGGATAGCCCACCCCGATCGGCCCCTTGCCCTCCTTGGCCGGGACCACGACGTACCGCTCGTAAAGAAGTCGCATGACGTCGTCGAGCGACTTCTCGCCGGCCGTGAGCGCTCGGATGCGCAAGTCCAGGAGCCACCCCAGCAGCTCCCCCTTGTTGTAGTAGTCGACGGTCCGGTCCGCCGGCTTCCGATCCCACACGGTCCATGAGGATTCCGCCACGCTGACCTTCCGGCGCAGCGGATTTCCCTGGAGCATCTCGATCTCGTCGGCCAGGTGACGAAAATACTCCTCCTCCGAGATGAGACGCGCGCGGGCCAACGTCAGTTCCCCGTAATAGCTCGTCACGCCCTCGCAGAACCACAGGTCCCTCGTCCGAACCGCCCGGGTGTAGTCGAACGGCCCCAGCGGCTCGGGACGGATGCGCTTGACGTTCCACGCATGGAAGAACTCGTGCGAGGTGATGCCCGCCGCGGCCCGACCGTCCGCCTCGAGCGCCATTTGGGGCAGCGCGATGTCGGTCGAGTTGAGATGCTCCAGTCCCGCCCCTCCGAAGCCGTTGTTGAAGTGATAGATGAAGACGTAGCGATCGAACGGCGCGCCTCCGAACAAGCGGCATTGCTCGCGCGCGATCCCCTTGATCGCCTCCAGAAGCCCCGGTGAATCCCACTTCCCGATCGAGTGCACGACCAGCTCGTACGTCACGCCGTCCTGCACGAAAGCATGGGACTCGAATTTCCCGAGCTCCACGGGGCAGTCCGCGAACGTGTCGTAGTCGCGCGCGCCGTAGAGGCCGTCACCGAGATCCTCCAAAGCGGTCCCGATCCCCCACCCTTCCGAGACCTTGAAACGGACGGTGCATGCGACCGGCCCGCGATCGACCACGTAGAAATACGTGCCCGGCCCTTCCAAGAAATAGTGGTCCGGGCCGATGTGGACCCGATCCGGCGTCAGCCGATAGCGCAGCGTGACATCGCGCTTGCCGATCCCCGTCACCTTCCACGTCTGCTTGTCGACGGAGCGCACATCCAACGCGATGCCGCCCGCGCGGGCCGTGACGTCCCGAACGCGCCGGCCGTAGTCCAAGAGCCTGTACGATCCGGGGCGCCATGCTGGAATCGCCACGGTCACTTCATCCGCCCGCAGATTCCGGATCTCCATCTCGATCCCGACCGTACCCTTGCCGGCCTCCGCGGCGTCGACGACATAGTGAACCGCGACCGGAGGCACCGCGTCCTGGCCGACGCAGACCGACGCGACGGCGACGACCCATCCCAGCATCACGAAGCGTCGCACCCTATCCATCCACAAGATCGCTGGCCCTCTGTCGTTGTTCAAAGTATACTGAACACCCACGGGCGGCCGACGGCTCGAACCGTCGTTGAGGCCACGATCGTATCACGTGCGCCCGGTTCGAATGAAGAATTCTTCTAAGGATTCACCGCCGCCGACCGCCTCCTTTTAAGTGAGTTCCACGCCATGGATGAAGGAACTTTTGAACGCTTCGTTCACGAGCACCAGCGGATGGTGCACGCGATCGCGCGCCAGTATGTCAAGGACGAACACGTGGCCGAAGACGTAGCCCAGGAAGCCTTCCTCCGAGCGCACCGCTCGTTCGACGGCCTGCGCGATCCATCCCGGGTGAAGACGTGGCTGTATTCCCTGACGCGCAACGCCGCCATCGATTGGCTGCGCGCCCACAAGCGCCGCTTGATGTCCCTCGACGAAGCCTCCGTGGACGTCCCCGAACCGACGCGCCAGGACAACGTCAGGGACGAACAGATCACCAGGGTCATGGGCGTCCTCGACGACCTGCGCGAGGACTACCGCGAGATCATCATGATGCGCTACTTCGAAGGGCTGTCCTACAAGGAAATCGCCGAAGCGCTCGGAATGACCATCGGCGCCGTCGGGGAAAAACTTTCCCGCGTGCGCGACATGATTGTGGAAAGGTGCCAACTATGAACTGCGAGGGCGCGCGGGCTCACTTGTCCGCGTGGATGGACGGAGAGTACCCCTCCGACGAACTCAGCGCCCATGTCGAAGCGTGCCCTTCCTGCACGGAGCGCCTGCGCCGATACCGGCACGCCGACGAACTGCTCCGGTCGGCCGCCGCGCGACTGTTCGTGACCTGCGAGACCGCCCGAGCCCGCCTGTCCGCCTGGCTCGACGGCGAGGACCGATCCCCCGAATTGGACGCCCACGTCCTGACCTGCCCTTCGTGCGCCGATCGCGTGCGCCGATACCAGCGGGCGGACGACCTGCTGCGCCGCGCCGCGCGCGCCCGACGCAAGCCACGAACCACGCGCCGCCCAACACCCTGGGGCGCTCTCGCCGCCGCGGCGGCGCTCCTCGCCGCGACCACCGCCGCCCTCTGGATCAACCTGCGCTCCGCCCCGCCCCTCGAAGTGGTCCTCTACGCGCGTCCCGAAACCGTCTCCGGCGCGCCGACCCGGATGACGCTCGTCGTGCGCAACCACCATACGCGCTCCGCGATCGCCGGAGCGCGCATCCACACCCGCATCGGTAACGATCGCGTGGAAACAACGACCGACCAGACCGGCGTCGCCCTCGTCTCGTTCACCGCGCCGGAACAGGGCGACTCCATCACCGCCGTCACCGAAGTCGTCTCCGACATCGGTCGCGAGACACTGACCCATTCCTTCGCCCTGCGGCGCCCCCATAAGATCCTGATCTCAACCGACAAACCGCTCTACCAGCCCGGTCAAACCGTCCACCTGCGGACGCTCGCCGTCCACACCTTCACTCAACGCCCCCTGAGCCACGAAGACGTGTCCGTCGAGATCATCGACGCCCGCGGACACAAGATCCTTCGCCGCGTCGTCAAGACCTCGGACTTCGGTTCCGCGTCCCTCGATCTCGACCTCGTCGACGAAGCCCCGACCGGCGCCTACCACATCCGGGCCGTCGCCGGATCCGTCGCGTCCGAACGCGCGTTCGAGGTCCGCCGATACCTCCTGCCGAAGTTCAAGATTGAGCTGGACCTCGACCGGACATTCTACGCCCCCGGACAAGGGATGGCGGGCCGCCTGAACGTTCGATATCACTTCGGAGAGCCCGTGCGAGACGCCCGGGTCCGCATCACGTCGTCACCCGCGATGCCCCCGATCTCCGGACGCACCGATTCGAAGGGACGATTCGAGTTCACCGCAACCGTTCCCGCCTCCCAAGACGGCCTGCTTCACGTGGAGGCACGCGTCGTGGATTCCGCCGATGGCGCCGAGACGACCACGACAACCGTCCCCGTTTCCGAGAAGCCGCTGAAGGTGTGCGTCCTGCCCGAAGGCGGCGCGATCGTGCCCGGCGCGGAGAACCGCCTCTTCGTCGTGACGACCCGCCCCGACGGAACACCCGCCCACGCGACGCTGACGATCGACGGCCGCGACATCCCCAGCGACGGAATCGCCGCCGTAATCACCGCCGACCTCGGTCCCATCACGGCACGCGATGCCGAAGGTACCACCGTCCGGGCGACGCCCGGCGGCGGCACCCGATCCTTCGCGATTCGACCCGATGCCTATCGACTCCGCGCGGGTCAGCCCCTGGGACTGATCGCGATCGCCGCCTTCCCTGAGGGATCGCTGTACGTGGAACTCGCCCGAGAAGGCGTCGCGCTCCATACGGCGACCCTGCAGATCCGGGAAGGCCGAGGTGAACTCGTCGTCGACCTCCCTCCCGAGGCCGCCGGGTCGCTGCGCCTCTCCGCCTGGCGAGCCCGGCCGGACGGCTCGATCGAATGCGACGCCCGCACGATCGTCGTCGAACCGGCGAACGGACTGTCGATCCGGGTCGACGGCCCGGACACCGTCCCACCCGGTGAGGAAATCCCGATCGAGGTCGCCGTGCGCGACGCCGCCGGAAATCCCGTCGTCGCGGAACTGGCGCTGGCGCTCGTCGACGAGGCCGTCTTCGCCCTTCATGAAAGGAATCCCCTGGCGAACGCCGAACTCGCCGCGTCCACAGCCGAGGCGCCCCCTCCCCGACCCGCCGGGATGCGCGGCTACCCAGTACGGCAACAGGAGCTCGATCACTTCGCCCAGCACTTCAACCGCAAGTTCGCCTTCGCGTCGGCCGTCTTCCTTCTCCTGCTGGCCTGCGCCACCGTCGGCACGCGCCGGCGCCTGGCCGCCCTGGCGGGACTGGCGGGAGGCCTCGTGCTGCTGTTCCTCGCCCTGGCGACCTTCGTGCCTCCGGATCTGGCCGTCGAATCACCGGAGCCGCCCGCGCCCCCGCGCGTACGCGAACACTTCCCCGAGACCCTCTACTGGAATCCCTCCGTGATCACCGGGGCGGACGGACGCGCCCACGTCATCGTGCCGGGCGCGGACTCCATCACCACCTGGCGCATCACGGCGAGCGGCGCCTCGCGAAACGGCGCCCTCGGCGCCGCGACGCGACCGCTGCGCGTCCTCCAGGATTTCTTCGTGGACATCGACGCGCCCGCCGCGATGACCCAGGGCGACCTCGTGTCGCTCCCCGTGCGCTGCCACAATCATCTTCCGTTCCGGCAGGAGATCGCGGTGCGCCTGACGGCCGACGACGGCGTGGAGCTGCGCGACTCGAATGAGAAAACCGTCGCCTTGGGCCCCGACGAAGTCGATGCGGTTTACTTCAACGTGCGCGCGGCGCGCCCCGGCGTTCACCGCCTCACCGTCACGGCCCAAGGCGCCCACGTCCAGGATGCCGTGCGCCGCGCCATCGAGGTCCGCCCCGACGGCAAGGAGCAGGAGATCTCCACCAGCGACGCCGTGCGCGGCCGCCGCACCCTGCGCGTCCGCGTCCCCGAGGAGGCCGTCGACGGGGCGGGATCGCTCCACGTGCGGCTGTTCCCGTCGCGCCTGAGCGAGGCCACCGTGGGATTGGACCGGCTCATGCGCCTGCCCCACGGCTGATTCGAGCAGACGGCCTCGGTAACCTACCTGAACGTCCTCGTGATGGGTTACCTCAAGGCGACGGGTCAGTTGACCCCGGAGAAGGAAGCGGCGCTCGAGGCGGCCATCAGTCAGGGATATCAACGCCTCCTGACGTTCGAGGCCGAGTCCGGCGGCTTCGCCTGGTACGGCCGAGGTCAGGCGAGCGCGCTGCTCACCGCGTACGGATTGCTGGTGCTGAGCGATATGGATCGCCTCCACCCGGTGGACGAGGCCCTCGTCGCCCGCGCGCGGTCGTTCCTGTCCTCTCATCGCCGGCAGGACGGCAGCTGGGCGCCGGATCCGCGCGGCCAGTCGTGGCGGCCGATCGAGGACGATTTCGCCGCCACCGCCTATGTCACATGGACTCTCCTCGAAGCCGGCGCGTCCGAGCCGGCCGGCGTGGCCCATCTCGAGGCGAACTACGCCAAGGCGGCGGATGCCCACACCCGCGCCCTCGTCGCCAACGTCCTCGTGATGGCCAAGTCGCCGCTCGCCGCGCGCGCGATCGAGGATCTAGGCGACGCAACCGGCTGGAACGACGTGGAGACGTCAGCCCTGGCCACGCTGGCGCTGCTGCGTCACGGTGGATCATCGCTTGCCGAGAACGCCCTCGTCGGCCTCGTGCGCGCCAAGGATCCGCAGGGAGGATGGCACTCGACCCAGGCCACGATCGTCGCGATCAAGGCGCTGCTCGCCGACCGCGCGTCGAACCCTTCGGGAGACGTGGCGGTCCGCGTGAACGGCCATCCCGTCGCGTTTGATCCGGCCGACGCGGACGTGGTCCGGCAAGCGGACGTGACTCAACTCGCGCGAAAGGGCGACAACGAGATCGAGATCACATGCGACGCGATCGTTTCGGTCCAAGTGACGGGGCGGTACTGGACTCCGTGGCCGTCGTCTTCGACTCCCGACGAGGAGACTTCCCTGGCCATCGAAACCCGCTACGACACGCACCGGCCGGCGCGCGGACAGCGCGTCCGCGGCGAGGTCGCGCTCCGGTATCGCGGCGACGACACGTTCATGGTGATCGCGGATCTGGGCGTACCGCCGGGATTCGACGTCGAACCGGCGATCTTCGAACGGATGGTGCGGCAAGGGCAGATCGACAAGTTCGCGCTGCAGGGCGACCGGATCGTGCTCTATCTGGGCGCCGTCGCCGGGGGCCACGAGCTGCGCTTCTCGTACGTCTTGCGCCCCAGGTACTCCGGCGTGATGAAGGCGCCCGCCACGCGCGTGTACGAGTACTATGCGCCCCAGCGGTGCGCGGTGGCGGCGCCGGAGATGCTGGAGGTCACGCCGTGACGCCGCCATAACTTGCCCTTCGAAGGCGAAGCATATATCTTATAATTAGATATATGACGCCCCTGGAATATCTGGTTCCCTGCCGCCACCGCCGGGAGATCCTGAGGGTACTTTGCTCCGAAAGGAGCGACCTCACGGTCCGACAGCTCGCCCGCCGCGCGGGCGTGGCCTACTCCAACGCCCATCGAGAAGTGCGGCGGCTCGCAAGAACGGGCCTGCTCGCCATCCGGCGCGTCGCCAACGCGCTCCTCTGCCGATGGACCCCGGGAACGGCCCTGGCCAAGGCGCTGGAGCCGCTCCTCAGGGAAGCGGGCCGCGCGCCGGGCGAGGGGACGCTCCACGCGAATCTGAAGCGCTGGGGAGCGCCCCTGGCGCCCACCGGCCGTTCCGTGAGGAACTTGTCGCTGGAAGAAACCCTCGGCCATGCCCTCACGCTGGCCCGGCATCGTCCCGATGTCGCGCGAGTCTGGCCTGTCGTCTTCGCTCGAAACGCGTCGCGCGTGAACCTCGAGGAACTGGAACTCGTGGCTCGCCGCTTGGGACATAAGCGCACCCTCGGTTTCTTTCTGGCGCTCACCGCGACACTCCTCAAGGACGCTCCGCTCCGCAGGTTCGCCGAGCGGCTTCATGACCGCAGAGTCAGACGGACCGAAGACTTCTTCCTCCTCCCGCGAAGCGACCGCGCCCGCAAGCTCGCCGAGGAAAACACGCTCCGCCCGGCCAGAGCGTGGCTCTTCCGCATGAACATGCCCATGGAAAGCTTCGAATCCCCCTTCAGGAAATTCGTCCAAAGCCATGAAGCATTTCAAGAGGGCCGAGATCGCGACGTTCCTGCGCGCCGTTGATCGGCACCTCTCGCACGGCTTCGACCTCGTGATCATCGGCGGCGCCGCGGCGGCGCTCTCCTTCGGGACCGAAAGCGGCACGATGGACATCGACTTGACCGCCGTCTCCCCGCGCTCGGACGGTGGTGTCTCCGACATCGACGCGGCGGCGGGCGCCGCTCTCATCAAAGAGGCGTGCAAGTCCGCGCGAGTAGAGACCGGCCTGGACATTCCGATGGGAGAGGTCGGGATCTGGGATGCTCCCTACGAATTCGAGGGACGCTTCCACGAAGCGGATGAACCAAGACGGCGCACCCGCGCGCGAGGCCCTTTCTCGATCTTCGGTGCATGGAATTCGTTCGCTGGTGCGTATAGTTAGGGAGAGGAACCCCACATGAACGTTGCGCTCGCGCTTGCCCTGATGTGCGCTCAGCAGGTCACGCCCCAGGGTATCGACATCGACGCCGAAGGCGTCCTCCGCAGC
>JACPRB010000118.1 GCA_016190155.1 Planctomycetota bacterium
ATTAGCACAGCAGAGGGGTTCGACTTCGCTCACCATGAACCCGGGCAGAAGACGCAGAGATTCCCTTCTTGAAAAGGAAACTCCGCGTTCTCCTTCCTGGTCTCAGCGGCCTGCGGCCAATTCGTCATTCGTGCGCACCAAAGGCACTTCGTGGAACCTACTGACCGAACGGTCGAACGGTTGAACTGCGGAACGGTTGAACGGTTTATAATGGTCTATCATGAGCGACGACATCCTCTTCGGCGCCATCGCCGTACGCGAAGGGTTCATCACGCCCGAGCAGCTCTCCGAAGCGATCGAGCAACAGCGCGCTTCCAAGACGCCGGCCCGGATCGGTGAGATCCTCCTGGCCCGCGGTTTCCTCACCGAGAGCAACATCCAGACCCTCCTGGACATCCAGCGCATCGTCGTCGCCGACCGGGCCGAGAGCGCGCATGCCGCCGGCCTCTTCGGCCAGATCGCCATCAAGGGCGACTTCTGCACGCCCGACCAGGTGACCGCCGCCGTACGCGCCCAGAGCGAGCTTGCCGCGACCGGCCGGAAGATCCGCCTCGGCCAGATCATGATCCAGGCCGGAACACTCACTCCCGATCAAGTCGCCGAGATCCTGCGCCAGCAGGAGAAGTACTTCGTGCGATGCCCAGGCTGCCTGAAGTGGTACTTCGTGGAGGGCTTGGGGCAAACCTTGAAGCTCTTCTGCCATCAATGCCTGAGGCTCAACGCCCTCCCGGTCCTGCCCGGCGGCAATGCCGATGCCCCGGAGTTCATGCGCCACGAAGCCGAGGGCAAACCGGTCACGGTCGTGACCGGAGAGGCCGGCGAGTGTTTCGGCCCGTTCCGAATCGAATCGGAGATCATGCGCGCCGTCGCGATGGTGGTCCTGCGCGCCGTCCACCTGCCCAGCGGCCGCCTCACGACGCTCCGCATCCTCCATGCGAACCAGCACCCGCTGCGGGCCGAGCTGGACCGCTTCCGCGAATCCGCCCAGCCCCTCCTTCAGCTGTCGCATCCGAACATCGCCGAATACGTCGACGTCGGCGACATCGAGGAACGCCCGTACGTGGCCACGGAGTATCTCGACGGCGCCACCTTCGCGTCCACGCTCGCCCGGCGAGACGTCCAGCCCGCGGAGCTGCTTCGATTCCTGGAGAAGGCGGCCCGCACGGCCGCCGACGCCCACGCGCAAGGCGTGGTGCACGGCGGCCTCAAGCCGGCCAACCTCCTCATCGGACACCAATTCGAGCCGCGCATCATCGATTTCGGGCTGGGACCGTTGCTGGCATCGCAGCCCTTTCTCAAACACGGCAACTGCGCGGTCACGGCCCACACGCCCCCCGAGGAGCTCAGCGAGCGCCCCATCGACCAACGCTCCGACGTCTACGCGCTCGGCGTCGTCCTGTACGAGATCCTCAGCGGCCGTTCGCCCTTCTCGGCCCGCGGTCCCACGAACCTGCGCGAGGCGATCCTCGCAGGCCGACAACAACCGCTGGAGAGCGACGTACCTCCCGCGTGGCACACGATCTGCGCCAAGGCCACGGCCGTGAATCATCGCGACCGCTACGCCACGGCCGAAGCGCTCGCCAACGACATCCGCCGCGCGACCGAACGGAAGCCGCCTCTGGCGCGCCGCCCCGCTTCCCGCCGCTGGATCGTGGCCGCCACGGGAAGCGTGCTGCTGGCCGTCGCCGCCGGAATCCTGATCTGGCTGCTGACGCGGGGAAACGACGAGCCAGCTCCTAGGACCCCCGACGACCGCCCCGCTCGAGCCAGTAGCCGATATAGAAGACGACGGCGCCGACGCCGAGATACGTCAGCTCGAGGCGCACCTGCGCGGGATCGCTGAGCCCCAGAAACAGCCCGGTCAGGAGCACGGCCATCCCCAGCACTTCGAGGAACCGACCGATGACGTACTTGGCGATGGCGATCACTCCACGGACTTCTCGGCCGGCTTGGGCTGTATCTTGACCGTCTTCAAGCTGACCTTGCCCGTCCCGCCGCAGAAGTCGCATTGCCCGGGATTCGCGGTCTTGCCGCAGGCGGCGCACTTCTTGCTGCCGCCGCAGTTCGGGCAGACCATCTGGACGCCGAGCCTCGTCATGGGGCCGCCCGGACGGCAGTTGTAGCACTCGCCGTTGACCTGATTCATCATTCGGCACGTCGCGCACTTGCCGGTGCCCTCGCAGTAGGCGCACACCCGGTCTTCGCGCGCCCACGAGATCGTCGCGCCGCACCTCTTGTTGGGGCATCGCAGCGTGTCGAGCTCGACCTGGACGCCGCAGTTCGGACAGTGGAACGTGACGCCGCGCGTGTCGCCCGCCTTGGTGTACACCGGCGACTGGCCTGGGAAGGCCACCGACACGTCGTTCGGACGCCCGCAGGCCGCCAATCCCGCCACGATCACTCCGGCCAGCAGCAGCCGCGTTTTCATCCTCATTCTCCTCGCTGTACAAGAAGACCCGATCCGAAGGACCCCGGCAGCAGCGTCTCCAGACTCGTCCGCTTGCTGCGCCTTCCGGCCATCATAATCACAGCCATCTTCGGCGAAAACTCCTTCATGAACTGCCGGCACGCGCCGCAGGGCGGCGTCAGGCGTCCCGTCGACGTCACGATCACCACCCGCAAGAATTCCCGTTCGCCGGCCGCGACGGCCGCGCACACCGCCGCGCGTTCGGCGCAAATCGTCAATCCTAAGGACGCATTCTCCACGTTGCATCCGGCGAAGATTCTGCCGGAACGCGTCTCGACCGCCGCGCCCACGCGGAACTTCGAGTAGGGCGAGTAGGCCCGCGAAAGCATGGCCAAAGCCGCCTCAAACAAGGGAGGAGAGCTCTTTCTCTGCGTCCTCTGGTGTTGGTTCTTCGTCTTTCTCAGGGTCCTCTGTCTCCCTCTGCGTCCTCCACACCGACCTCCGCCAGGACACGCCGCAACAGGCGGCCGAAGGACACCCTCGCCTTCTCGGCCACCTCCAGGACCTCCTCGTGCGTCGCCGCATGCGGCGACAATCCCGCCCCAAGATTCGTCACCAACGTCAGCGCCAGCACGCGCAGCCCCGCCTGCCGGGCGGCGATCACCTCGGGCACGGTCGACATCCCCACGACGTGCCCGCCGATGACGCGGGCCATCCGGATCTCGGCCGGCGTCTCGTACGAAGGCCCGGGCATGGCCACGTAGACGCCCTCCTTCACGGTCATCCCCTCCCGCTTCGCCAGGCGCTTGGCCAGGGCGCGCAGCTTCGGATCGTACGCCGCCGTCAGCGACACGAATCGCTCGCCCAGCGCCGCGTCGTGCGGTCCCCGCAGAGGATTCGCCCCCATCAGATTGATGTGGTCGGACAAGGCCACGAGACTGCCGGGCTTGAGGCTCGGCCGGACGCTGCCGACCGCCGCCGTCACAATCAGCGTCCCGACGCCCAGGGCCGCCAAGACGCGCACCGGGAAGGCGACGTCCTCCAACGCCCATCCTTCGTAGAAGTGCGCGCGCCCCTTCATCACCGCCACCGACGCGCCCGCTACTCGGCCCAACACGAGCACTCCCTCATGGCCTTCCACCGCGGACCGGGGCCAATGCGGAATGCGCGCATACGGGATCTACACCCTGTCCTTTTCCACGTCGACAACGCCGCTCAATCCCGACCCGAGGATGGCCGCCGCGGTCGGCCGCAACGACGTGACGTGCCGGATCGCCCCGACGGACTGCTCGACACGCTCCCGGATCACGTCGGAATCCCCAGGATGACGCCCTCGTAGACGACCTTGTTCCCCACGACGGCCTGCGTGGCCGAGCGGGCGAGTCGCCGGTTGAATCCCGCGTTCTTGGCGATGACGACGACGCGTTCACCGGGACGGATGACGCCCCTGAAACGCACGTCGTCCAGGCCTCCGAACACGATCAGGCGGTCCGCCATTTCGGGAAGAGCGAGCTTGTAACAGCAGGCGGAGAGCTGCGCGGCGGCCTCGACCATGACGACGCCCGGCACCATGGGGTTGTCCGGGAAGTGCCCATCGGCCCAGAACTCGTCGTGCCCAACGTCCCGGTATCCGATGCCGACGCCGCCGGCCGCGTCGTACGACAGGATGGCGTCGAGGAGGGCCATCGCCCCGCGGTGCGGGAGGAGTGTGCGGATCCGCTCCGGGCCGATCTGCGGGCGGGCGAAGTCGAGGCGGCTCAGATCGACGAGGGGCTGCAGGGACACATGCGGATTCTAGGCGGGCGCCCGCGTAGGCACAAGGAAACGTTCATCGGTGCACCCGTTGAGTCCGTTCTCCGCGAAACGCTTCGCCCCTCCTGACCCACGCCGCAATTCCTGGCTCCCCCGCCTGGGAATGGGTATGTTTCCTGCCGTCGGTATCCAACATGCAGGCACCCATGAGCGAGGAACGCCTGGCCCGAAACGCCCGAATCTATGTCGCCGGCCATCGCGGCCTGGTGGGGTCCGCGATCCTGCGCCGGCTGCAAGAGGAAGGTTTCTCGCGCGTGCTGACGGCTACGCGTGAACAGCTCGACCTGCGCGATCAGGCGGCGGTCAACTACTGGTTCCGCGCGAACCGCCCGGACTACGTCTTCCTGGCGGCGGGAACGGTCGGCGGCATCCTTCCCAATTCGACGCGCCCGGCCGAGTTCCTCTACGACAACATGCTCATCCACGCCACCGTGGTGCACGCCGCGTACCTCTACGGCACGCGCAAGCTGCTGTACCTCGGCAGCTCCTGCATCTACCCGCGCGAGTGCCCGCAGCCCATGAAAGAGGAGTCCCTCCTGACGGGCCCGTTGGAGCCGACCAACGAGGCCTACGCCGTCGCCAAGATCGCCGGCATCAAACTGTGCCAGGCGTACCGGCGCCAATACGGCTGCAATTTCATCTCCGCGATGCCGACCAACCTCTACGGTCCCAACGACACCTTCGATCTGCGCAACGCGCACGTGCTGCCGGCCTTGATGCGCAAGTTCCACGAGGCCGCGCGCGAAGAGACGCCGTCCGTGACCGTCTGGGGAACGGGGACCCCTCGGCGGGAGTTCCTGCACGTGGACGACCTCGCGGACGCCTGCCTGTTCCTCATGCGACGGTACGCGTCCGAGATGCACATCAACGTGGGATGCGGAACCGATCTATCGATCCGCAAGCTCGCCGAGCTCATGCGCGAGATCGTGGCGCCGTACGCGAGATTGACCTTCGACGCCTCCAAACCCGACGGCATGCCCCGCAAGTTGCTCGATACCCGCCGGCTGCGGGCGATGGGATGGCAGCCACGCATCGATCTGCGGGAAGGCATCCGCAAGACCTACGAGTGGTTCCGTGAGCACGCCGAGGAGGCGATCGAAGGCCGACGGATGACCCCCGCCTCGGCGTAGGCGGCTCAGAAGTGGTCCCGGTCGGGCCTCTTCCTCTCTTCGTGTCCCGGCCGCTTGTCCAGCCAATGGCGAAGCTCCTTGAGCCACTCCTCCACCTCGAAATCCTCCGGAAACCACTCCTGATGATGCCGGAAGAACTCCATGAAGCGCTCCGGATTCAATCGATGGAGCTCGCCCGGCAGCCGCTCGCCGAAGCGCTCCCAATCGAAGCCCCCTTCCTCGAACATCTTGTGGAACTCGCGACCGAAGCCGCGCAGCTCGCGCTCGACTTGGTCCCTCAGGTCTCCCGGCACCGGCCGGACCTTCGACATCTGCCGGCGCAACTCCCCAAGCTCGCGGCGAACCTCACCCAGCTGCTTCTCGAGCCGCCGCACGGCCTGCAGGAGCTCCTCGGCGATGCGCTCCCGGGGCGGCGCCTCCTCGCGCGGCTCGAACTCCCGGCGCAACCCTTCCGACTTCTCCCGGAAGACCCGCTCCAGCTTCTCCATGCGCTGGCGGAACTCCTGCTCCGCCTCGCGGCGCGAATCGTCGAACCACTTCTTCAGCTCCCGCATCCGGTGCTCCGGCTCTTCTTGCGCGACGGCCGCGCACGCCGGAAACGCCGCGAAGAGCGACACCCATATCGCAATGCGCATCGCACCTCCCTTGCCGTTCAGCCATTCAAGCGCCCCATTCCGGCATCCCGCCTTCGGAACGCATGAACGGACGAATCGGCGAACGGATGAACTCTTATTATTGTACGAGGCCCTTCTCGAGGAAGGCGGTGAATTCGGCAACGGACGGCCGGCCGCCCAGACGCGCGACCTCCCTCCCGTCCGGCGTGAAGATCAGGTAGAGCGGGAGCGCCCCTCCATATTTCTCGTTCAAGAGCGCGTTGTTCTCCCGATCCATCGGAATCCGCCGATCCGTCCACAGCTCCGCCACCACGTACCTCCCGAGCAACTTCCGCACCTCCGGCGCGATCAGAACCGTCTCGCGGTTCCGAATGCAGTTCGTTCACGTCAGACCCGTGAATTCGACAAAGAGAGGCTTCCCTGCCTCGGCGGCTTCCTCCATCGCCTGCGGCATCGTCGTGCCGTGAATCGCCGGCGGCGGCACGAGGATCGCCAGCTCCCCCAACGATGCCCCGGCAAACCCGCGCGCCATGAAGCCGCCCAGGCCCAGGAAGAACAGCGCCGTCACGACACGTCCGATGGAAAACCGGCGGAAGAAGCCCGTCACGTACACGGTGATGATCGCGCAGGCCGCAACCCAAACCGCCAGCACGACCGGGCGCGTCAGGGCCCCGATCTGCCACGTCTGATCCGCCTTCGAGAAATACATGAGCGCCAGCGCCAACTCCAGCCACGCCATGGACGACTTGAATGTGCTCATCCAGCCGCCGGCCTTGGGGATCTCTCGGATCAACCCGGGAAACAACCCCATGGCGAAGAACGGCACCGCCATCGTCACGGAATAGGCGAACATCGCGAAGAGCGCCGCCCATCGGTGCTGGCCCGCCGCGACCCCCAGGATGGTCGCCGCGATGGGGATCGTACACGTGAACGTGACCACCGCGAACAGAAGTCCCAGGATGAACGCGCCGCCCATCCCATGGCGAGTCCCGCCCAACGCCAGCCTCTCCCCCAATCCGAAGGGGAGGCGGATCTCGTACCAGCCGAACAGCGAGCCCGTGAACCACAGGAACAGCGCGCCGACGACGAGATTGACCCACGGGTTGGCGGCGAATTCGCGCGGCCCGCCCGCGCCCAAGAGCAGAGTCAAGACGAACCCCAGGCCCGTAAACGCCAGGATGATTCCGAGCGAATAAGCCGTGGATAGCGCCATCCCGTGCGAGCGCGACCCCGCGGCCTGTTTGACGAAGTACGTGACCGTGATCGGAATCATCGGATACGTGCACGGCATGACCAGCGAGATGAGCCCGCCCAACATCCCCAGGAGGATCAGCCCCAGGAAGCCGCGCGACGCGTACTCCGCGTCCGTCGTTGCGGCCGCGTCTTCCCCGCCGAGCGACGTCAAGGTCATCGAAAACGGCGTGCTGGAATCCACGCACACGTTCGGATCGCAAATCTGATAGACGAGGGTCCCCTTGACCTCTACCGGTCCGGGCGACGTCCCTTTGAGCGCCACCGGCACGACGAACACGACCGAGCCTTCGTGGTAGTCGAACTCGAGCCCCTCCTCTTTGTGACGCTTCGGCGTCGGTTCCTGGATCGTCCCGCGCACCTCGGCGTTCGACCCGAGCTCGAAGACGGTGGGCGTGCCGAAGATCGGCTGATTGACGGGATAGACGTGCCAGCCTTCGGGCACCTCCAACGCGAATTCCACCTTCACCGGCTCGCCGTTGCGCGCCTCCGTCCGCGCGGGCTTGATCGAGAGGATCCTCACCTGCGGCTTGCGGCTCTCCTGCACGGCCGCATCGCTCAGGGACGTAAGCCAGTCGTCCCTCAAAGACGGCTTCACCGCAGCTACCCATGAACTCAACAGAGACAACAGCACGAAGAGTTTCATATTTGCGGTTTCATCATACATAATGGCTACACTCTGGAACTTCACTTTATTCTGATTCCGGCATGGCTCGAACAACGGTGACGGCTGCGGCGGTCCTCTCCGGGTCCTCTGCGTTCTCTGGTGTTGGGGTTCGGGTTTTCTCCGGGTCCTCTGTCATCCTCTGCGTCCTCACATCCCGATGAAAGGCGAGGTCGTCTACCTGTACGCGTTCGACGTGGCGAACGAGATCGCCACGGAGCGGATCCGCGAGATCCTCTCCGAGAAGCCCTTCCCGTTCGAGATCCGGATGGGCAAGACCATCCCCAAGGACGTCCCGATCTACCGTCCCCTGACCATCGCCCTTCCTCCCGCGGAACGCGATTCCAACGTGGGCCGGATCACCCTCAAGCCGTTCGTGAAGATCTTCGACGTGGGCGTGATCTCGATCTCCATCGAGGTGGCCTTCGACCGGCCGATGCTGGCGGATCTGGTCCCCTATCACCGAGTCTTGCTGTCCAACGGCAAAACGATCGACCAGATCGCGGAAACGATCTGCCAGGAGGTCGTCCAGAGCATCCGCCCGGCGATGGTGAAAGTCGCGGAGAAACCGGAGCCGCCGGAGGCGTACACGATCTTCTGCCTGGGGACCGCCGATTGCTCCAAGGACGGCTCCGTGCCCGCCTGGCTCCAAGTCCATCGGCGGGAGATCGCCGCGCTCCTCATGGAGGAAACGGAGGGATCGCTGCTGGCGGACCCGCAGGTCGACGAGGTCATGAGCCACACCCTTTCGTACACGCAGAAGGACGGCGTCGTGATCGACTGGGACGCGGCGTTCATCGTCGACGACGAGGAGTACTACGACGACATCGTCTACGTCATCGAGCTGGCGAACCTCCAGCTGGAGGAGTTCCTCTACATCGACCACGTGTTGGACCGCTTCTTGAACCAGGCCTACGAGGATCTGGAGCGGTACTATCGCCGCGCTCACCTCATGGCCTTGCCCTCGAAAGTGCTCTCCATGCTGCGCACCATGCAGATGGACCTGACGCGGATGTCCGACGAGGTCACCAACATCGCCAAGTTCAGCGGCGACTGGTATCTGGCGCGCGTCTATATGGCCTGCCGCGACCGCTTCCACATCGACCGCTGGCGCGACGTGATCCGGGAGAAGCTCCAGAGCGTCGAACACCTCTACAACCTGGCGAACACGGAGATCACGAATCGCCGCATGCTCCTGCTCGAGGGGATCATCGTGGTACTGTTCATCGCGGACCTTCTGCTGTTGATCTTCACGTTGATCTTCATGAAGAACTAGCGCTGCCTACCACTCGGACCTGGGTTCCCGGTGTCTAAGCAAGTGCATGCGCCTCGCGCTTCTGATCGCGGTCGCGGTGCTCTGGTTGGCGCCGGCGGCCTACCCGGACGTCGTCATCCTCGACGACGGCACCGTCATCGAGTGCAAGATCAAGGAGATCAAGTACCCCGAGCCGCGCGTCCTCAGCAAGTTCGTCGACGTCGCCGCCGTCGACGAGAAGGGCACGATCCGCCAGATCAACAGCGACGAGATCAAACCCGACGGCAGCGGCGTCAACCGCAAGGCGATCTTCCTGATGAAGACGCGATGGGAGA
>JACPRB010000145.1 GCA_016190155.1 Planctomycetota bacterium
CATTTGAACCATGCCGGACTTCTGGTCCGCGCGGGCATCCATTCTCCGCCGGCCGCACACGACCTTTCGCAAAGGCCTTCGAGCGCAGGAACGGGTAAGCGCAAGAACCGGTGAACAGAAGAACGAAGGAACGGCTGAACGGTTATTCGGGCGTTAGCCGCTCACGGCGAACTTCGTCAGAATATCGATCCGACTGCACGAGCTCAGGAACTGCTTGAGGGGTGAACCATGAAACACCTCCGACTCGCGGTGCTGTGCGCTTTGCTGCCGTCGGCGGGATGCAACCAGGACGAGGATTCACCGACCGGCACGCTTTCGAACAACGACCCTTCCGCCGCCTTCTTCAACGAATCCGAGGTGCCCGACATCCACCTGACGATCTCGGAACCGGCCTTCGCCTCCATCATCGACGACCCGGAGAACGAGACCTTCCGCGAAGCAATGTTCCAATGGAAAGACCGGACGGTGAACCGCGTCGGCCTCCAACCCTCCAGCGCGCCGAAAGTCCCCGGCAATCAGAAGATGTCCATGATCGTCGTCTTCGACGCCTTCGTTCCGGGCCAGCGATTCCTCGGCCTGCGCCAAGTGAAGCTCGACGGCTTGGCCGATGATCCGTCCATGATGCGAGACCGCCTCTCCTACGCCATGTTCCGAAGCGTCATGCCCGCCTCACGCTCCGGCCACTGCCGCGTCTTCGTCAACGGAGCATACCGGGGCGTGTACGAAGTCGAAGAGATGATCGATGAAACCTTCGTACGGCGGAACTTCGGCGGCACGCTCGGGCACCTCTATTACATGCTGAACGCTACGGTCGACCCGTATCTCTGGCAAGGACCCGATCTCAGCCGCCACGTCCCCCTGCCGTTGCGGCCGGAGACGCTGCCGGACGGCGACCACACCCCAGTCCTCCAGATGATCGACACGCTGAACAACAACCCTTCCCAGATCGGCACGATCGTCGATCTCCCAACGCTCGTGGCGTACTTCGCCGTCGAGGCGGTGATCGCCGATCAACACGGCTTCGCCGGAGACCTCATCGCCAACAACCACTACCAGTATCTCCGGACGGAAACCGGGCGCTTCCATATCCTCGCGTTTGATCTGGCGGACACCTGGGGAGGCGGCGACGAATCCCCCCAACGCAGCATCTGGCAGAATTTTCAAAACAGCAAACTGTCGGCCGTCATCGAGGACACCCCGGCGCTGCGCCAAGCCTACAAAGCCAAGATCGCCGAACTCATCGCCACGACCGCCGGCCCGGCCGCCCTCGCCGCTCGAATCGATTCCATCTACGAGCAAATCCGCGATGCCGCTTACGCCGACCCATACAAACCCTGGGCCAACGACCACTTCGATTGGAGCCGCGACTTCATCAAACAATTCATGATCCAACGCGTCGCAAGCCTGCAGAGCCAATCCCAGGCTCCGTAATCCCGGCATGGTTCAAATGCGGGTAACAGTCGCGGCAGCCTTGTCGAGCATAAGAGCCTCTTCTCAGGGTCCCCTGCGTGCTCCGCTTCCCTCTGTTTCCTCGCACAAGCCCGGATTGAACCGTGCCGTAATCCCGACGTGGAAAATCCCACGCCCGACGCGGCGGATTACGTAAAGGAAGAGGGAGAATCCCCTTCACCATCAATTCGCCGCGGGCAAGGGATTTGCGGAGTGCGGATGCGCGGTTGGGAGGGTCCGCCATGGATATCCAAGATCTGCATCTGAAGGAGTCGCTCTTGCTCTGCCGCCGGGCCGAGATGAAGTGCGCCCAGCGGTTCCGCGAGCTTGCCGGACGAATCCCCTCCCTCCATGAAGGCCTCCGTCAAGTCATCCTCAAACTGGCCATGGAAGAGGATGAGCATCTGAGTGTTCTCGATGCCTTCAATGCACGAACGAACTGGCCCGCGGCTTGGCACTTGACCGAAACAACCATCGATCGCGTCTTGAGAGAACAGCTGCCCGCGCTTTGGCAGGGAATCGCAGACGGCCCCGTCGGATCCGAAACAGCCCTGCGCTACATCGAATCCGTCGAATCGGAGTCCTCCCGTTTCTATCGCACGCTCGCGGAGTGCGCCCCGGACGCCGCCGCCCAGGAATTCTTCCGTACGATGTCGAATCGCGAAGGCATGCACTTCGATAGACTGATCGAGACGCTGCCTTAGCGCGACGTCCCCTCGAACGTCAACCGAACCTCGTAGACCCCGTCCTCGAGCGTCGACGTGACGGGCACGCCGACCCGGTGAAACAAGTTGATCATGCGCGCGTTGTTCGCCAGGACATACCCTACGAAGCCCTGGATCCCGCGCTCGCGCGCGACGTCGATCAACCGCCGGATGAGATGGAACCCGATCCCTCGTCCTTGCAGCTCGTCGTGCACCACCAGCGCCACCTCGGCGATCTTGCTGGCCCGATCCAACACATAGCGTCCGACCGCCACCATCCGCTCGACGTCGCCCTCGCGGACGAAACCCGCGATCGCCATCTCCTGGTCGTAATCCAACGTGCAGAGCTTCTGGATCTGCTCCGGCGTCAACGACTTCAGCGGCGCATGATAGCGCTGAACCACCGTCTCCGCCGAATGCGAATAGAAGAAGTCCCTCAGGAGCCGCTCGTCGGCGGGCCGTATCGGACGGAACAGGATCTCCAGATCCCCGAACGTCGCGCGCGATTCCAGCTCGATCGGATAAGCCCGCCCCTTGGCCGGCCACGGGATCTGCTCCATCGTGACGAAGCGCTTCTCGCGCGCGGCCGCCAGCAGTTCGCCCCGGAAATCCGGGTGCGCGACGCTGATGAGCGCCAACGTCCGCTCCCGAATCGTCCGGCCCCGCAACTCGGCGATGCCGTATTCGGTCACGATCGTGTCCACGTCCCCGCGGGTCGTCACCACCCCCGCACCCTCCGTCAGCGTCGGCACGATGCGGGAAACCTTGCCGTCGAGCGCCGTCGAGGGAAGCGCGATGATGCTCCTCCCCCCGCGCGATCGCGCCGCCCCCCGGATGAAATCCACCTGGCCGCCGATCCCGCTGTAGAAGCGCGTGCCGATGGAATCGGCACACACCTGTCCCGTCAGATCGACCTGGAGCGCGGAGTTGACCGACACCATCTTGTCGTTCCTCGCGATGACGAAGGGATCGTTGACGAACTCGGTAGGAAGAAACTCGAAGAACGGATTGTCGTCGATGAAATCGTAGAGACGGCGCGATCCCATGCAAAACGACGAGACGGCCTTTCCGGGATGAAGCGTCTTTCGACGGCCGTTGATCACCCCGGATCGCACGAGATCGATGATCCCGTCCGAGAACATCTCCGTGTGCAAGCCGAGGTCCCGCTTGTTCGTCAGGTTGGCCACCACCGCGTTGGGAATGTCGCCGATGCCCATCTGCAGCGTCGCGCCGTTGTCGACCAGCGTGGCACAGAACTGCCCGATGCGCCGGCTCACCTCGTCCGGCTCCCGCCAAGCGATTTCCAGGATCGGCACGTCGCTCGCGACGAAGGCGTCGATGTCGTCGACGTGCACGAAGCCCGCCCCGTGCGTACGCGGCATGTTCGGATTGACCTCGGCCATCACCACTTCCGCCGATTCGACCGCAGCCATGACGACGTCCACGGACACGCCCAGCGAGCAGAACCCGTGCACGTCCGGGGGCGTGCACGAGATCAAAGCCACGTCGATCTTCATGCGGCGCGACCGGAACAACCACGGGATGTCGGACAAGAAGATCGGCGTGTAGTCGGCGGCCGCGCGCGCGACCGCCTCGCGGACGTTCGCGCCGATGAAGAAGGCGTTGTGACGGAAGCGCCCCTTCAGCGTGGCGTCCGCGTACGGCGCGTGACCGATGGTCATGATGTGGATCACCTCCACATCCGTGACGTCCGAACGCTCGGCCAACGCCGATACCAGCAACGTCGGCTCCCCGCATCCCGACCCCACGAACACGCGCTGGCCCCGCCGGACACAGCCGAGCGCCTCGCGCGGAGACACCGTGCGGACCCGGTAATGCTCCTGCCAATTCGAGAAGCTCATCGCGATGCTCCTGAATCGTAACGCACAGACACGCGGCGCATCTTACATTGTGGAATTTAGGCGCAGCGCGAGAAATCCTCCACTGATCTCGCGATTCCAGGCCCCATCAAGCCGCAGGCGCAGATGGCACGGTCCTTGCGCCGTGGCAAGCGTGGTGCCGCTTCGGGTCGCCGCAAGGAGTCCGTACCATGATCGTGCCGGGACCGACGCCGGCCGCCTGGCATAGTTTGCCCCCTGCGGACGTCGCCGCCCTTCTGGATACCGATCTCGCCGACGGCCTCACCCAGGCCGAAGCCGCGCGCCGTTTGGAAACGATCGGACCCAACCGCCTGCCGCCGACGCCGAGGCGTACGGCGCTGCGCATGTTCCTCGACCAGTTCTCCAACCTCCTGGTCGCCATCCTGCTGGCCGCCGCCATCCTCGCCGGAATCGTCGGCGACCTCGTGGACGCCGCGGCGATCGTGGCGATCGTCTTCGTCAACGCCGCGGTGGGTTACCTGCAGGAACGTCGGACCGCGGACGCCCTGGCGGCCCTGCGCAGGATCACCACGCCGATCGCCCACGTGCGCAGGAACGGCACGACCGCCCTTATCCCCGCCGCCGAACTCGTGCCGGGAGACGTCGTGGTGCTCGAAGCCGGCGATCCCATCCCCTCCGACCTCCGCCTCTGGCGCGCTTCCGGCCTGCGCGCGATCGAGGCGACCTTGACGGGCGAGTCGGAACCCGTCGACAAAGACCCGGACGCCGATGTTCCGCGATCAGCGCCGCTGGCGGACCGGATCACGATGACCTACATGGGCACAACCGTCGCGGCGGGCTTCGGAGAGGGGATCGTCGTGGGCACGGGCCCGACCAGCGAACTCGGGCGAATCGCCCACCTGGTGGAAATGGCGCAGGAACCGGAGACTCCCCTTCAAACACGCCTTCGCGTCCTGGGTAGGCGACTCGTCTTGGCCGCCATGCTCGTCGTGACGTTCGTCTTTCTCTTGGGCATGCTGCGGTCCGTCCCCTTCTTCGAGATGATCCTCACGTCGCTCAGCTTGGCCGTGGCCGCCGTGCCCGAAGGCCTGCCCGCCGTCGTCACCATCGCGTTGGCCTTGGGCGTGCAACGACTCGCCCGCAAGAAATCCCTCATCCGAAAGCTCGCCGCCGTGGAGACCCTCGGCTGCACGACCGTGATCTGCGCGGACAAGACGGGGACGCTCACGCTCGGCCACATGAGCGTCCGCGCCATCGACACCCTGCAGGAGCGTCTGGACATCACGGAAGACGCCCGCCCGCCGGCCGCAACCCACTCCACGATCTGGGCCGCCGTGGCGTGTTCCACCGCCCGACTCTCCGAACGGAACGGCCAAGCGGTCCTCGCCGGCGATCCCACCGAGGCCGCCCTGCTCGCGATCGCGCTCCGTGCCGGAATCACTCCACGCGAAGTGGAGGCCCGCGAGCCGGCGGTCTCGACCGTCCCCTTCGACGCGCGGCGCAAGCGCGTCTCGTTCGTCCGTCGCACTTCCGCGGGACTTCGCGCGTACGTGAAAGGCGCGCCCGAGTCCGTGCTGCCCTTGTGCACCTCCGTTCAAACGGACGCCGGCCCACGTCCTCTCGGATTGACCGAGCGCGGGCGCATCGACTCCATGACGGATCATCTGACCCGGAAAGGTCTGCGCGTCCTGGCGGTCGCGTCCCGCGAGATGACGCCCGAGGAGCGGCCGGAGGAGGACCTGACGTTCCTGGGACTCGTCGGAATGCACGATCCCCCCAGACCCGAGGCGAAGGCGGCCGTCGAAGCCTGCCGCCGCGCCGGCATCCGGCCGATCATGATCACCGGCGACAACGCGCGAACGGCCCTCGCCATCGCCGGCACCCTCGGCATCGCCCAACGGGAAGACGAGGTGATCACGGGATCCGATCTGGAGATCCTGGACGACGCGGCGCTCGCCGAACGCGTCGAGTCGATCTCCGTATACGCGCGCGTCAGCCCGGAACACAAGCTGCGCATCGTGCGGGCCTGGAAGGCGCGCGGCGCGGTGGTCGCCATGACGGGCGACGGCGTCAACGACGCTCCCGCGCTCAAGGGCGCCGACATCGGGATCGCGATGGGCGGCGCCGGCACGGAGGTCGCCAAGGACGCCGCCGCCATGATCATCACCGACGACAACTTCGCGACGATCGTCACCGCCGTCGAGGAAGGCCGCGCGATCTTCGAGAACATCCGCAAAGCCCTCCTCTACCTCCTCAGCGGCAATACGGCCGAGATCCTCGTGATGGCCGTGGCGGTGTTCCTGGGATGGCCTCTGCCGCTCTTGGCCATTCAGATCCTGTGGATCAACCTCGTTACGGACAGCTTCCCGGCGCTGGCGCTGGTGACCGATCCGACGGACGGCGACCTGCTGCGCCGCCCGCCGCGCCGCCCGGAGGCGGAGATCGCGGACCGCGCCTTCCTGGCGTGGATGATCTCGAGCGCGATCCTCAGCGCGACGGTGACCCTGTGCGCCTTCTTCGTCGGGTTGCACCTGCGGGGTTCCCTGCACGAAGCCCGCGCCTACGCGTTCTCCACGCTCGTGATCGAGCAGGTGCTGCGGTCTTTCGCCTTCCGCAGCCGGACACGGGCCCTCTGGGAAGTCGGCCTCTTCTCCAATCTCCGGCTCATGCTCGTCGCCGTGGCGACGATCGGTTTCCAACTCACCATCCACCATTCGGACTTCCTGCAGCAGGCGCTGAAGACCAGCCGACTCGACGCGTCCGACATCGCCCGCGTGATCGTCCTGGCGGCGATCCCGGTGACGCTCCTGGAAATCTCCAAGCTCCTCCGGCGCCGGGTTCACCGCGGAGCGCGCCGAGAAACACACTTGTGGTGAGCTTGTTGAACCGGGAGGGAATCGTAGAAGTAACCGCACCGCAGAGCGCGCAGAGCGCCCAGCGCGGCGACCGCAACCGA
>JACPRB010000116.1 GCA_016190155.1 Planctomycetota bacterium
GCCTCGGCGTCGCGCCCCGACTGGTAGAGCAAGCGCGCCTGCGACGCCCGCGCGCGGGTCGTCCGAGGTGAGGCCTCCAAAGCCTGTCCGTACGCATCGAGCGCCGCTTCGTTCAGACCCAGCGCCCGCATCGCGTCGCCGGTGCGCACGGCCATCTCCGCCCGCTCGAACGGCGTCCACTGCATCACCGCGGCGTACAGCGCGACCGCTCCGTCGAAGTCGCCCGTCTCGCACATCAAATCGCCGGCCGCGCCGACGATGTCGAAGAACTCCTTCTTGAAATCCCCGCGCGCCTTCAGGATCTCGACGGCCGCTCGATACTCCTGCGCCGCCTCGGTCGTCATCCCGTACTCGCGCGACCACTCCGCCAACGCAATGCGGCCCGAGGCGTCGCCTCCCTTCAACCGTCCCGATCGATGACGGTACTCCTCTTCATACGTCCATCCCCGTTCGATCCACGGCTCACCCGTCTTCTTGTCGAAGCTCACCTGGGACCACGGGATGCGCATTCGGGCCTTGTCCTTGCCTTGGAAGTCGACGTACCCGGGCGCCTCGTGCACGATCCGGCCTTCCAGCGGCGCGAGATTGCCCGTGCGGTGAATCACGTCCCACTCACGCATCTTCTCCGCCCGGCGATCGGCCGGCGCCGCCGGTTCCGGTTCCGCCAGGTTCACCAGTTCCGCCAGCTCCGCATCCGACGGCAGATCCGCCGCGCCCACCGAAATCGTCCCGTGCGTCAAACGATTGAGCGCCTCGAACGCGGGGCCCGGCCCCAGCGGCGGCAGCGCCAGAGGTTCGAGTCGCGGCATCGGCGGCGTCAAATCCGGCACCGGCAGCTTGTCCACCGCCACAGGCATGAAGATGTCCCGCCCGTCCCAGTACACCGAGAACTTCTCGTGCACGTACTCAGGGGCGGTCGAGGGCGCGGACGCATACGCGCGCTCCGCGGACGGAAGCCGGAACGTCGCTCCCGCCGGCTCACCGCCGCCCAGCCCCGTGAGGAGGAGCAGACCCGCCAGCCCGCCGGCCGCTCCCAGCGTCAGCTGCTCCCGGTTGAATCGCTTGAGAATCCTCGCCGTCATTCCTTGATGTCCTGCAGGACAAGCCCCGACACGTCCATTTCCGCGCTGAACACGTCCTCGTGCGGACTCTCCTTCGTCGCCTTGAATTCATCCACCGCCAGGAAATCTCCCCGCTTCTGAACGGCATGCAGCCACTTGAAGACCGCCTCGGAAGTCCCCGTCACCTTCAGCCGCACGCTGAGTCGCGCGAGGAACTCGGCCTTCTCCGTCGTCTCGGAACCTTCCGCGTTCACCGCGTCGATGCGCGAGACGCCCGCCTCGACGGCGCCGAGCGACACCTTCTCCACGATGGCCAAGCGGGCCAGGAGTTCCTTTCCAAGGGCATCGTCCACGCCCTCGAACAGATTCTCGGAGAATCCCAGCGCGTTGGACGGAAGCGACACCCCCGAACGCGCCGCCGCATCCCGGATCTTCTTGCGCGTTTCGTCCTCCTTGGTCTTCATGAACGTCTCGCCGGCCGTGTTCCTCGCCTGCACCTGATGGCTCGCGGGCACCTTCAACCCCATCTCTCGCGTCAGCTCTTCCATCCGTTCCTTCTCCCGCTCCAGATCCCGCCTGGCCCTGGACAGCGTATCCTCCGAGGGCACCCCCGCCTTCATCTGCGCCTGGAGCTTCTGCTCGGCCGCGACCCGTTGGCGCCGGAGGAGCGCCGTCTTCTCCTCGATCCCTCCCACCACGGCGAAATACCACGCGCACACGACGACCACTCCGGCCGCCGCCGGCACGACCAGGCCCCTGTTCTCCTTCCACCAATATTCCATCACTCCAGCCTCACCAGGATCCGGAACGTCCTCCACCCGGGTTTGTCCTTCGTCGCTTCCTGATAGGGAATCTCCGCGGATATCCCGCGCGATGGATCGCCGAGATGCTCCTTGACGGCGTCCAGCGCCGCGCCCGCGCCCCCCTTCACGTTCTCGTCGATCTCCCCTTCGATCTGCACGCCCTTCGACGGCGCCAGCCACGTCTTCACTTCACCCACCTCCGCGAGCGAAACTTCCTCCCCGGACGCGAGCGTCAAGACGTCCCCATCTCCCTCCTTCAGCACGGCCCCAAGCACCAGCCCCCGACCCGGCGCGTGGAAGAGACACCGCTTCCTCGGAAGCGGATTGTGCGGACGTTCCGAAAGATCGACCAGCTCGATCCGCCGGACCGTCATCCCTTCCGGCACCACGCGACGCAGCTTCCACATGACGTCCAGCACGCCGCGTCCGGCCAACGCTTGAGCGCTCAGCATCTGAACCTTCGCCGTGACGTCGCGCTGCTCCGCCTCGATCTTGTCGAGGTCCTCGATCCGTCGACTCGTCGTCTGTGTTCTCTGCGTGAACTCCGCCAGCGCCGACTCCTGCGCGTGCCGGCGCGTCCACGCGATCACGGTGAGCGCCAGCAGGCTCGCCAGGAGCACCGCGCCCGCGATCACGAGATAGAACGGGCCGCGGTAGAAATCGCGGCGCCTCCGGACTCCGTCCGGAATGATGGAAAGACACGCCTCATCCCGGCCGTTGCCGCAAGCGATCATGGCCAAACCGACCGCCACCGTCATGTCGCTCGGGAGCCGCCGGAGTTCCTCGACATCGGCCGACGGCCCGCCTTCCAGCCTTCGGAACGGGTCCAGGATCTCGACGGGCACCTTGAGCGCGCTCGCCAGATACTCCGGCAGCCCCCGCAACCGCGCCCCGCCGCCCGCCAGGTAAACCTTGTCCACGGCGAGATCCTTATCCTGCAGCTGTGTCTTGGCGAACTGGATGGTCGCCTGCAGCACCCCCATGAGCTGGCCCGCCGCCGTCCGCAGAGCCGGCCTCAGCTCCTCTTCGCGCGGATCCCCCTCCTGCGCCGGGAGGAGGCTTCCGAACTGGATCTTGCGCGCTTCCGCCTCCCCCGCGCCGATCCCCGACATGCCGGCGATGCCGGCGTCGAAAATCCCCGCTCCCGTCGGCACGTTGCGCGCGAAGACCAGCCTGCCTCCGCGCACCATCGCCATGTCGATGTTCGTGGCGCCCAGGTCGACGATCAGCTGAACGCCGTCCTCGACGTCGTAGTTGTTTCGATACGCCGTGTAGACCGCCAGCGGATTCGGGACCGCATCTCGAATCTCGACGCGGGCCAACCGGCCCACCGCGATCCGTTCGTCCACGAACGAGCTCTTCGCGACCCCGACCATCGCGAGGTACTGCGGGGTGTACGCGTCCGGGCTCCTCAGCGTGCACCAGTCGGCGTACAAGTCGCCGTCGCTTCCCTTGCGCTGATCGACTTCGTAGCGCATCAGCGTTCGATAGTTGATCGGCTTCGTATTCGGCTGCGACACCGCGAGGAGATTCACGTCTCGACCGCTCAGGCCGATCACTCCGGTCCGCCGGCCGTCTTGTTCGGGCAGCCCTTCGTGAAGCGTCCTCGCCGCCACGGCCTTGAAATCGCCCGCGGAAGCCACGGCAGGCATGCGGCGCCTGGCGGCACCGAGGACGCGATACCCCTTCATGGTCCGGCTCAGCCGTACCACCTTGATCGCGCTCGCTCCTACGTCGATGCCCAGAGTCATCGTGAGTGCGCCTTCAGGATCTCCGCCGCCTCCCGCGCGGCCTCCGTTTGACCGTATCGCTCCAGCAATGTCTCGCAGACGGCGGCGGCCAGCGTCCGCTCCCCGGCCTGCGCATAAGCCTTCGCCCGCTCCAGAAGCTCCCTCGACCGCTTTTCTCCATTCCTCGTCGCGGACTCCGCCGCCAGTCGATCGAGCTCCTCCCGCGCGGCCTGAGCCTTGGCCGCCATGTCGCCCGCGTTCCAGTGGCGTTCATAAACGCCCACTCGCCCCCGCGCCGCCTCGATGACGTCCGGCCGTCCCCCGATGCGCGCGCGGAAGCACGCCGCCTCCACCTCCTCCCAATCGCGCCTCTCCCTTTCTTCCAGACGCTCCAGTTCTTCCAGCGCCCGCCGCCGGGTCTCGGGATCCCGCAACGCGCGCCCGTGCTCGCGCAGGATTCCCAGCGCCGCGGCGAAATCCTGGCGGCGCGATATCAGGTCCTGGGCCGCCTTGAGCGGATCCGTCGCATCGACTCCCGCCGCCCCCGCGCCGCGGAGTTTGAAGCCCACCGTCGCGCGCCCCGTCGCCCGGCGGATCGGGAATATCTGCACGAGCTTCTGCGCCCCTTGCTCGCGACTGCCCAGCACCGCCGTCGGATCCGCGTACTCGATCACGACGTCGACGCCCTCCGCACGCACCGTCACGCGGGGCGTGGCGGACTCGCCGGACGCCGGCAGGCCGGTCACCCGCTCCGGCTTCGGTATCGTGGCGACCACCTGAATCCCCTCGATCGCTTTGAGCGCCTCCTCTGGAAACGTATACGCGACGACGATCCCGTCGCCGTCCGAAACGATCTGCTGTTCGAACTCTACGGGACGCAGATCGACGGGGCTCGGCAGCCGCCCGTTCACGACGATGCGCCCCTCCTCGCAGGCGACGCCCGCCTCCGGCACCATCGTCTGCGCGCTCACGCCCTCCTTCTCGCTGGCCAGCGCCACGTGCACGTTCGCCAGGATGCGACGTCCTTGCGTGACCACCTGGAAGACGCCCGACGGAGCGACGTCCACGGCGAACGCGCCGAAGATTTTCTCCCGCGTCGCTGGGCGCCCCGGCTGCGGAACCACGCGGGCATCGTCGACCAGGATGCGCCCGGCACGTCCGATCGCGCAAACCGCCACATAAAAGGCCTCCGCCCCGGCGGGCGCCTCGAACGTCTTATCGATCCGGGTCCACTCGGTCGGCTTCTCCACGGGTGGGCTCACCTCTTCCAAGAGAACCGGCCCCCGCGCGTTCCGAATCCACACCACCTTCAGCATCACGAGGCCGCCGAAACCGTCGCACTTGGTCCAGGCGGAGAACTTCACGCGGCGCGCTTCCCCCAACGAGAAGTCGTCCGCCGATCGGCATTCCACCGCGAGGTCGTCGGCCTCGGACGACTTCTCGATGACCAGCGCGGATCCTCCGCCGTGAGGCATCGTCTCGTCCAACGAGATTCGGCTGCCGCCACGGGATCGCAGCTGCCATCCGCGGGGCCCTTCCCCATCCCGCACCTCGAAGGTGCCGTTGCTTCCGAGCAAGTCCTGAGTCCCCTCCGGATCGTGCGGGCCGCGCCCCAGCGAGCGCGCCCCCCAAACCGCCAGCCCCAGGAGAAGGACGATTCCAACGGCGCTCGCGATGGCGCGGGCAGGGAGCCGGTGCCGTGCAGGCCACGCCGCATAGTCCTTGATAAGCGCATCCGCCGCTCGTTTCCCGTTGCCCTGGCGTTGCGTCTGTCCCTTGGCCTTCGAGGTCGCAGGCGCCGTCGCTTCGCCGGGTCCCTTCTGCTCGAAATACAGGGCCACGGCACCCATTTCGATCTTGTCACCGGGGGAGAGCGGGCGTTCGAGGACCTTGACGCCGTTCACAACGGTCCCGTTCATGCTGCCCTTGTCGAAGAGCGTGGCTACGCCGCCGACGACGCGGATGTCACAGTGCTCCCGCGACATGTTGACGTCGCGAATCGGGACGCCGCACTTCGACGAGCGGCCGACCGTGTTGGACCCCTCCCGGAGTTCGACAGACCACTCTCGCCCTTGAAACTGGATGATGAGCTTCGGCATGACCGTGGCTGGGTCCGGAGTCCCGCGCGCGGACGGCAACATCGGCATCTTGCCCTGCCCGATTCCTGACGTTCCGCCGCCCGCTCTTCGACGCGGTTTAGGTTATCCCATGAATCGGACCGGGTCAAGATCCAATGCCGTCCAGCAAATCGATAATATGGTTTCCACCTCGGTCTACTCGCTACTCGGTACGCAGTAGATCCCACGATTCACTCCGAAAGACCGACCGCAGCGCGCAGAGGGTACGGAGAGAACGCAGAGCCGTTTTCTTGAAGAATTCTCAGCGTTCTTCTTCGCGATCTCAGCGGCCTGCGGCTACTTCGTCATTCGTGCGCACCAAAGGCAC
>JACPRB010000123.1 GCA_016190155.1 Planctomycetota bacterium
GATCGCGATGCCGTGAGCGGGCCCGGGCCGCCGAAGGCGGCATGGAGAGATCTCATGAGCGCGCATTTCGACTGGATGGAGATCGGGCAGTTCGCGCTGCGGCTCTGCGTGGCCTTCGGCCTCGGCTTGCTGCTGGCGGCGAACCCGGTCTCGCTGCTGGTGAACCGCGGTCCGACGCGCGGGCACAAGACCATCTACGCGGTCGCCTTGCTTTGCGTGGCCAGCGCGGTCGTCGTCGTGGTCATCGGCGATTCGCTGGCGCGGGCGTTCGGCGTGGTCGGTTTGGGCGGCTTCATCCGGTTCCGCAGCGTCATCCAGGACCCGCGGGACGCCGCCGTGTACTTTCTGGGCATCGGCGTAGGCATGGCCTGCGGCCTGGGCCAGCATCTGCTGGCCGGCGTGGCGGTGGCGGTCTTGATGGTCATGATCGCGGGATTGGATCGTTATGTCGGTCGTCGGCGGGAGGACCTCGCGATCGCGGAGCTCTTCCGCAAGGAAGCGAACGCTCCGACCCGCTCGTCGTGAGTTATGGAAATACAGAACATTACGCTTGACATCGCGCCGGCCCCATGCCATTAAGGGATGAGCGGCGCGAGGGATGAAGCTCCGCGGACGACGCACCGATGCTTGAGAAGGCGTCGTCCTTGTCGGAGCGGTCGTGAAGTGTGGATGGGCAGCGTCGCCTGCTCGGAGCGCGGCGGGACCCCCGGGGTCGGCGCCGTCGAGAAGCGACGCACCACGATCTCGACGTGAGGGTCGCGGCGGTCGCAGGGGCTTGTTCGGGCGCGACGCGTCAGAGGGGGACGTATGAGGATCATACGGGGGACACGGGTTTCGTTCGGGACGGGATATGGCAAGACATCGTGCCGGACGGCGGCGGTCGGCCGGCTCGGGTCGGAGATGGCCTGGGCGGCCGTCGGTGCGCTGGCCTGTCTGGGCCTGTCGGCGGCGCTGGACCCGGGATGCGCATCGGGGGAACTCTCGCTGGAGTCGACGCCGTGCGGTTTCCTCGTTCATGTTCCGGAGGGCCCTTCTCTGAAGGCCGGGCCTGTGACGCGCGAAGAGATCTTCGCCTGGTTGGAAGGCCGCGTTCATCAGTGGGTCGAACGGCGGGCCGCCGCATACGATCGTGATCATCTGTATCGTGTCGCGCGCGGCTACCACTTCATCCTGCACGACGGTCATCGATTTCGTGCCGCGGCGGGCCCGACGGGTGCCGTCGCGGGCTTGCACCGAAGCGCGGCGCTGGGTACGAGCGTCATCGAAGCGGCGATTTGGACGCGGGCGCGGCCGGGTGCCGTCCGCTGCGACGAGAGAGGCGATTCCTTCGGCTGTCTTGAGAACGACGCGGTTTTGGCGGTCCTGTCGCACGAGCTGGACCATGCGATCGGGATCCACCACCCGTGATCCGGAGGAGGAGGCGATGCCTCGGGGGCCGGTGAGGATTCCGGAGAGGAGCGGCGGCTCCTCTCCGGGGCCTCTTGTCGCGGGGTCAGGGGATCGGGACCATCGGCGGGGCGGCGGGGTCCGAGGGGCCGCCTGCGGCGGGATCCACGACCAGATCGTTCGCCAGGACGTTGAATCCGGTGGCGGGGTCCCACACGCCGTCGTTGGCGAAGCGCACCGCGTATTCGGGGCGGCTTCGGATCGACGACGCTTCGTCGGGCATCCACAGGCCGAGCCGCCAGGGTCCCGGCGATGCGCCGCCGGGAACGCCGACGCGGGCCCGCAGGACGTGAGCGGCGCCGGCTTCCCAGCGCCGGGGATCGACGGAGGAGAGCTGAGCCGCCAGGCGCGTCGTTCCGTTGTCCAGCACCACGAAGACGGGTCGCGGATTGAAGAGGGAAGCGAACCCGGTGTTGGCCAGCCGGACCTCGAGATCCACGACGCCGCCGGGGCGGACGGCCGGCGTGAAGGTCGCCTGTTGCAGCGTCAGCCGGTAGCCGAGGCGCGCGCTGATGATGTCGAAGTATCCTTGCGCGATCCATTGCTGGAGCGTGGTGGGTTCATAGTGGATGTTGAGATACGAGAAGTGGAGCCGCTCCATCTCGGCCTCCGCCGCCGGGCCGTCGCTCCTGGGAGGGTTGTAACCGCAAGTTTCTCCACCGATGGGGGTGAAGCGGCCGTCCTGGGCGACGTAGTCCTTCCAGGACTCGATGGGGTCCTGATACGTGCCGACGTCGTCGGAGGAGCTGAGGAAGCAGTCGTTATGATGGCCGGTGCGGGCCTTGAGGGTCCCGCTGAAGGCCTCGGCTTCGGAGATGGGGCCGGAGCCGTAGATCTGCTCCTTGAAGTGCGGCGTGCGGATGTCGACCATGCGGGACGCCGGCAAGGCCTGCAGCAGCGCCGTGAGGATGTCGCGTCGATCGGTCGGGTTGTCCAGGCCGTTGGTGGAGGAATGCCATTCGCCCCAGGCGCCGATGAAGCCTCCCTGGACGAGGGCGATGACGTCGGCGTTGGCGGTGAGGACGGGGGCGAGCTGCTGGATGTGCTGCAGGACGCGGTCCTTCGGCGCGTCGGCGGAGAATCCGCTGTTGTAGACGCAGCGCAGGATGACTTTGATGCCCGCCTCGCGGGCGCGCGCGAAGCCGGCCTCCAGGGAAGCCAGCGTGGACGAGCTGATCGGGCTGTTGCGGAAGGCGTCGAGCTGGACGGGCGCGTACGCGAGGGTCCATCCGTTGGCGCGCACGAAGCCGTAGCCGCCGCCGCCGACGAGATCGACCCAATCGTAGAAGCCCCGCTCCGGATTAAGGACGTCGCCGGCGGCGGGCACGTAGGTGCGCGTCACTCCTTCGACGACCGGCGGGGGCTCCGTCCCCCCGGGGGGGGCCGTCGGGGGGGCTCCCGCCGCGGATCCTCCTCCGCCGTCGCGGCGGCAGGCGTTGGGAAGAGCAAGCGACGCCAGGACCAGCAGACCGAGGACGAGCGACTTCATGCGCGTCTCCCATGTAAAATGTACAAACACCATCAAAAATGTATGGCGGCCTATGCGACGTCCGCGCGCCGGAGGAGGCGGGACGCGAAGACAGCCCTTCCTAGGGTGCCGTTCCTCCGCGTCCGGAGCGGTCCGTCCGGCGGGACGTCATGCCTCTACCCATTTCGGTTGGAAGTCTACACATGGAACAGGGAGCGTCAAGGTTCGAAAAATCAGGAGAGGCTTTCGGGAAAGCGCTGGACCGCGGCGGGGTTTTCCGGAGACCCCGGGGGGCGCGCGAGGCCGTTACTATCCGATGGTGGAGGAGCTTCGATGCGCGAGTTGACCCGGCCTCTCATGGCGGAACTGTGGAGCGCCGCCAAGGCGCAGAGACGCCCGCACGACGCGGATCTGGCGGCCTTCCAGAAGTTCATGGTTCTGCATGAGGATCTGCACGTCTATTGGGAACGCCTCGAGGAGGATCCGGCGGCCCCGCTGAAGATCCAGGGTGAGGATCTCATCCTGCACATCGTCGTCGACGCGGACACGGAGCGGTCGTTGCGGAACGATCAGCCGCCGGGCATTCGCGAGCCGTTCATCAAGCTGGTGCAACAAGGCGTGGACGAAGGCATGGCGTTTCACGTCATCGCCCAGGCCTTGGTGCACGAGTACCTCGCGGCGATCGCGGAGGACAAGCCGGTGGATCCTGCCCGCTATCTGGAGCGCGCGAAGAGCTACGGTCGCGCGCTGATCCAATGGGCCGGGCGGGAGGGGGAAGACCCTGAGGAGGACGGAGGGTTCTGAGGAAGACGCTCGCCCGGCTTCATCCGAACGACGCGCGGACTAATTCGTCACGACCACGGGGACGTCGAAGGACCCGACGTTGCCCGCGGCATCCACGGCCTCCACGCGCAGGGTGTGGGGGCCTCTGGAGGCGCTCCGCGTGTCCCAGGCGAACGCGAACATCGGCGTCGAGGTCGTGGCCACGGGGGATCCGTCGATCAGGAGTCGCACCAGCGCGACTCCAAGGTCGTCCGAGGCCTGCCCCCACACGTGGAGGTTTCCGCTGACGTCGGCGTATCAGGTGGGGGACTGGACCCATGCGAAAGGCGCCGTCGTGTCGACGGGCGCGATCGCGGCGGGCGCGACGGTCACGGCGCGCCGGGCGTTGACGCGCCCGTGACCGAAATAGAGGTCCCAGCCGGGGGCGCCGAGATCGTCGCAAGTCTGCTGGAGCTGCCGGACCAACTGATCCGGCGTGAGGTCGGGCTGTCTCGACAGAACGAGCGCCGCGACGCCGGCGACGGCCGGCGCGGCGAATGACGTGCCGGCGACCCAGCCGTAACCTCCTCCTGCATGGGTCGTGTAGATGAGGTCCCCCGGGGCGACCATGTCGAGCCACTCTCCGAAGTCGGAGAAGGTCGCGCGGCGGTCTCCGGGCGCGGTGGCGCCGACGGCCACGACGCGGTCGCAGGCCGCCGGGAAGTGAGGCAGGGAGGAGGCGGCGTTCATGGCGGCGGCGAAGACGACCGTGCCGCGGCTCCACGCGTAATCGACCGCGTCCTGGAGGAGACCCGACGGAACGGCCGCCCCGAGGCTCACGTTGACGACGCGCACGCCATGGTCGGCGGCGTAGACGATGGCTCGCGCGATGTCGGAGTAGTAGGCGACATTGTTCGCGTTGAGGACGACCAGCGGCATGATAGGGGCGAGGGGCGCCACGCCGGCGCCCCCCATCGCGTTGTTGAACGCGGCGGCCGCGGTTCCCGCCACCGCGGTTCCATGCCCCAACATGTCGGAGGTGTCGGTGGATTCAGTCAGGAAGTTCCACCCCGGAAGCACCTTGGACGACAGCTCCGGATGCGCGGCGTTGACGCCGGAGTCCACCACGGCGATAGGAACCTGCGGGGATCCCGTGGTCGTGTCCCAGGCGCCCGGGGCGTCCATCGCGCGGAGATGCCATTGCGTGATGAACGCGGGATCGTTCGGGATGATCGCGGCGCCGGCGACCGCGTCGTCTTCGACTCGCGTGAAGAGCGGCGTGTGTCGCAGGCGGTCGCGCGTTTCGAAGGCGGTCTCTCCATCGGCACGAAGGATGACGGCGCCGAGGGCCGGAATGGCCTCGTGGGTGCGGGCCCCCGCCTGCGCGATGGCCTCCGCGACGGCCGCCGGGTCGGCGCCTGGAGCGGGCCGCGCGATGATCTGCGAAGGGGCCGCCTCAACCTTGGGAGTGCAACGATCCGTGGCGGCGGGGAACTCGGCCGACGGAGCGCCGTTTCCTGGGAGGAAGTCGCGGCACCCCGCGGAGATCCACAGGGTCAGTCCGGCCAGTGCAAAGAACGCGCGCTTCACGTCCTTTTGACGGAAGCAGGGCCGGGGATCTAATGGGCGGGGCGTTTTGCGCGGTCAGGATGTAGTATGGAGATCCAATGGATCTCCAGCGGGCGGTTCTCATTCCGAAGGCGACGAAGATCGAGCATGATCTGAAGCGGCTTGCGCTGACGCCGGCGCAGTTGCCGGCCTATTACGGCGCGGACCATGCGGACGCCATCTACGCTTCCCATGAGCGGCAATTGGAGATGCGCCGGCGCGTACGGGCGCTTCTGCCCGAAGTACGCGAGATTCCGCGCGAGGAGATCTCGGCGCAAGCGCTGGCGGGAGCCAGCCTGGTCATCGCCTTGGGAGGCGACAACCACTTCATCTACGTGACGCACTTCCTCGACGGCGTTCCGGTGCTCGGCGTGAACGCCGATCGCCTGCGAAGCCACGGCGGGCTTCTCTCGGTCAACGAGGAGAACCTCGAGGAGACGGTGCGGCGGCTGCGGGGCGAGGATCCGGCGCCGGAGTCGTGGACCCGGATCGAAGCGACGGTGGACGGACGATTCGCGGGCCGGGCGACGAGCGAGTTTTTCGTCGGGGAGACGTTTCGCAAACACATGTCGAGGCACGTGTTGCGCAAGAACGACGGGCGGGAGGAGGAGCAGAAGTGCTCGGGGGTGCTCGTCGCCAGCGGCGCGGGGTCGACGGGCTGGTACGGCGCGTACGGCGAGTCGTTCGGCCGGACGCAGCCTGTGGCGCGTTGGGCGGCGACGGAGGCCTTTCCTCACGGCACTCCCTACGGGATGGGGACGGGCGAACTGCGGCCGGGGGATACGCTGACGATTCGCTCCCGCAACGACGCGCAGGGCGTCGTATCGGTGGACTGCCTCAAGGACGTGCCGTTTGACTACGGATGCGTCGCGACGTTCCGGGTGTCCGATGTGCCGCTGCGCGTGGTGCGCGCGACACCGATGTGAAGGGCGGGAGGTTCCAGGCGGGCCTCGGACCGCGGTCGCAAATCGACGAATCGTTCGTCGCACGCGTACCGCACGAGCGACGCAGCGTTCTTCGTCCCGGTCTTGGTCATCAGGCGGGCCCGGATGGAGTCGACGGTCTTGGGTTCCAGTCCGAGGTCGCGGCCGATTTCCTTGGTGGAGCTTCCTTCGCAGATCAACCGCAGTACGTCCATTTCGCGTGTGGAGAAGATCGGCAGCTCTCCGCCGGCGGCCAGCTTGGACACGACGGTCGCCGCCGACGGCGAGAAGTATCGTTGGCCTTCGCAGACGGCTTGGATGGCGCGCAGATAATCGTCGGTTCGGGCGCACCGGGCGAGGAAACCCGAGGCGCCGACGTCCAGGGCTCGATAGATCCATCCCATGGCGGCCGTTTCTCCCATGAAGATGACCGGAACGGGAGGACGCAACCGTCCGAGGGTGCGCGCCAGATCGAACATCGGTTCGATGGGATGACTTGGATCCAGGAGAACCACATCCGGACGGCGTTCACGGGATGCCGCGAGCACTTGGCGCGCCGTTTGAACTCGGCGGACGGAGTCGATCTGAGGCCGGATCTTGAGCGCCTCTTCGAGCAACTCGCCGAGGACGACGTGATGAGTGGAGATGAGGACCCGGACCTTGCGCTCTACGGTGTCTTCGCTGGGTTTGATGCGGGAAATCATGCGGATACTCGCCACACGTGAAGACCGGCCTCGGCGAGGGCAGCCGCGCCTGGACGGTGTCCCGGATGATTCCCTTATAGAGAAAGCTCAGGGTGGGATGCTCGAAAAAGCGTCTCACTCGGATTCGCTTTGGCGTTGGGTGATCTTGGCCCTGGCCTTGAACATCCCGATGCCGCGCATCTGGCCCTTGTCCGTCTCCAAGGTGTATTTGAGCTTGCCCGTGATGACGGTGCCGTCGCCGGCGCTCTCCACGTTCTCGAACGTCACGGTGCCTTGCGCGAAACGGACGTTCTCGCCCAGCTCGGGGATGGCCACGGTGGAGGGCTTGCGATTGTACGGGTTGCCGCCCTGGACGACGATGTCGGCCTCTTTGCCCAGCAGCTTGATGGACATGTCGCCCTCGCTGAGACCCGAGTAAGGCCACAAGGTCCCGCACAGCGACACGCCCTCGCCCACGATTTCGAAGGGGTCCTTCTGTTCGCTCTTCATCTCGAAAATCTCGATCGCGCTTACGTTGAACAGTCGGTATCCCGAGATGCCTTCGGGTTCGATCTTGAGGGTTCCTTCGGCGGGTTCGTCGGAGAACATTCCGCAACCGGTGAACAGAAGAGGAAGAGTCAGGACAGCGCCGAGACGCAGCATGAAATCCTCCCAGGAAGAAGTGGTGACAGAGAAAGTATAACCTCGTCCGAGGGGAGGCGGGTGGAAGTTCCTACAACGAAGCGCTGGTTTCCTTGACCCAACGAGGTCTGAAGAGTAGTTTGCTGCCGCCCACCATGAGGATCGGCGTACCCAAGGAGAGCGGGGCAGGCGAGAAACGCGTCGCCCTTGTCCCGGAAATTGTCTCGAAGTTCATCAAGCGCGGTCTGGAGATCGTGTTCGAGGCGGGCGCGGGCGAAGCGGCGTCGTATGCGGACAAGGAATACGAATCCGCGGGGGCCAAGGCCGGGCCGCCATTCGAGGCGGATCTCGTCGTCAAGATCCAAAAGCCCACGCTCGAAGAGGTCGCCAAGCTGAGGGCGGACGGTACGCTCGTATCGTTCCTTTATCCGCTCGTCAACGTCGATCTCGTAAAGGCGATCGCGGCGCGCGGGGCCAATGCGATCGCCGTGGACATGATCCCGCGCACGACGCTGGCGCAATCGATGGATGCGCTTTCCTCGCAGGCGAACCTGGCGGGATACAAGGCTGTGATCGTGGCGGCGGAGCGGCTCCCGAAGTTCTTTCCGATGCTCATGACGGCGGCGGGGACGATTACGCCGGCGCGCGTGCTGGTGATGGGCGCGGGCGTGGCGGGCCTGCAGGCGATTGGGACGGCCAAGCGGCTGGGCGCGGTGGTGGAGGCGACGGATGTGCGGCCGGAGACCAAGGAGCAGGTGGAGAGCCTGGGCGGGAGATTCCTTGAAGTCAAAGGCGTGGAGGTGAAGGCGGGCGCCGGCGGGTACGCGGCGGAGCAAGGCGAGGAATACAAGCGCAAGCAGGCGGAGCTGATCTCGGCGGCGATCGCGAAGGCGGACGTGGTGATCACGACCGCGCTGATCCCCGGAAAGCGCGCGCCGCGCCTGGTGACCGCGGAACAGGTGCGCTCGATGCGGGCGGGCTCGGTGATCGTCGATCTGGCCGCGGAGCAGGGCGGAAACGTGGAGGGGACGGAGGCGGGTCGGGAGGTCGTCAAGAACGGCGTGACGATCGTAGGGCATCCGAATCTCCCCGGCACCATGGCCGTGCACTCGAGCATGCTCTATTCGCGGAACATGGAGAAGCTGCTGACGCATCTGATGGGGAAGGACAACGCGATGAAGTGGGACATGAGCGAGGAGATCGCCCGAGGGTGCGTCGTCGTGCGCCAGGGACAGGTAGTGCATCCGAAGGTGAAGGAGGTGGCCGGTGCCGCCTGAGATGTACTGGCTGCTGGTCTTCTACGTCTTCATGCTGGCGGTTGCGGCCGGTGTGGAATTGATCGCCAAGGTGCCGCCGCTGTTGCACACGCCGCTCATGTCGGGCTCGAACGCGATCTCGGGGATCACGCTCGTGGGCGCCATCGGAGCGGCGGTATATGCGTCGTGGGATGCTAACGGACTCTTGGCCTTCGCGGCGGTCGCGTTGGGGACGATCAACGTCGTCGGTGGATACGCGGTCACCGATCGGATGCTGAAGATGTTCAAGAAGAAGCCATGACGGTCCCCACCGAAATCTGTTATTTCGTCGCGGCCATCCTCTTCATGCTCAGCCTGAAGTGGCTGTCGTCGCCCAAGACGGCGCGGCGGGCGAACTTCATCTCGATGTTCGCGATGCTGCTGGCCGTCGTGCCGACGTTCGTGCAGCGGGTGGGGGCGACGACGGGTGGGGCGCTCGTGAACAACCTCGTCATCATCGGGGGCGGCATCGCGGTGGGATCGGTGATCGGCCTCGTCTCCGCGTACCGGGTGAAGATGACGGCGATGCCGCAGATGGTGGGGCTCTACAACGGATTCGGCGGCGCGGCGTCGCTGCTGGTGGCGGGAGTCGAGTTCCTTTACAAGACACAGCAACGCCTTGGATTGAGCGTTCCCGAGTCCGTGCCGGTGCATCTGTCGATCATCATCGGCGGCGTGTGCTTCACGGGCTCGATGGCGGCCTTCGCGAAGCTGCAGGAGCTGATCACGGGGCGGCCGATTTTGTTCAAGGGTCAGCACGTGCTGAACCTCGCGCTGCTCTTGGCGGCGGTCGGCTTGGGGGCGGTGTTGACGATGGACCCGCTGTCCGCGTGGCACTTGCCGGCCTTCATCGCGCTGGTGGCGATCAGCTTGCTGCTCGGGTGGCTGGTCGTCATTCCGATCGGCGGGGCGGACATGCCGGTGGTCGTTTCGCTGATGAACTCGTACTCGGGGATGGCCGTGACGACGACGGGATTCGTGCTGCGGAACAACGTGTTGATCATCGTCGGCTCGTTGGTCGGGGCTTCCGGCTTGATCCTGACGAACATCATGTGCAAGGCGATGAACCGATCGCTGGCCAACGTGATGTTCGGGGGCTTCGGGGCGGCGCCCACGGCGGCGCCCGTGGCGGCGGGAGCAAAGGGCGCGGTCAAGGAGGCCGGCGTCGAGGAAGCGGTCATGGTCATGGAGAACGCCTCTTCGATGATCGTGGTGCCGGGGTACGGGATGGCGGTGGCACAGGCCCAACACGCGGTGCGCGAGTTGGCGGGGCTTCTGGAGAAGCGCGGCGTTCGGGTGCGATACGCGATCCATCCGGTCGCCGGCCGGATGCCCGGCCACATGAACGTGCTGCTGGCCGAGGCGAACGTGCCGTACGACCAGCTCTTCGATATCGATCAGATCAACGACGACTTCAGGAACACGGACGTCGTGCTCGTCGTGGGCGCCAACGACGTGGTCAATCCCGCGGCGAAGAACACGCCCGGCAGCCCGATCTACGGCATGCCGGTTTTCAACTGTGACGAGGCGAAGGCGGTGATCGTGCTCAAGCGGTCGATGAACCCGGGGTTCGCGGGGATCGAGAACGAGCTGTTCGTGCATCCCACTACGATGATGGTGTTCGGGGACGCCAAGCAGACGCTGGCGAAGATGGCGGGGATCCTGAAGGGGGCGTAGAGGGAACGGTTCATCCGTTCCTCCGTTCAGACGTTCGCGCGTAAAGAAAGAGCCCCCGGCGTTGCACCGGGGGCCCCTGTGTTCGCGGCGGCTATTTGGTCGGAGCGCTGCCTCCGTGCGGCCAGGTGCCGGACTTGTCGCAGACCTTCTTGGCCTTCTTGCCGGCTTTCGCGCAGGCTTCGGCGGTGCAAGCGCCGTCCTTATCCAGCGTGGCGCCGCAGCCCTCACACTTGTAGACGACCAACGCCTTCACGCGGGTAGGCTGCATTTCCTCCTCGCAATGGGTGCCCGCTTCGAGGCTCTGGTGACCGCACGCGCAGGAATAGACGGTCTTAACACAGATTTCCACCTTCTCAGGGGCTTCGCCGCACTTCGTGCAGTTGCCCTTTTCGTCGAGCGCGCAGTCGGTATCGCCGCAGAAGCACTTGCAGTCCGGACACCAAACGCCCGTTTCGATTGTCTTGAGGTCGCAATCCTTGGCCTTGTCCTGGGCGCGCACGCCGACCGCCATGGCGAGCGCGAGCAGGGTACATGACGCGAGTTTCATAGGTTCTCCTCGGGAAAATAGAGATGATGAGAATGCGATCGAGGGAACCCGCGTCATGGGGGTTCGAACCACATACCATCTTGCATTGACGGCTATTGTACGACGTGATCCTGGAGTTGTTGCATGATCGAGGAGTTCCTTGACCTACGCATCGCGACGATCGTGCCGGATGAGGCGCCGCCGCTCGACGCGCATTGGGTGCGGATCGTCGACCCAGACCCCCAGGAGGCGACGCGGAGGGTTGCGCAGGGATGGTTCTACAAGCCGAACTGGGTGACGTACGTCATCGCCGTGCCGCGGTCGCTCGACGAGTACATCGAGCGGACGTTTCGCTCGCGCGGCCGCAACAAGCCGCGCAAGCTCCTGCGTGAGGTTCCTCTGCGATATCGCTTCTCGGCCGAGCCGGCGGCGTGTTCGATGGGGGCGTTTCGCGAGCTCTACCGGCGCACGGTCGTGGCACGTCCGCGCGGGAGGGATCGGTTGGGCGAGCAGGGCTCCTTGGGGCCCGGCTGGTGGGGGTTCTCCCTGTACGACGGCGCGGCCATGGTGGCGGGGGTACTGGTGCAGGAATCGCCGGGGCACCTCTCGGTTGGCTATGGGGCGTTCGACCCGGAGCGCCGGCGCGAGATGGACTTGGAGCATTTCCTGCTGATGCAGGTGCTCCAGCGCAGCATCGAACTCGGCCACATGGCCTTGTCGCTCGGGGTGGACACGAATCGCTACGGGCATCACCTGTCGCTGCGCCTTCCCGCGTACAAGCTGCGTCTGGGGTTCACGCCGATGGCGTATGAACCCGGGGGGCGGGAGCTGGCGCGGATCCAGAGCTTCGAGCCGTTCGAGGATGGGTTATTCTTCTACGCCTACGAGGGGCGAAAGCTGGTGGGGCATTTCTTCGGGCGGGGCGAGCCCGACGTACGGCCATACGTGCATCACAACGGGCCGCTCATTCGAGTGCACGTCATTCCTGGGCCGTCTGACGGGTGATCGGCCGCGCCAGGAAGAGCAGGATCCCGACGATGAGCAGGGCGACCGGGCCGCCCCAGGTCAGGAGCGGGACCTCGGCCGGCGGCACTTTCACGCCCGCGCGGAAGCCCTCGAGGGTCGTGACCGTGCTGTAGGCGGGCCATTGCCAGGCGATGAACGCCACCTGCGCGAGGGCGCCTCCGACCACGACCTTCCATGAATGCGTGCGGAGGCCGAGAACGAAGGGGACCCAATAAAGGAGGAAGATTCCGATGACGATGAGAGGCGAGACGTGCTCGGGATCGACGAGATAGCCCCACATCCAGGCGGGGTAAAGGAGGTAGGCGATTACGGGCAGACCGATCCCGACGATCGCGTTGGCCGCGATGGCGCACGCCAGGAGGCGAGCGTCGGCGGGACGATCTCCATGTCGCAGTCCGAAGACCGCGCCGATGAGGAACAGCATTGGGGCGTCAACGAGGAAGGTGAGAGGGCCTCCTTTCGTCGATGGGGCGGCCGGCGCGGGAGAGAATCCCGCGCGCGACGTGGGTCGCGAAGGCCATGATGGAGAGTTGCGGGTTCACGATCGGGGTGCTCGGCATGGCGGAGGCGTCGGCGACGTACAGGCCGGGCACGCCCCACACTTGACCCGAAGGATCGGCCACGCCCTTCTCCGGCGTGTCGGCCATACGCGCGGTGCCTTGGACGTGGTAGGCGGAGAGCTCGAGGTCGGAGGCGCCGACGCGGGCTTCTCGGAGGCGCTTGAGGTCGGCGGGGGAGGAGAGTTCTTCGAAGCCGTGGATGCCCGTGAAGACCTTCCTCGCGCCGGCGGCGAAGAGGATCTCCGCGGAAATGGCGGCGGCTTTGACGAGGCGATCGATGTCGGGTCGCTTCAACCAGTACCAGAGGATGGGCCAGGAGGACAGGCTGGGGAAGACGCGGCCTTCCGTATCTTCGATGACGCGAAAGCCCAGGATTGCGAAACGATTGTACTGCTGCATGAGGGCGTCGTGTCGGGGTCCGAAATCCGGCAGGACGGGCCCCAGGAGCGAGGGGGGCAGGAAGATGCCTTCGACGGAGATCCCTTCGCGGAGGGTGTCCTCGAGATGGTAGCCTTGCGGGACGCCTTCCCATCCGCGGATCTCCTCGTCGAAGAGGCCGAAGACGCGGGAGGCGGGGTGCATCTTGAGGTGTCGGCCCAGTCCGCGTCCGCGCGCCCCCGTTCGACGCAGCAGGAGGGGCGTGTAGACGGCGCCCGCGGCGACGATGATCGTGGGCGCGCGGAACGTCACGCCGCGGGGGGCGAGCACGCCGGCGGCGCGTCCGTTTTCGATCAACACGCGTTTCGCGGGGCAGTGCGTGTAGAGACGCGCGCCTGCGCGCAGCGCTTGCGGGATGATCGAGACGTTCATCGCTTGTTTGGCGTCGTCGGGGCAGCCGAGGAAGCAGCGTCCGGCGCCGCGGCAACCGCGTTCGTTGCGGGTGAGCACCGCGCCTCGGTATCCCGCGCGCTGGGCGCCCTCCCGGAAGATCCGGCCGTTCTTCCCGAAGATTTCCTCGCGGACCGGCGCGTGGCCGATGGCGTCCTCGAGGCGGGCGTAGGTGTCGTCGAGGTGGTCGGCGAGGTCCGTCAATCCGAATTCGTCGCGCCAGCGTTGGACGGCCTGCGGGAGGGCGCGCAGGCTCGTGCCGGAGTTGATGACGGTGGTGCCGCCGACGCAGAGGCCGGCGGGCAGGAGGACGGATTGATTTCCGACGGTGAACGTGAGGCCTCCCTTGCGGTAGAGCATCCGCACGGCTTCGAGAGGCGAGGCGCGGCCGTAGTCGCGGCCGGTGAGGTAGGGGCCTTCCTCAAGGATGGCGACGCTGAGCCCCGCGCGCTGCAGTTCGAAGGCCGCCACGGCGCCGCCGGCGCCGGAACCGATGACGACGGCGTCCGATTCGATCGTGCGGCCTGGCGGGACCCGCTCGGGGTCGGTGACGCGGTCGAGGAAGTCGAGGTTCATCACGGCCACTTCGGGTCGAAGCCTACGCGGGCCGCGCGGACGCGGTCGTCGTAGTAGGGGGCGATGATCATCAGTTTGAGGAACTGGAATATCTGCCGGAACAAGGCGCGTTTGTGGCGCATCCACAGCCGGACGTAGCGGCGCTGGGCCCTCCACGGCATGCGAGAGAAGAGCTCGAAGCGGCCGTCTCCGGTGGCCAGGAACCAGGCGCCCCAATCGAAGGCGAGGAGGGACACGCGCATGAGGAGTCGCATGAAGTTGGAGGCGCCTTCGAGGGAGCGATTGACGGCGGCGAGGAGGCGTTCGGTGGGGAGTGACGGGTCCTCCAGGAGGACCGAGGCGAGGCGGCACAGGATTAATCGTTCGCGTCCGGGCAGCGCGCTCATGGGACCTCCCGTTGGAGGCTCTCGATGAGGATGGGGTTGCTGACGTCGAGGAGTTTCCCCATGAGGGCGGCGGCGCGGTGTTCGTCCCGTCGGCGGACGGCGCGGGCGAGGAGGCGATGGAAGCGGCGCGTCGTCGAGATTGTGCCGGCAACGGCGAAGTAGGCGGCGCCCCAGCGTTCGTGGAGTTCGCGGACGGAATTCATGCAGAGGGTGAAGAGCACGTTCTGTGTGGCGCGCGCGAGGGTCTGGTGAAACCGCCAGTCGATGGCGCGGAAGGCATGGGGATCGTCGGCGGCGAGGCCGGTGGCGAGGGCGGAATCGAGCTCCGCGAGATCGGTCGTGGTTCGGCGCAGGGCGGCCAGCCGGGCCATTTCCTTCTGGATGAGGATGCGAAACTCCTGGACGGCGGGCAGCAGATCGTTCTGAGGGGTGAACAGGAAGGCTTCCAGCGCCGCCAGGTTCGCTTCCTTCATGAAGTCGCGCACGTAGATGCCGTCGCCGCGGCGGATGTCGACGAGGCCTTCGGATTCGAGGCGTTTAAGGGCTTCGCGCACGGAGGATCGATGGCAGGCCAGGCGGTCGGCGAGGTGGCGTTCCGGGGGAAGTTGTTGGCCGGGAGCGAATTCGTGGGTGAAGATGAGAGAGCGGAGCTGGTGGGCTACTTCATCGGAGACGCGCCTGACTTCGATGGGTTTGAACATAACGGTATATTGGTCCGACCAGTAGACCTTACCCGGTGGATGGATGTTTGTCAAGTGCCACAAAGCGCCTTTCAAGATGAACCGCCAAACCTCCCGCGCGGGAAACGCGCAAGCCGATTCCGAAACCCCAGCGCCGCGACATCAACCAAAGCGGCGAGGCTGCCGCGAGAATCCCAACTCCAGACTCCCAACTTGCGGTGAGCGAGCGAATGCGAGTCGAACCAACCCCAAGGAAAACAAGGCGTTAGGAACCCAAGTCGGTCGTGGCCGCCGATCACGTCGGGCTACTCGCGGAGAAGCGCCTCGCAGAGGCGCTCCGCCTCGTCGTAACGCTTGGCCTCGATCGCGTCGATCGCTCCGTTGGAGAGATCGTCGAGGCGCTGGACCTTGTGGGCGATCTTGGTCCGCTCCGCCAACGGCAGGCGCTCCCATGCGGAGTGTTCCGAGGCTGGTGTGGGCGTGGGCGCGGGGGGCTCCGTCCCTTGGCAGCACTTCTTGCCGCTCCCGCAGGGGCGCATCTATACTCCAGGGAAGCCGTGAAGGAGGAAGGGAGATGATGCGTGCGCTGATGGTTCTGGCCATGCTGGCCCCGCAGGAAGCCGGACAGGATGAGAAGCGCCTCCAGGAGTGGATCGAGCAGCTTGGGGCGGACGCGATCGAGGATCGCGAGAAGGCAGAGGAGGCGCTGAAGGCGGCTGGGGAGAAGGCGATCCCCTTCCTGAAGAAGGCGGCAGAATCGACGGACGCCGAGGTGAAGGTTCGGGCGGAAGGGATCTTGATAGCGATTACATGGACGATCGGGCGGCAGCCGATCACGATCTACCTCGATGCCGATAAGAAGGTGAAGATGGAGTTCGTGAGGATTCCGGCGGGGACGTTCACGATGGGGGACAAGGAGTTCGAGGGCGCGACGCCGCGCGAAGTGACGCTGACGAAGGACACCTGGATGCAGACGACGGAGACGACGCAGGCGCAGTGGGAGGCGGTGATGGGGAAGAATCCGTCCCACTTCAAGGGTGTGGACCTGCCGGTGGAGACGGTGAGTTGGGAGGATTGCCAGGAGTTCCTGAAGAAGCTGAACGAGAAGGCGAAGGATCAGCTCAAGGGGAAGGCGGCAAAGTTGCCGTCGGAAGCGGAGTGGGAGTACGCCTGCCGGGCGGGAGAGAAGGGGAAGTGGTGCTTCGGGGACGACGAGAAGAAGTTAGGCGACTACGCTTGGTACTGGGAGACCGCGACGCACGCGGTGGGTCAGAAGAAACCGAATGCGTGGGGCCTCTACGACATGCACGGAAACGTGTGGGAGTGGTGCGAGGACTGGTGTGGGGAGTATCCTTCCGGAGCGGTCACGGATCCGACGGGGCCAGCGAAGGGTGTAGACCGTTGCCTGCGCGGCAGGAGCTGGGGCGTCGGCGACGTCTTCACGCGGTCGGCGGACCGCGGCAGGTACCTGCCCACGGGCCGCGACAACATCGGCGGGCTTCGGGTGGCGTCGCGCTAGACCATATGGAACGACCGGCTCCATGTCGTAGGATCGCGGGTTGGCGTCTTTCGACGTCAGAGCCGCATACGAAAGGAGCCGGTCGTGAGAGATGGTATCACGCACGTGGCGTTGGATGCACACATGAGGATGCTGCAGGTGGCGATGCTCCTCCCCGGAAGCGATGTTCCGATCGAGTGGCAGGTAGCGAACGAAGGCGGGGCCATTCGTCGAATGGTGAAGAAGATCCAGAGGGAAGCCAAAGGCGAAGTGCGGATGTGCTATGAGGCGGGACCGTGTGGGTATGCTCTGCAGCGAACGCTCAAGGATCTCGGGGTGGACTGCATGGTGATCGCGCCCTCCCTCATCCCCATGAAACCGGGAGACCGGATCAAGACGGACAAGCGGGATGCTCGGAAGTTGGCAGGGCTGTTTCGGGCGGAACTCCTCACGGAGGTTCATCCGCCCACGCCGGGTGAAGAATCCGTGCGAGATCTCAGCCGGTGCCGGGAGGATGCCAAGGCGGACCTCATGCGGGCTCGCCATCGACTGAGCAAGATGCTGCTACGGCGAGGTATCGTGTGGGAGGGGGGGAAGAAGAACTGGTCGCAGGCCTACATGAAGTGGCTGCGAACCCTCAGCTTCGATCATCCTGCGGACAAGCTGGTCTTCGGAGATTACCTGCTGGCCATCGAGCATCTGGAAGAGCGCCTCCAGGGACTCGATAGCGCGCTGGAGTCGGCATCGCAGAAAGATCCGTATCGTGGGCCGGTCGCCGCTCTGAGGTGCTTCCAGGGCATCGATACGGTGACGGCGATCACGGTGGTGGCGGAACTCCACGACTTCAGGCGGTTCCAGTCCGCACGGGAGTTGATGGCCTTCCTGGGCCTCGTGCCCAGCGAACACTCCAGCTCCGACAGTCGAAAGCTGGGAAGCATCACCAAGACGGGAAACGGTCACGCCCGGCGAGTGCTCATCGAGAGTGCCTGGCACTACCGACACCCGCCCCGATTGGGACCGGCGCTTCGCAAGCGTCGAGAGGGGCAGGCCGCCGCGGTGATCGCGGTGGCGGACAAGGCCGCCCAGCGGCTTCATCGAAAGTTCGGGAAACTCCAGGCACGGGGAAAGCCGATGCCCAAGGTGGTCGTCGCCGTGGCGCGGGAGTTGGTGGGATTCCTGTGGGCCGTTCTCTATCCGGCATCGGCCCAGGCTTCCTAACAGAAAGGGAGTTCGAGAGGCTCAGATGGCGGACGAGCACAGGCACGAACGGAGAAATGCGCGGAGAGACTATGCGACAGGAGATCTCGGTCTCTGAACTCGCGACGTTAGACAGCGCTTCCTCCCGACGAAGCACGGTCATGCAGCTCTACCTTCGGAGACGAAGGCAACCTGCGAATATCAGAGTGACTCGTCGTCGAAGCGACCCGTCTCGTCCGTCACCTACGACTCTTGCAGAGACGAAAGAAAAAGAGCAATGAACAAGAAGGAAAAAGGGGAAGATCCGATGGCTTTTGCTTGACGCCGGTCGTTCCATATCAGTCTCTTCTCAGGGGGGCTTTGACGCTTTGGTTTTTGACCTTTGCGGGGGTGCAGGGGGCGGAGTTTACGAAGCCCCCTGCTCACGATGAA
>JACPRB010000140.1 GCA_016190155.1 Planctomycetota bacterium
CCCTCACCCATGCCCCGTTTGGTTGCGGCACCGCCGCGCTGCGTTCTCTGCACTACTCACGATCCACATCTTCTCGCGACGCGAAGATCTTCCGTAGCGCTCAGACAACCAGCTCGGCCTCAAGCGGTTGCGTCCGTTTTCGAAAGGAATCTCTGCGTCCTCTGCGTCCTCTGGTGTTGGATTCTTCTCAGGGTCCTCTGTTCTCCCAGAGTCCTCCCTTACCGCAAATGCACCATCAACACCTGAATATCCGCCGGCGTCACGCCCGCGATCCGCGCCGCCTGACCCAACGACGTCGGCCGCACGCGCGCCAGCTTCTCGCGCGCCTCGTGGCACAGGTGCTTCACCCGCGAGAAGTCGAACGAGGCCGGAATCGCCTTGCCCTCCATCCGGCGGAAGCGCTCCGCGTCCTCGTTCTGGCGAACGATGTACCCCTCGTACTTGAGTTCGATCTCGACCTGCTCGAAAACCTCGGGCGACGCCGACAGCTCATCGAGAGGCGGCACTTGGCGGCGCAGCTCCGCCATCGTCATCTCCGGCCGCCGCGCTACTCGATCGAGCCCCTTGCGACGAAGAAAGGCGATCACGGCCTGGATCTCGCGCTCCTTGCGCTCGAAAGCGGCGATGTCCGGGATGAGCCCGAACGCGTGCCCATGGCGCATGAGCCTGCGATCGGCGTTGTCGGCGCGCAGGAGCAGCCGATACTCCGCGCGCGAGGTGAACATCCGGTACGGTTCGCGATGCTCCAGGCGGATGAGGTCGTCGATCATCACGCCGATGTAGCCTTCATCCCGGCGCATCACGAACGGCGGGCGCCCCTGGAGCTTGAGCGCGGCGTTGAGGCCGGCGATGAGCCCCTGGCCGGCCGCCTCCTCATAACCGCTCGTGCCGCAGATCTGCCCGGCGAAATAGAGACCCGAGACGCGCTTCGTCTCCAGCGTCGGCCGGAGCTGATGCGGCGGCGCGTAATCGTATTCGACCGCGTAGCCGTATCGCAGGAAACCGGCGTTTTCCAGGCCCGCGATCGTCCGTACGAATGCCTCCTGCACGTCCGGAGGCGTCGACGTCGAAATCCCGTTGCAGTAGATCTCGTGGGTGTCGAGCCCTTCCGGCTCCAGGAACACCTGGTGGCGCGGCTTGTCGGCGAACCGCACGACCTTGTCCTCCACCGAAGGACAGTAACGCGGCCCGACGGACTTGATGTCGCCGCAGTACATCGGCGCGCGGTGCAGGTTGGCGCGCAGGATCTCGTGCGTCTTGGCGTTCGTGTACGTGATCCAGCAGACGGTTTGCGGTTGCGTGATGCGCGGAGTGAAATGCGAGAAGGGGATCGGCTCGGGATCGCCGTGCTGGATCTCCGTCCTCGAGAAGTCGATCGACTCCCGGGCCAGCCGCGGCGGCGTGCCCGTCTTGAGCCGGCCGATCTCGAAGCCCAGGCGCCGGAGGTTGTCGGAAAGGTGCTCGGCCGACGGCTCGTTGATACGGCCGCCCGTTCGCTTGATCTCGCCGCAATGCTGAAGGGCCTTGAGGAAGGTTCCGGTGGTGACGACGACGGCGCGCGCCGCGTACGTCGCGCCGCTCTTTCCGACGACGCCGCGGATGCTTTCCCCTTCAACGATGAAATCCTCGACCGTGTCCTGGACGACGCGCAGTCGCGGCGTGGACAGCAAGACGTCGCGCATGTATCGCGAGTAGGCGTGCTTGTCGGCCTGCGCGCGGGGCGAGCGCACTGCGGGTCCCTTGCGCATGTTGAGGACGCGGAACTGGATGCCCGTGGCGTCGATCGCCTTGGCCATCTCGCCGCCCAGGGCGTCGATCTCGCGGACGATCTGTCCCTTGGCCAGGCCGCCGATGGCGGGATTGCACGACATGCGTCCGGCGGCCTGCGCGTCCATCGTCAGGACGAGCGTCTCGTGGCCCATGCGGGCGCAGGCGAGGGCGGCTTCGATGCCGGCGTGTCCCGCGCCGATGACGATCACGTCCGGTTGCGACATCGCCGGTATGGTAGCGTGGTCGCGGTGAGGGGACAACGAAGGGGCGTCTTTCGAGATTGGGTCTCCGCGCCCCACATTTGATAGAATCGCCTCGCCGTGCAAGATACGCGTCAAGAACCGCTCTACGTCGAGACGCCCGAATCCTTGAGGGCGCTTCTGGACTCCATCGATCGCAGCGAGCTCGTCGTGATCGATACGGAGTTCATTCCGGAAGAGACGTACGAGCCGCGACTGTGCCTGGTGCAGATCGGTACCACGGAGGGGATCGGGATCGTCGACGCCGTGGCGCTGCCCGAGCTGGGCGATCTGTGGAAGACGCTCACCGATCCGGCCCGCGAGCTCGTGGCCCTCGGCGCGCGCCAGGAGATCATCTTCTGCCTGCGGGGCGCCGGCCGGCCGCCCGCGCGCTTCTTCGAGCTGCAGATCGCGGCGGGCCTGCTCGGGTACGGATACCCGCTCAGCCACACGAAGCTCATCCATCGCGTCTTGGGCGTCCAGGTCAAAGGTGGCGAATCGTTCACCGACTGGAGAAAGCGTCCTCTTTCCCCCAAGCAGCTGCGATACGCCGCGGACGACGTTCGGTATCTGCGGACCGCGCGCGACCGGTTGATGGAAGAGGCGAAGCGCAAGGGCCGAGGGGAGTGGATCGTGGCGGAATGCCGCCGGTTCGTCGAACGCGTGGTCGCGAGCGACCAGGAGGAGGCGTGGCGGCGCGTCTCGGGCAGCTCGGGACTCGACGCCCGGGAGTCGGCGATCCTTCGCGAACTGTGGCGCTGGCGGGATGAGAAAGCTCGGGCCGCCGATCGGCCGGCCCGGAGGATCCTGCCGGACCATCTGGTCATCGGGATCGCCCGCCGCCGTCCGACCAAGCTGGAGGATCTTTACGCGCTGCGCGGAATGGAGCGGATTTCCATCCGCAAGGCGGGCCCCGAGATCCTCGAGGCGGTTCAAAGAGGGGTGGCCATGCCTGAAGCGGAATGCCCTCCCGTCGCGCGGCGCGTGGATCCGCCGCAAGTGGCCACGCTCGCGCAACTCTTGGCCGCCGTCACGCAGACGCTGGCGATCCGGCACGGCGTGGAACCGACGCTCCTGGCGACGTCGGCGGATCTGCAGGATCTGGTGCGCTGGCGCATCGGCCTGCATCGCTCCACCGCGACGCCGTGGATCCTGGAAGGCTGGCGCGGGGCGATCCTGCAACCGCTGCTCGAGCTCTTGGACGGCAAGCGCGCCATCCGCATCGCGGATGCCCGGTCTCGAAACCCCATCGCGCTGGAGGAGAACGGCGCGGCCTCGTAACCGTTCAGCTGTTCATCGGTTCGTCCGTTCATTCGTTCCGGAAGCAGGATGACGGCACAGCCCTCTCGAACGGATGAACGGCTGAACCGCTACTCCTTGACGGGTTGAGCCGGATGGCGCCGCTTCGCCTCCGCCCAGCGGCCGTCCATGCATTCGCGCATGCAGGACGGCAGATCCGCAATCGGGACGCGAATCTGCTCCATCGAGTCGCGTTCGCGAACCGTCACCTTCTGATCGTCCGTCTCGCCTTTCTCTTTGTCGCCGACCGTCTGCACGTCCACGGTGACGCAGAAGGGCGTCCCTACCTCGTCCTGGCGCCGGTAGAGTCGGCCGATGGCGGCGGTATCGTCGTAGACGCTCATCCACGTGCGGCGCAAGTCGTCGCAGACGCGATGCGCGGTCTCGACGACATCGGGCCTGTTGCGCAGGAGCGGCAGCACCGCGATCTTGATCGGCGCGATTTCGGGATGGAATCGCAACGAGACGCGTTTCTCGCCGCGCACCTGCTCTTCCGTGTACGCGTCGACGAGGAACGCCAGCGTCGCGCGGTCGGCCCCTCCCGAGGGCTCGATCACATACGGAACGATGTGCACCTTCTTCTCTTCGTCGAAGTAGGTGAGACGCTGGCCGGAGAACTGGGCGTGTTGCTTGAGGTCGTAGTCGGTCCGGTTGGCGATGCCCTCGAGCTCGCTCCAGCCCATCGGGAAGAGGTACTCGATGTCGACGGTGCGTTTGGCGTAGTGGGCCAGCTCGTCCTTGGCGTGCTCGCGTTGCCGGAGGTTCTCCTTGCGGATGCCGTACTTCGGATACCACGCGAAGCGCTCGTCGATCCACCTCTGGTGCCACTCCTCGTCGGTGCCCGGCATGCAGAAGTACTCGATCTCCATCTGCTCGAACTCGCGGGTGCGGAAGGTGAAATTGCCGGGCGTGATTTCGTTCCGGAAGGCCTTGCCGACCTGCGCGATTCCGAACGGGAGCTTCTTGCGGGTCGATTGGGCGACGTTGACGAAGTTGACGAAGATGCCTTGCGCGGTTTCGGGGCGCAGGTAGACCTTGAGCGCGGTCTGCTCGACCGGCCCCAGAAGCGTGTGGAGCATCAGGTTGGCCGGACGGGGATCGGACAGCCTGCCGCCGCAGCTGGGACAAGCGTGGAGCGGCGCGCTCTTGGCCAAGAGATCAAGCAGCGGGCCGGCCGGCTCGTTGGGATTCTTCACCCACGGCAGGTTCGGCGCCAGTTTCTTGCCGTCGCTCTGGGCCCAGTTGCAGACGGCCTTCTCGGGATCCTTCTGTCCCGACGGGCCCGCCAGCGCCTTCTTGACGGCTTGGTACCATTTGCTTTCGACGACGGCGCTCGCCGTGTGGTCGGCGCGATAGTAGCGGCCGCAGTCACCGCATCCGGTGAACGGGTCGGCGAAGTGTCCGACGTGTCCGCTCGCCTCCCAGACCTTGGGGTGCATCGTGATGGCGGCGTCCAGCCCGACCATGTCGTCGCGCAGATGGACGTTGTCGCGCCACCAGAGGTTCTTGATGTTGCGTTTGAGCTCGACGCCCAAGGGACCGTAATCCCACGCGGAGCCCAAGCCGCCGTAGATCTCGCTCGATTGGAAGATGAAGCCGCGGCGTTTGCAGAGGGAGACGATCGTGTCCAGATCAATCATAGGCGGGCGACAGTAACAGACGCCGTGCGGTCATGCAAGCGCGAAGAAACCGAGGCACGAAGGGCGGATCATCGGCCCTCCAGGACCCAGGAGAACGCGCGCGATCCCTCAGAGTACGCGCGGGTGAACCAGGGCGCGCCTAGGGGCACGCGCAGCGGCCCGATCTGCGTCTCTCCTTCCGGCGGCGGCCCCTCCCGAAGCGTATACGCGAGCTCAAAGGCCCGGCCTTGATGCTTGCCGGCGATCGTCCATCGCGCCGCGGGATTCGCCGCCGTGGGGTTGTCCAGCGCCCCCGCGAAGTACGACGCGTCGTCGTAGTAATAGACGTCCGTCCCCGCCCAGAAGATCCGATACCAGCCGTCCTGGTCCTCCACGCGCGCCCAGATTTGACAGACATCGATCTCATCGATGGGCGGCAGCCATGCGGGAGGCGACGCGTTGTCGGGCTCCACCGGCGGTCCTTCGAGCGCGCGCAGATAGACGTCCCGTTCGCGGACGTTGAGCCACAGCACCAGCCCCGTCGATGCGAGCAGAGTCAGAGCGATTCCAAAGCGGAGCTTCGGCGTCATCGACCGTTCACCCGTTTACCGGTTCATCCGTTCATCCGTTCGACCGGAGCCTCTTCTCTGAGTGCTCTGCGTCCTCTGTTGTCGCGTCTTCCTCAGGATCCTCAGCCACTCTCTGAGGTCTCTTCTTCATCACCCCTGCGCGCGGAACTTCGCGAACCGGTCGATGTCGATCCGCGAAACGGAGGGCTTGAGCTTCGCGAGCGCCTGATCGAAGTCCGTCCGTGAGATCGCCTTCTCGTCGCCCTTCTGGATGGATTCCAGGAAACGCTCCTCGCTGACCTTGCGGCAGACGTAGGCGACGTCGGCGCCGCTGTAGCCTTCCAGGCGTGACGCGAGGGCGTCGAGATTCACGTCGGGATCGAGGGGCACTTCCTTGAGGTTCATCACGAGGATCTGGCGGCGCGCCGTCGCGTCCGGCAGGCCCACGTAGATCTTCTCATCCAACCGTCCGGGGCGAAGCATCGCGCGGTCGATGTTCCACGGCTCGTTGGTGGCGCCCAGAAAGAGCAGGTGATGTCCCTCCTTGCTGTCGAAGCCGTCCAGCTCGTTGAGGATCTGCGGCACCACGCGCTGCATGACGCCGCCGGCCTCGCCCTCGCGACGCGGGGGTGTCAGGGCTTCCACCTCGTCGATGAAGACGATCGCGCGTTCGCACTTGCGGGCGGCGTCGAAGAGCTTGCGGATGTTCTTCTCGCTCTCTCCGACCCACTTGTTGAGGATTTCGCTGGGGGCGATGGCGAAGAAGGTCGCGTCGAGCTCCCCGGCCACGGCCTTGGCGATCATCGTCTTGCCGGTGCCGGGCGGACCGTAGAGGAGGATTCCGCCGCCGGTCCTGATCCGGTACTTCTTCGCCTTCTCCGGATGGGTGAAGGGGAAGATCATCTTGATGCGGATCTGCTCCTTCACGTCCTCGAGGCCGGCGATGTCGTCGAAGCGGATCTTCGGCTTCTCGGCGACCATCCACTCCTGGGGGACGGGATCGTCCTCATCGTCCTGGCCGGCCTTCTGGGCGGCGACTTTCTCTCGGTTCGCCTTGCGTTTGGCCTGGAGGTTCTTGGCGAGCTGGACGAGACCGGTGGCCTGGCGGATGCGCACCTTGCGCAGGGATTCCTCGGACTGCTGAGCCAGTTCCAGCAGGTACTCCGCCGCTTTCAGGAAGTGGTACTTCGCCTCCTTGATGTCGCCGTCGCGGAAGCAGGAGAGGCCGAGCTCTTTGTGTTTCTCGAACGACTCCAGAAGGAAGTTCTTGGCCATTCCGTCAGTCTTGCTCGCCCACAGGCGTCCAGTGGTCCTCCCGATCGCCCCGCCATGTGCCGATGGGGACGGGTCCTTGGGCGCCTTCGAACGTCAGCGTGACATAAGACGTGTTTCCGTCCTTCTCGCCGGTGAGCTCGACCCGGACGACTCCCTTGCCGCGTTCGCCCACCACGTCCAGAGTGCACTTGACGACGGCCTGTCCGTTGACCTTCTCGGCCGAGAACTCGCTGAGGCGGGGCTTGATCTCCTTGATCTCCCCGAGCTCCGCCTTCACTTTCTCGTTCGTCTCGATAAGCGGCTTGGCCTTCGCCACTACTTCCTGGATGGCCTTCGAGCCGAAGTGGTAGACGAGGTAGATGCCGGTGCCGCACAGCAGCACGCCCAGCACGGTCGCCGCGCCGCAGCCGATCAGGACCCACTTCATGACGCCGGACTTTCGAGGCTGCAGCATGGGCGCGGCCGGAACCGGCGGGGGAGCGGACATCGGCGGAGGCACGCTGCCTGGAGGATAGTCCATGGATGAGCCCTTTCAAGTATTCAACCGTAAGGGGAAGATCACGGCTCGCTACTTCTCCTTGTCCAATTCGTTCTGAATATCTTTGAGTCCCTTCTCGATGTCCTTGTCGACGCCTTAGCTCTCCTCGTGGATCACCTGTTCCTCGAGCATCCGATCGATCTCCTTGTCGGAGATGATCTCCTCCTCGCCCTCCACCTCCCCGCTCATGACGTGTTCCTGAGTCATTTCGAGGAAGACCTCCATCTGCTGCTGGAGCGTTTCCGCCTGGACCATCGCCTTCTCGAAGTTCTTCTGGGTTTTGACGAAGTCGACGCTGCCGTAAACCTCCGCGATGGACTTGGCGACGGCCCCCATGGACTTGGCGAAATCGCCGTCGCTCTCGGCCTGGTCCTTGATCTGCACGGCGGTCTCGATGGAGAGGAGTTGCCGCTCGCGCAGGCGCCTCTGCGCGGCGGTCTTCTTGAGCTGGCGCCGCAGGAAGTCGTACTGCTGCTTGTCGCCGATCTTCTTGGCGCGCTTGGCCTTGTCGATGTAGGAGTGTTCGTGCTTGCTCAGATCCCGGATGTTGCGCCGCAAGGCGTTGACGCCCTTGCGGATCTCGATGTCGCGCTCGATCTTGCGTTCTTCGCGTGACTTGAACAGGCCCATCGGCGTCTCCCGTCAATCGTGGGGGTGCCGTCGCATGACGATGTCGACGGTCCGGCGTAATCATGATCCGTTCGCCGCGCCGTTGCGTCCAGACTTGCGTGCGGAACCCCTCGGCGCGGCGAGGAAGCATCGTCCCTAGTAATCGCGCTTGGGCGACTCCGCGGGAACGGACATGGGTTGGCTCTTGAACTGCTGGAGCGCGCGTTCCTCCTCGCAGCGCGCCCGTGCCGCGCATCTCTGCCGCGCCATGAACAAGATTCCCGCCATTACGGCGACCGCGAGCAGCGCCACCACGACGGCGCCCAGGACGCCGAACCGGCTCGCCGGCCACGGCCGTCCGCAGTGGACGCAGTGGCGCGCCTGAGTGGACACCTCACGACCGCAATCCGGACAAGACGCCAGAGACATAGAACCTCCTTTATTCCTCCTGCACCGATTCCTTCCAGCGCAGGTACTTGTTCATCTCTTCCCGCGTCGTCTGCGGGTGAATCAACCGTCCTGCCGCGTCGAAATCCTCGCGCGTCAGCTCCCGCACCCGAAGCTGGTAACCCTTCACGTGTTCGAGCCCCTTGTCGACCAATCCCGGGATGTCGTGGTTCATCTGCTCGATCATCCCCGTGGTGACTTCCTTGCAGAACCGCTCGATCTCGCGTCCGCTGAACCCCTCGGTCGCCTTCGCGAGATCCTCATACGGGACCTCCGTCTTGAAGCCCTTCCGTTCGAGGTGGATCCGCAGGATCTTCTCGCGCGTCACCTCGTCCGGCAGCGGAATCAGGATCTTCTTCTCGAACCGCGACAGCACCGCCGGATCGAGGTCCCACGGCCGGTTGGTGGCGGCGATGGTGAGCACGTAGATGTCCGAGCGGCCCTTGGAATCCATGCCGTCCAGCTCCGCCAGGAGCGTCGAGAGGATCCGCCGCTCCGCGCCGGTGTCGCCGGCGTCGCGCTTGCCGCAGAGGGCCTCGAATTCGTCGAGGAAGACCACGCTGGGCGACGTGTCGCGCGCCGTGCCGTAGAGCTCGCTGACGATCTTGGAGCTCTCGCCGAAGTACTTCGACAAGACGCTCGAGATCTTGACGTTGTAGAAGACGCTGGGGACGCCCTCGCTCGACCGGACCGCGCGCGACGTCGCCGCCGCCAGGAGCGTCTTGCCCGTGCCCGGCGGCCCGAAAAAGAGGATCTTCGTCCAGGCCGCGATCCGCACGCCCGGCGGCTGCTTCGCGAGCGTCATGCCGAGGGCGAACTTGATCTCGTCCTTGGTGTCGTCCAGCCCGCCGATGTCGTCCCAGGTGACGTTGGCCTGGTGCATGAGATCGGTGACGATGCTGCGGATCTCGCCGGCGGCCTGCGGCGCGGGCGCCCCCGACCCGGACGCCGGGCGCGACGCCGCCGCCGGCCGCTCGGCCCCTCCGTCGGAGTCGCGTTCGTCCGCCGTGTCGCCGGAGCGCAGCCTCCGCGCGATCTCGCGGTACTCCAGGGCCATCTTCTTGCGCCGCGTCTCGGCCTCGCGGCTGGTGGCCTGCTCCGCGTAGACGCCCAGGAGGTTGGCGGCCTTCTCGTAGCAGGAGGCGGCCTTGTCGTGCTCGCCCGCCTGGAAGTGCTGCCTGGCCTTCGCCAGCGTCCGCTTGATCGGCTCGTGCAAGTCCATTTCCATGGGGACCGCTACTCCGTCTCCATTTCCGCCGTCTTCTTGTCCTTCTCCCGGACCGCCTGGTCCGCCAGCTTGATCGCCTCCTGCACGTCTTCGATCTCGCCGTCGTCGAGCTTCTGCCAGACCTTCACGACCTCGTCCCCTTCGTGCCCGAGCGACTCGATCTGCGTCTTGATGCCCTCGTCGAGGATGCCCATGACTTCGCCGAGCTTCTCGGCGTACATCTCCTGCGAGATCTTGTCGTCCTCGAGGACGGTCATGAGCTCCACCTCGTTGACGCGGTTGAGCAGGTGGCTGGTGCCTTCGTGGGACATCTGCCGGCGCTCCAGCGCGAGCTTGAGCGCGGCCAGCGTGGTGAGCTCCTTGGACAGGACCGACAGCTCGTGCTCGAGCATCTTGACGCCCTGGGACTTCATGTCGAACAGACGCGCCAGTTGCCGCCGTCGCGACGGGGACTTGATCTTGGCGCCTTTGGAAAAAATATCTTCCTTCTCCTTCTCCAGGCGCTCCAGCTTCGAGATCGTCTGCTTCTCCCGGATGCCGAGCTTGATCTCCTCCCGCTTGACCTCCGTGAGCGAGAGCTCGCGCTTCCGGGCCCCGAACCATTTCAAGATGTCCATCTCGTCTCCCACGTTCCGCTCATCCGGGCGTCGTTCATCTCCGGGTCCTCTGTCACCCTCTGGGTCCTCCGTCCTAGTTGGGCTCGGCCTCCCGCACGTCTGTTTCCTTCTCCTTCGCTTCTTTGGTACCGCCCGAAGGTTCCTTCTGACTGGCCTCCTTGAGGCCCTCTTCGAAGTCGAGCTCGCCTTCGTCCATCGCCTCCCAGGTCTTGAGGACCTCCTGGCCTTCGGAGCCGATGTCCTGGCTCTCGTAGGCGGGGTCGCTGACGACGCCCAGCATCATGTCCAGCTTCTGGACGTACATCTCCTCCGTCACCTTGTCGTCTTCCAGGAGCCCGATGATCTTCCCGAGATCTTCGTCGCTGAGTCGTTCCAGGAGGTTCTTGCCGCCGACGGTGTGCTGACGTTCCATGATGCCGCGCAGCCGGTTGAGCGTCATGAGCTCCTTGACGACGCGCGAGAGCTCGCGCTCCATCATCTGGATGCGCATCGCGTACTCGTTGAACTGGCGGGCGTAGACCCGGCGCCGCGCCGGGGACTTGGTCTTCGCTCCCTGGTGGAACACGTTCTCGCGCAGCTTGTCGTACTTGTCGATCTGGTTGATGTGCTGGTTCTCGCGGATCTCGAGGCGTTTCTCCTCGACGCGAAGCTCCTCCAGCGACGTGCTCGCGAAGCTCTTGCGACGTCGGAAGATCTTCTCAAGGATCGACATAGGCCCTCATTCCTCGTATAGGATCTCCGGAGGCTCCTCCGGTTTCTTCTCTTCCCGTTTCTTCTCGTGTTTGGGCTTTTCCTTTTCGGCCTGCGGACGCTCGCGAACGGGCGCCTCGGGCTTCTCGGCCTCCTTCTCCTCGGGCTTGGCCTTCTCCAGCTCCAGATCGGCGCGCCGCTCCATTTCCTGGAGGATCTCGCGCTCCTCCTCGTCCGGTTGCGGCGGCTCCTCGGACTGGGTGATGCCCTCGGCGAGCTCCTTGGACTTCTCGAGGTCCTCCAGGAGGTTCTTCGCCTTGATGGCCATTTCCTCCATGTTCTTCTTGTCGGGCAGCTCCTCGCTGGTGAGCTCCAGCACGGTCTCGAGCGAGGCGACGTGCTCGTTGAAGACCTTGATGCGCTTGTTGTAGATGTTCTCGATGCGGTTGTTGAGCTCCTGGATCTTCCAGCGAATCTCCTTGATGCGCCGGGCAATCATGAGCTTGCGGGACTCGCCGGTCTCGCCCTTGCCTTCCTCCAGCAGCTCCTCCTCCATCTTGTCCAGGATCTCGAGGTCCTGCATGGAGCGCTTGCGGCGGGACTCGTCGCGCCGGCGCGCCTCCTTCAGGAGGATCAGCGCCTCCCGCTCGTTTCGGGCTCCCCGGTAGAGAGGCGAGACTTCTTCCGGAAGGTCCTTCACGCCCAACAGCTTCTTGATCTTTTCCAGCATGCCCGAATCCTAACCGTAGGTCCGGACGAGGCGATAGGGCCGCGTCCCCGTATCGAAGCGAAGGAACCGGTCCTCCGCCGCGAGCTGTTCGAACGCCTCCCGTATGATAGGAATGGCGTACCCCAGCTGATCGAACACGAAATCTTCCGACAATTCGTCCATGAGGATCTCGAATGTGTGCTTGCGGGCGAACCGCCGAACGGCCTCGATCTTCTCTTCTTCGGTCGTCAGGTCGAACACGCGCGCCGCGCCGCGCCAGCGCCCGTCGGGCGGAAAGTACGTGCGCCACGCCTCGTCATACAGGTCGCACAGCGCCATGAGGAAATTCCCGCCGACCAGGATGTTGCGGCACCCTTCCTCCCAGCTCGTCGTGGAGAAGGCCCCCACATAGTAGAAGACGTTCGGGTTCTGGACGACGAGATCCTTCACGCGGGCCAGTTCCTCCGCTGCGACCCGGCGATTGGAAGAGCCGTTTCGGATCAGATCCAGGGTCGGGCTGAAGCCGGCGCCCACCACGACCACCTTGGTCGATCGGGGGCCCAGGAGATCCTTGTGCAGGATCTCGTAGAGGACGACTCCGTTCTTGGGGATCTCCTCGTACGTCTTCATGAGGTCGCGCTCGGCGTGCTTCTTGATGAGCGCCTTGACCTCGGACGAGCGCTCGTCGATGACCTTCATCACGCGATTGCGCGCGGTGGCGTCGTAGGTGCGGTTGTCGAGCGGATTGTAGATCCCCGTGGTCGTGTTCATGTTGGCGCCGAGGCGTTCGAAGAAGCTCTCCTCGGTCACCAGCGCCGCCTTGCGGTCGATCGGAAGGGCCCGAGAGGACTTGATGCGTGTCGCCATTCGCCCGTTCACCCGTTCATCCGAACGATCATATCTTCGCCTTCTTGATCCAAATGTCCAAGATCGGTTTGTCCGAATAGCGCGCCACGTCGACGTCGAACGTCGGCGTCGACGGGGACGTCACCTTCCACAGGAGAAGCCGGCGGCCCGACGCGTCGGAAGCCGCGACGAGATCGCTCGCCGCGTCCAGGACGCCCACGCTGGTGCCGCCCGACTCGTACGATGTCTCGAGGTTCTGGCCGATGACGCGGGCTCGAACGGCCAGGTCCTTCGTGCTGTAGAAGAGGTGCGGGATGGAGCAGACGTTGGCCAGCCGCAGGTTGACGATGGATTCCTTGTGGCGCACGAGGACGTTGGCGGCGGGTTCGCCGATCTTCCACGAGACGATGCTGCCGTTTTCGGTTCCCGCGAAGATCGTGTTTCCGCCGGCCGCCACGGCCGTCACCAGACCGTCCAGTCCGGAGGAGTACTCCACCGGCTTGAGCGCGCCGTTGCCGAGGTGGACCGCATAGACGGTATCGCCCGTGGCGAAGAGCAGCCGGTCGCCGGCGACCTGCGCCGCGCGGGTGGTCTTGTGTCGCGACGTCAGCTCCGGCCAGAGGATCTCGGCCGGCGTGGAGGGTTTCAGGCGCGGCCAGCGCGCGACGCCGTACTCGGAATGCGTGGCGTAGACGTGATCTCCGTAAGCCGTCACGGCGTTCACGCCGCCGCGCGGCTGGCGGTCCTCGGGAAGGGGGTACTCCACGCACTGGCTGTCCTTGAGCTGCACGGCGTGGACGGCGCGTTTGGAGCCGACCAGCAGGACGGGGCCGTCGGCCGTATCGATGCAGCGGACGCTGCGCAGGGGATCCTTGAACTGGAACTCGCGGGGTTTGTCCTCGGGCCGGGATGGATCAATGATCAGGACCTTGTTGCCGAGCGCCACGTAGATCGAATCCGTGCTTTCGGGAGCGAAATCGGCGGGATCGACCGAGGGGCCGCCTCCGGGCAGCAAGCCCTCCATGGCCTTGTAGACCAGCTCTCCCAGGTCGTCGCCGAGTTCGCGAACCTTGGCGGCCAAGGTCTGGGCCGTGACGGCATCGTCCTCCATCAGCTTGGCGTAGAAGAGGGCCTTGAGCTTCTCGTCGGGCAGCTTGGTCAGGACGTCCTTGACGGAGCTGTCGTTGAGCAGGCCGACCACGCGTTTGAGGTGCTCTTCCTTGTGTTCGAGCTTCTCGACGCGCCGGCGTTCCTCGTCCTGGCGTTTGACCTCCGCGGCCGCCCGTTCGGCCCATTCCGGCGAGGCGAAGGTGATTTCCGACACGCGCTCCAATCGCACGCCCATGCCGAAGAGGCTGCGCTCCAGTCCGCCGCGCAGCAGGGCTTCCACTTCCCGGAACCGGTCTCGTTTGTGCAATTCGGCGGCCGTGTGGGCCGCCACGAACTCCGACAGGATCTTCTTCACCTCCGGCAGGAGCGCCGTCCTGAGTTCGGCGGAGGAATAGGCGCCCGGGAAGTTGAAGAACGACCGGGTGAAGTCCTTGAAGAGGTCCGGGCGTTCGGTGTGGACGGCGACGGACAAGCCCACCGTGGCCTGCACCCGGAAGTTGTCGGAGGAGCGCAGCTCCGGAAAGGCCTGGCGCAGGGGGACGTCTCCGAGCTTGGCCAGGACCAGATCGAACCGGCCGACCACCTCCTTGCCTTCGGCGAAGAGGCTGACGGCGCCGTCGGCGAAAAGGGCCAGGCCGACGCAGTCTTGGGGGACGGCGAGTTTCTTTTTGAACACGCCGGCGAGATCGGTCGAGGAGAGCTTGAGCGCGATGTAGTTGCGATTGACCAGAAACTCCTGAAGCGACAGCTTCGTCATCGGGCGCACGACCCTTTCCACCGTAGAATACACCGTTGAAGTGGCCTTTTGCAAGGCGAGCACCTGGGCGACCTTGGACGCCCCCGCAGGGTCTTGGGGATGATTCACTATTGAGTCCGCCGCAAGAAGGTCCGTAACCATTCACCGCGGAATCCCCGAAATTTCCCCGGCCCCCCTGCGAATCTCCCTCAGAAGGCGTTACGGAGGGCAACCATGGGGTGGAAATCGCCGGGGATACTGCTGCTGGCCTTGGTCAGCCTCGCCCCGGGCTCGTGCAACAAGGATTCCGGCGGAACGGCCGCCGAGCCGGCGCCGGGCATCGTGCTCGCATCGGAAGGTGTCCCTCGCCTGAACATCTTTGTCGCGACGGGTGAACCGCCCGGCACCTTGCTGACGGCCGCGGTGACCGATCTCGATCAGGCGCTGGCGACGATCGTAGGGGCGCCGTTCCAAACGACCGTCGCCGCGGCGTTCCCCGCGAGCGATCCGGGTGCCGGAATCTATGTAGGACTCGCGACGGACGCCTCGTGGGTCGAGGCGCCGTCGCTCGACGTCGAGGACTGCCTCCTTCGGACGACGCCGAGCGGCCAAGTGTTGCTCCTTGGAGGAAGCGAACGTGGCGTCGCTCACGCGGTGTACGGCTTTCTCGAGAAGCTGGGATGCCGCTGGTATTTCCCCGGCCAGACGTGGGCGGTGATCCCTCGCCGCTCCACACTCTCCATCGCCTTCGACGAACGCCAGAGCCCTGACCTGGCGTTTCAACGGAGCATCTGGATGGGGCACGGGATGCACACGCCGGAGATCTCCCGCGATTTCGGCGATTGGCAGCGGCGCAACCGAATGGGAGGACCCATGCCCCTGAGCACCGCGCATTCGTGGCCGGGCATCGATCCCGCGACGGATTTTGCGACCCACCCGGAGTGGTTCGCGCTGGTCAACGGCGTGAGGCAGGCGAGCAAGCCCTGCTACGCCAATCCGGAGGTCGTCGCGCGCGGGATCCAGAGGGCGATCTCGTACTTCGAGGCGAATCCGAGCGCGTCGATGATCTCCGTGAGCGCGCCGGACGGACTGGGCTACTGCGAGGACGACATGTGCCGGCAGCTCGCGGGTGTGGAGAGCGTCTACACGGCCTATGACGCGCTGTACGGCCGACGGCCCGACGGCACCGAGGTGTGCGTCACATCCGAGACGATCTTCGCGTACGCCAACCAGGTTGCCGACGCGGTCGCGGAGCGGTTCCCCGGAAAGTACGTCGGATGCCTCGCCTACAGCGCGTACGCGCACCCGCCTTCATTCTCGCTGCGGCCGAACATCTACATCCAGATCACGACCGGATATCGCCGCACGCCGCTGACGCTCGGCCAACAGATGGTCGCGTTCGCGTCGAAGTGCCCCAACATCGGGATCTACGAATACTACGACGTCGAGCAGTGGTCCTGGGAAAAGCCAGGGGCCGCGCGGGCGGCCAGGCTCGATTATCTCCAATCCAGCATCCGGTTCTTCGCTCGCGCGGGACTGCGCAGCGTCCGCGGGGAGATGTCCAACAACTGGGCGCCGAACGGGATCGGATACTACGCCCTCTCGCGTCTCATGTGGGACAGCGCAACGGACGTCCGCACCGTCGAGGAGGATTTCTACCAGGGTGCCTTCGGGCCGGCCGCCGAGGCGCTCAGACGCTTCTTCCGGCGATGGGAGTCGGGACAGGGAATGAACCCTCGGACGCTGGCGCTGGCGCACCGCGACCTTCAGGAGGCGACGCAAAGCACGGCGGACACGCCGGAGATCCACGCGCGCGTGGACGCCATCCGGATGTACCTGCATTTCCTCGCCCATTACGTGCAACCCAATACGAGCGGCAGCGTCACCGCGCTCGTGACCCAATACGGCGAGGAAGGGGCCCGGCAGCGGGTCGATTATCTCGGCCGATACGTCCGGAAGCTCATCAACACGCACATGATCCACAGC
>JACPRB010000119.1 GCA_016190155.1 Planctomycetota bacterium
ACGGAAAACGGAGGATCCCCGAGTTCGGTTGCGGTCGCCGCGCTGCGGATACTATGGCGACTCGTTGGTTACCTCTGGCAAGATTAGGTTGCGAGAAATCACCGCGTAAGTATTGGCCTGGTTCAACGCAAGGTAACAAGAGAGATTCGGAGGATGGAGGGGATACAGTGATGCCGATTTCATTGGATGGCAAGATATTATCTTCGCATCTGTGAATCACCCCATCCCCGCAGGCGGGACCGAGGAACTGCCTCACCTGATCCACGCCCGAATTCCCCACGGAACCCGTCCGTTTCCGTTTACTTGATCTACGGAGTAGTCGCGCGGGCGAGGCGACTCAGGAGGAATGCGATGAATAGACTTCTTGCAGACGGCTCACGTTTCTTGGAACCATGCCGAACTCTTGGACGAACGTCGATGGTCCTTGTCGAGAAACGCCCCCTCGGCGCTGCCATGGTGCTCGTGTTTTCCTTTTGCATCTTCGGATGCCACCTTCCCCGCGCAACGCCGTTGGCCTCCGCCCATATTCAGCCGGATGCCCTATCGGTCTCCGTGGAAGGACTGGGATCCACCTGGGCGACCGAAGACACGGAGGGACAAGCCGCGGTCGGAAAGGTCTCCCTCTTGTATGGTTTCGACGAGAATCAGGGAATCAACGTCAGCGCCTTCTACGGCCAAGGACGTGAAGATGACGAGGAGTTTGCGGAGAAAGAGACCCTGACCGAATATGAGTTCGGGGTGGATTACGTGGTCGAACTCGCCGGAGGAGAGAGCGTCGAGCATCCCCGAGGATATCGCCCCGCCGTTCTGACCGGGTTCGTCGGAGGAGCCGTCGGCAAGAGCAGGTGGCGCCTGGAAGAAGACGAGGACGAAGACGAGATCGAAGCCGACAGCGAACTCAACGCCTCTGTGCGGGTCGGTCTGCAGGCGGAGATTCCCGTCGCAGGCCCCCTTTCCGTGGAGCCGTACCTGGTGCAAAGCTTCTCCACAGGATTCCTCCTGGGCCAAACAACCTTGGGAGCCAACCTGCTTCTTCACTTTCAGGAGGACGCGGGCCCGACCCTCTCTGTGGGAATATCCGTCTCCGACACGGCGGCATTTGAGAACGACTTCTCCTTCACGCTCGGACTTCGCTATGACTTTCCGCAGGAGCGGTAGGACGTCGCGATCGCTTACCGTCTGAGGCGCTCGGCCCGTTCGAGCCGCGCTTCGACTTCCAGGCGCAGATCCCAGTTCGGGGGAGCGTGACGCAGGGATCGCTCCAGGTCCGCGATGGCCCCGTCGAGGTCCGCCTTGGCCAGCCGTAGGCCACCACGGCGACCCAGGGCTTCGGCGTGATCGGGGAAGGCGCGCAGGACGGCTTCGTATTCCTCCAGGGCGCCGTCGATGTCGCCCGAGGCTTCCTTCGCGATGCCCCTGTTCAAGCGAATACGGCCATCCGTCCGGTCGAGTCCTTCACGGGCACGCGCGTCCTTAGGATAGAGGGCCAGCAGGACTTGATAGGCCAGGCGGGCCTCTTCGTGACGGCCTTCGCCTTCGAGCCGCACTCCGTCTTCCAAGGCCTGTCGCGCGCGGCCGAGTCGCTGCCTGACGCCGCCCAGCCACAGGGAGGCGCAGAAGGCTACGACAAGGAAGGCCGCCGCCCCCAACAAGACCCACCTTCGCCGCGATACGAACTTTCGCAGCTGATAGGCGACCGAGGGGGGATGCGCGAGGACGGCGCGCCCGCTCAGCCAGCGATCCAGGTCCTCCGCCAGGTCCAGCGCGCCGGCGTATCGGCGCGAGGGTTCCTTGGCGAGGCACTTGAGGATGATCGTGTCGAGCTCTCTTCCCACATTCGGGTTGTAGGCGCGCGGCGGACGGGGATCGTCCAGCTCGATCTTTCTCAGCAGCTCGACGGAGCTGAGCGCCTCGAAGGGCAGGCGCTGCGTCACCAGTTCATAAAGCGTCGCGCCCAGCGAATAGATGTCGCTGCGGGGATCGACGGCTTGGCCGCGAGCCTGCTCCGGGCTCATGTAAGCGGGCGTTCCGCAGACGACGCCCGAAGCGGTGATTCGCGCGTCGCCGTGCATGGGCCTGGCCAGACCGAAGTCGATGACCTGGACCCGGCGGCCCTCCATGAGAATGTTCGCCGGCTTGATGTCGCGGTGCACGATCCCGAGTCGATGGGCCTCGTGCACGGCCAAGGCCGCGTCGCGGATAGCCTCGACGCGTTCCCGCAAGGACAGCGGAGTCCGGTCGATCGCGGCGCCGGCCACATACCGCATCGCCAGGTAGAGGAGGCCGCCGTCCGCGCCCACGTCGTAGACCGGGGCAATATAGGGATGGTCGAGCTTCGACTGCTGGTGGGCCTCCCGGCGGAAGCGGCGTTCATCTTCGCAGCTAAGGCTCCGGATGATCTTCAGCGCCACCGGACGCTGCAGTTCATGATCGTACGCGAGATATACTTCGCCCATGCCCCCGCGGCCGAGGAGCGCGCGGATCTCGTAGCGGTTGCCGATCTTGCGGCCGGCCAGCGGATCCTCCGCGACCACGAGCTCGGACAGGCGCGCCTCGATCTCGGAATTCAATCCCGCCGGCAGATTCTGCATGCCGGGCGCAAGCGTACCGGGGAGGGACCGAGGATTCAACTCCGTTCGTTCGGCGCTCCCTGAAACAACGCGGCCAGTTCCTCCTCCAGGTCCTCCCGCGTCGCCACGGTCTCGCGGACACGCTTGATGATTCGCTCCCGGAAGCGCGCCTTCGCGTCGCGCAGGAGGTTGTCCACATCGTCCTCGGTGAGGCCCATCCGCGTCGCCAACGACCGATAGGTCTCGCCGCCCTCCAGGCAGTATCGCCGGAAGATCTCGACCGCTTGGGGCTTGCCCGCTCGGCGGTACTCTTCCTCGATTCCCGCCAGCTCCTCCTCCAGAAGGGCCCGGCGCCACTCCGCGTCGAACGAGACGGCGGGCCCCTCCGCGACCGAAAGCGCCTCGACGAAATCCAGGCTCATGCGGGCTCTACCGCCGCCGCGTTTGAGAGCACGCTCGCCGCGGCGCGCGTTGCGCATGAAGTTGTCCAGACACGCCTTGACGTAGTGGCGGAACTTCCCGTGTTCCGGCGCCAATCGATCCAGCGCGCGGTCTTCGATCAGCGAGAGGAGGAACTCCTGCGTCCGATCCTTGGCGTCTTCGTTGCTGCATCCCCAATGACGCCGGACGTATCGATAGATCGGCCGCCAATAGCCCTGAATCAACTCATCCCAGCGAGAACCGCGCTCCTGCGCCAAGAGCACCGACCAGCGCGTATCAGGCAGCCGCGTCCGGCCGCGCAAGATCTCCGTCCCCGGATCCATCGGCGGATAAGCATAGCGGGGGCGAATGGCCGCTTCAAGACCGGAGCGCGTACGCGTTCACCCGTTCATTCGTCCCGGAAGCTGGACGCCGGAACGGGGTTTTCGAACGGGTGAACGATTGAACTCCTGAACGGCTGAACGGATACCGTACCGCTTACCCCCGCTCCCGATACCCCTTCCCCAACTTCTCCCGGATCAGCCGCTCCGCGTCCCGCGCCGCGTCCGCCGGCGACGAGAACTCCTTCGCGAGCGTCTGGCCGTCCGTCCCGATCCGGCCGAAACGCACCGTCGTCCGCGCCCCCTCCACCGCGATCTCCCAGAACTTCGACGACCGCTCGTCCTTGAACTCGAAGGCGCGCCTCCAGTTGCCGCTCGATACCGGCGCCGCCTCCGCCGACTCGATCGCCTCCGGAGCCTCCTCCATCAGCCCCGCCCGCATCGGGGGCGGCGGCAAGAGCGGCTCCTCATCCGCTCCACCCGCCCTCTCCCCGCGCAGAAACCCCGCCAGACGATTCAGCACCCCATCCCGATCCTGAACCCAATCCTTCGCGAGGAGCTGCACCACCCGCCAGCCGAACGCCCGCAACAGCCCCGGCGTCATCAAGTCCCGCGCCAGCACATCCGTCTCCCGCGCGCCGTCCATCGTGTCCACAAGTACCGCCGCCAGATACGCCCGCTCCCCCGGCCGCTTCACCGCGACATCGCACCGCAGCTTCGACTGGCCGACGCCGAGATCCACCTCGTACCCCCGAGCCCGCAACTCCCGCGCCAGCCGCTCCGCCACCGCGTCCGCCCGCGCCTCCGACTCCGCCCGCTCGCGCCGACCCCGGATCTCCTCCAGCACCCGACCCACCGAGCGCCCGTCTCCTGTCGAAACCGCCGCCGCGTACCGCAGATAGTTCCGCAGACAGTTCGCCCCGTCGTTGTACTCGTTGGTGATCTCCGAATAGTCGATCGAGCCGACGACCGCCATGTGCCGCTTCGCCCGCGAGAACGCCACGTTCAGCCGCTTCTCGCCGCCGGCCTGATTGATCGGACCGAAGTTCATCAGCATCCGCCCGTCCCGCCCCTTGCCGTAACAGACGCTCAGGATCATCACGTCCCGCTCGTCCCCCTGGATGTTCTCCAGGTTCTTCACGAGCAGCCCGAGGAACTGCCCGTCCTCCTCCCGATCCATCTCGCGCTCCAGCCGATCGCGGAACTCCGCATCCTCCCCGGCAAGCGCCTCGAGCGCGCGCTCGATCTCGCCCTGCTGCGCCTCGGAGAACGCGACGATGCCCACGCTCAGCCCGCTCCCCCGCGCCAACAAGCCCCGCACCAGATGCGCGATGTACGCCGCCTCCGCCTCGTTGCGCCGCTCCTCATAGATCCCCCGCTCCACGCGATGGAAGCTGACGCTGCGCTCCAGGAGCCGCTCGACGTTCGCCTCGCCCTGCGCCGGATCCTGAACCCGGATCTCGCCCAGCCCCTCCACCGGCCGCGCCGACTCCGGCACCGTGAGCAGCCGCCCGTCGTAGAAGCGCGAGTTCGAGAAGCTGATCAGCGACTCGTACCGGCTGCGATAGTGCCAGGCGAGCATCGTCGACGGCAGCGTCCGCGCGGCGTACGCCAGAAAGCTGTTGCTCGACAGATCGACCTCCGCCGGCTCGCCGTCGTCTTCGTCCAGCAGATCGTCCTCCGACGGCCGCGCCGAGAAGAAGGTCGTCGGCGGAAGCTGCATGGGATCGCCGACGATGATCACCTGATCCGCGCGCACCGCGGAGGGAATCCCCTCCTCGAGCGGGATCTGGCTGGCCTCGTCGAAGATCACCACGTCCAGCTGCTTCGCGTCAAGCGGCCGCGTGTCGGACACGCTCAGCGGACTCATCAACCACACGGGCTCCAAGTCCTGGATCACCCGCCCCGCTTCTGGATCCTGCAGCAGATCGCGGATCGACCGATACCGCATGGTCTTGCCGAATTCGCGCTCCAGCTCCTTGCGTCCCGTCGCGTAGAGCTTCTTGAAGGCGCGATCCTCCGGCTTCGACGACGGAGCGACGTTCCGGAGGAACCGGTCGCGCACGGACGCGCGCAGACACCTCGCGTTCGCCTCGTGCCATTCGCGGGTGAGCCGATCGAGGCGGTCGAGGTGCCGCTCCTTGACGGCGCCGGTGAAGCGCGCCAGGAACCGATCCTGAAGGCAGGTCTTCTCGAAGCCGCGGTCCGCGATGCCCGCCTCCAATCCGTCCCGATCCAGCGGCAACCTCCGGAACGCCTCCGCCAGCGGCTTCGGCAACTTCTCGATCTCGCCCAGGCACGGCAGGAAGTCCGGCAGCAGATCGAGCGCCTCCTCGATCCGATCGACGTCGTCCTGGAGCTGCCCGAGCGACCGCTCCTCCCAGCCCGCGAGAAACGCGTCGAGCGCGCCCCTCAGGTCGGCCAGTCCCAAGATCGCGTCCGCCGCGATCTTCTTCGGGAAGTCCCCCGCGCCGCGCTGCGCCTCCTGCACGCGGCGAACGAACTCTTCGAGGGGCTCCTCGATCCCGTACGCCGCGCGCGCCGCCTTCTCCCCTTCCTCGACGGCGTCCTCGGCCCGGTATTCCTTCTGGAGCGCCTCGAGCACGTCCACCCATGAAGGCTTCACGATGTGCAGGTGGAATGGGTAGCGCTTCCTGAGAATCCCCCGCAGCCTCCACCACGAAGGCCGCAGAAATGCGAACGGACCCGTCAGCGATCGCGCCAGTTCCAGCGCCGGCCCCACGTCCGCCTTCGGCAGCTTCTCCTTCCATCGCCGGGTCCCTTCGCGCGCCTTCTCAAGCGCCTCGCGCCGGCCGCCCTGCTCCAACGCGCCCTCCACAAGCGCCTGATAGGCCGCGCCCTGGGCATCGAGGAGCGCATAGAGATTCGGCTTCGCCAGAAACCGCGCCGACTCCGCGAATCGAACCATCCGCCCGGCGTCTCCGAGGGATCCCGCCTCCCCGGCGACCGCGCCCAGGAGCGTCCGCGCCCGCTCCGCTCTCGCCGCCACCCAGTCGCGCGGCGAATCGGCCTTGAGCACCTCGCCGTTGAGAAGGCTCAACGGATGCCGCAAGAACACGCCGCTCTTCTCGACCTCCCGCAACGCGGAGACCAGCCGGTCGATCGAGTCGCGGTGATCGTTCCACAGCCGGTACTCGGGAAGCCCCTCCTTCGGCGGCGTGACCGCCGAATCGGAAAGCTCCACGCGCCGCTGGATGAGCCGCCGCAGCGGCATGCCGACGTGCTCGGGCGCGGCCTTCATCGCCGCGTCGAAACGCTCCAGGGGTTCGAGCTCGCGCCGGATCGCCCGCAGGATGTCGTCGCGCCGCTTGGGCCAGTCGATCTCCTCCTTCGTCGCCTCCGACAGGAACGCCTCGTACGTCTGCTTGAGGTCGAGGATGAACGCCTTCTTGTCCTCTTGCGAGTCGTGGATCAGGCAGCACAGCTCGTGGAGCCCTTGCTGCTTCAGGCGCTGATACACGACGTCGATGGCGGCCCGCTTCTCGCACACGAACAGGACCCGCCGGCCCGCGGCCACATAGTCGGCAATGAGATTGGTGATTGTCTGCGACTTCCCGGTGCCGGGCGGCCCCTGGATGATGAAGCTTCGTCCCGATCGCGCCTGCGCGATGGCGGCCGCCTGCGTCGGGTCGCACGCGACGACCGGATAGCGCTTCTCCAGCGCCGGCGCCTCCGCGGACGGCAGCGCGGCGGCCTTGGGCGCAAGCGAGAAGATCGCGTCGAACGCCGGATTCGTCGCCTCGCTCTCGATGAGCGTGTCGTAGTCGCGCACGAGCGACATCTTTCGGTAATTGAAGTTGCCCAGCGTGACGCTGCACAGGTCGAAGTCCCACGCGTAGGGGTTCGAGCCGCTCCCTTCCTGGAACGCCGCGACGTCGCGCTCGTGCTCGGTGATCGCGAAATCGCGCGGGCGCGGACGGCCGCTCACGAGATCCCCCAGCTCCGCCTTCGCCGGTCGGACGCGCGTCTGGAACAGCTTCAGGCCCAGCGGCGCGAAGGTCTCGCGATCGTAGCTATAGCGGACGTCCTGGAACGAGCGCACCCCGCGCCCCCGCAGGCCCAGCCGGCGCTGGTACTGGTCGAGCCTCCGGCGCGCCTTCTCGTGAATCAGCCGCACGTGCGGCTTGTCGAGTTTATTGAGGACGACCGCCGGCTCGCCGGCCTGGATCTGCTGCGAGAGCAGTTCGTGCAGCTCATCCAGCGTCGTCTCGGAGAGGTCGACCGATTCCGGCAGCCGGATCCCGTACAGCTGGCGAAGGTGATACCGCAGCGTCGGATTGATCTCGGCTTCGGTCGTGTGCGCCTGCAGCACGTACACGTCGCGCACGCCCTTCTTCTTCGTCAGCTGCACCGGCAGCAGGACGAGCGGCGTCTCGATGCGCTCCTCCTTGGCCTCCTTGAGGTTGTGCCAGCGCAGGAAGCACAGGACGAGCCGCAGCTGCGAGAACCCGAATTCCGCCTGATCGCGCTTCGCCCCCGCGATGATGTGATCGAGCACGCCGGCGATGTAGGGCGCGTCCTCGAAGCGCAGGTACCGACCCAGGGGGATCGCCTCGCCGGACAGAAGGTGCTTGGCGAAGTCGGGTTGCCACGTGAGCAGCTGCTCGGGCCGGATGCCGCGCGCGTCGAAGAGGAGCGGCACGGACGCGATCGTCAGGTTCAGGCTGTTGAGCGTAGGGCGATGATAGAGAAGCCGGTTGCGCCGCGAGATCTCGAAGAGCCGCTCGCGCAGGCGCTCGAGGAGAGTCCGGCGCCGATCGGTGGCCGCCTTCTCCTTGAAGCCGCGGATGCGCGCGAGATCGACGGCGACGTCGATCGCCTGATCGCGGTAGTTCTCCAGCGTGCGCAGCAGGCCGGGCAGGTCCTGCGCGCGCTTGTGGCGGTGAAGCTCCGTCATCCGGACAATCGCCTTGGCGAGGACGGGATGCAGATCCGGCTTGAGCTCGAAGAGGTTCTCGCGATGGCCCACGAACGTCTCGAGGTCCTCCGCGTCGGCGAGATCGAGCCCGAGCGAGAAACCGGCCAGCAGCATCCCGAGGCTGAAGATGTCCGTGAGGGGATCGTGGTGGCCGATCAGGTGCTCCCAGCTCGCGTACCCTTGCACGTAGACGGGCTGCGTGACGGGTACGCCGGGCGATGCGACGCGCAGCGTCACGTATTCGCTGCGTCCGTCGGCGAGATCGTCGATGAGTCGCCCTTCCTCGACGATCTCCAGCGACAGGCTCTCGGGTTTGTCGAGCTCGCGGAGCTTGTCCCACGCGTGGGCGGGCGGGCGGGTGTGCGCGGCCTCGAACCACAGTCGCACGCCGTCCACCTTGAGATGCTCGACGCCGTGCAGCGG
>JACPRB010000126.1 GCA_016190155.1 Planctomycetota bacterium
CCGCACAACTCCGCGAAAATCTCCCGACCGTCCTTGCCGAGCTTGTCAAGCAATGCCGTGATCTTGCTCGGGCCCGTGCCCCATAAGAGGCACGTTCACGAGCCGAAAATGCTGTGCTCGCCGCAGACATCGCTGGATCGCGTGATGGCGGCGGATGATCCCGTCCCGAGGGACGGCCTCCCCTGTCTCGCGCTTGCGCTGCGCCTCGAGGATCGCGCGGGACTGCTGTCGGCTCTCGTCGACGCTCGTGACCAGGAACCGGCTCTTCGTCTCGTCGGTCAGCTCCGTCGACGTGGAGGTGACGATGACGGCGACGGGCCCTTCGACTTCGTGGGAACCACGCGAGGTGGCGACCGCCAAGCGCTTGGCGGATTGGAGAATCCGAAGCGGATACTCCGCTTCCGAGACGCCGGATTCCTCTTCGACCACGAGGAGCTTTTGCCGGAGACTCTGATGCTTCTGGTAGAAGAGGGCCTGTCCCGTCAGGCGTGTCAGGCGGATCGTGTCTTCCGGTGGGGTGAGCGTTGCGATCGCCTCGGCGAGCGTCGATTTTCCGGCCGCCGACCGGGAGAGGATGAGCATCGAAAGGGGCTCGTCCATCTTGCGGGAGACCGCGATCAAATATCCCACGAGCTTGTTCGGCTCCTCGCCGACAAGCCCGAGCTTCTCGAAGTCTTCCAGGATTCGATCGAGGAGCCGGGAATCGCGGAGGAACTCCAGCGCCTCGTTCCTTGCCTCTTCGCCGATCTCGACGGTCGCCGATCCCGGCCGGCGGGCAAGGTGGTCTTCGGCGAGGGGAATGATCCGCCCAAGGTCGGCCTCGACAAGTGAGGGATCTTCGCCAAAGAGGAGCGCGGCCTCCCGCACGAAGGCCTGTCGATCGCGAGCGCTGTAGAGATCAAGCGCATCGAGGTGGAATCGGCCGGGCGTCGAGCCGATGGCACGGACCAGCGCCCGTAGATGTCGAGGGTTGTCCTGGCTGATCGCCTGAACGAGATATCGACGCCTGCCGAAGAGGGCAGAGAAGCCGTTCTCGACCGTTTGATCTGTAGTCGCCGGTGAAGCGGGAAGAGCCTTTTTCCCGATGCCGAGTTTGGCGAGGTGCTGGGCGATCTCCTTGCGACGGTCGAGATTCTCGACGTCGACTTGGTGGGGCGCGAGTTCCCGGAAGGTCGCATCTGTCAGCGTGGTCCACTGGTTCTGAGCGAGAGCGACCGCCGCCTCATCCCCCGTGGCCAGTTGCTCGAGCGCCATGAGGGGATCGGAGAAGAGCCGGACGCGCGGATGACTCTTCATCGCCGCCCAGTTGAAGACCGCGCCGGGCATTCCTGCGTGGCGCGGCGCGGAACCATCCAAGGGATATCCGACGAGGGCTACGACCCGGCCGGTCGTATCGGTGAGTGGAATGACGACGCAGCCGGCCAGATGTTCATAGCCTCGACCGGCTCCAGCGAGAATCCCGAGATCCCGCAATGCCCGCTGAGGGCTCTTGTTGACGGAGAGGATCTTCTTGAGCGTGCCTGGAGCGAAGCCGAGTGCGAAGCGTTCCAGAAGGCGCGCGTCTCCGATTCCCCGCTCGGCGAGCCACCGCCGGGCTTCCTGAGGAGCCTCCGCGAGCGCGGCGCGGTAGAGCTCGTGGACACGAGCCAGGAGGGCCAGATCGAGGTTCTCGGGCATGATTCCCCCTCTCTCCAAAACCCTGTCAAGGGAAATTGCCGGGGCCGAAAGGCCGAAAGCTGTCGCGTTCTGTAACCGATTATAATACACTACATGTATAGCGTCAAGCGGCAACAGCTCCGCCGGAGAGGGTCTCGGAATGACGCCTATAATCGGTTGGTGTGATGCCCAAGGTCAGACGTCCTGGATCTGCATTTGGCGAACGAATCGTTGCTCTGCGAAGGGCCCGAGGACTCTCTCAGGCCCAGTTGGCCCAGAAGATCGGGACCACGCAGAGGGTGATCTCGTACTACGAAGTCCAGTCGGGCTTTCCGTCGGCGGACTCGATCGTGGCGCTGGCGAAGGCGCTCGAGGTAACGACGGACGAGCTCTTGGGGCTCAAGTCGCTGAGGCGGAACGGCAAGCGGAGTCAGCAGGAGGAATGGCTTTGGAAGAAGTTCCGCAGGATTCTGGCGCTGCCGCAGCGAGTTCAGCGCACCGTCCTCCGAATGGTCAACTCCGCGGTATCGGAGAGAGGGCGCTCCAAGTAGTCACGGCTCCTACGGCTGGTAGTAGATGATCTTACCTTCCTTTGTGAAGAGGCCACGACGTCCTTCCTGCTCGATGAGGAGGGCAGGGTTTCCCGACAAGTCCACCACTGCTCGACCATCATGCCGGTGGGTCTTGAAGAACGCCGTCGCATCTTGAGTGTACTGGAGGAATGTCATCCCCTTGGGGGCACCGTGCCGTCTCCAGTGGTAGGCGGCGCTCTGGGCAGGATTGCTAAAGGTGGCCTTCACGGGTCGGGAGATTGCCGAGGAGATCCCCCTGGTCCGCGAGGTCATCGCGCGGGTCGGCTGCAAGCGATAGAGGAGGAAATATGGCCAAGGAATACCTGCGCCCCGGGGTCTTCGTCGAGGAGGTGCCCTCCGGAGCTTTCCCGCTCGAAGGGGTGGGCACGACCACGGCGGCCTTCCTCGGCGTGGCCACGAAGGGGGCGCTCAAGAAGCCCAAGCTCATCACGAACTTCACCCAGTTCGAGAAGCACTTCGGCTCCTACCGGAAGGACTCATTCCTGACCTACGCGATCTTCGGGTTCTTCCTGAACAAGGGCCGCCGCTGCTACGTCACGCGCGTCGCCTCCGACTCGGCCGACATCGCCAAGGTGACGCTGAAGGATCGGAATGCCACCCCCGCCGACACGCTCCTCGTCCAGGCCCTGAACGAAGGCGACTGGGGAAACAAGCTGACGCTCGACGTCGCCGATGGGACGAAGAGCCCGGCCACCGAATTCAAGCTCGTCGTCAAGGACCAGGGCGCTGTTGTCGAGACGTGGGACGACCTCTCGCTCGACCCGGAAGCCGAGCGGTACGTCGAGCGCGTCGTGAACGGCCGCTCCAACTTCATCCAGGTCGCCGACCAGGAGAGCGCGACGGCCGCCCCCGACAACCGCCCGGCCGTCACGAGCGGCACCGCCCTCACCGGCGGAGCGGACGGCATCGACGACATCACTGATTCCGACTTCATCGGGAGCCTTCCCGCCTTCGACGAGGTGGACGAGATCAACTCGCTCTCTATCCCCGGGCGGACCTCCCAGGCCGTCGTCCAGGCGGGCATCGACTACTGCGAGGGCCGCACCGACGTGGGCTACGCCGTGGACGCGCCGCCGGAGCTGGAGCCCACCGCCGTCAAGACCTTCCGGGAGAACTTCGACAGTTCCTACGCCTACCTCTACTACCCCTGGATCGAGATCAACGACCCGCTGACGGAGCGGCCGCTTCTCGTGCCGCCCTCCGGCCACGTCCTTGGGATCTTCACCCGCACCGATACGGAGCGCGGGGTCCACAAGGCCCCGGCCACTGAGACCCTGCGCGGCGCGGTGGGCGTCGCGCGGAGCGTGACCGACGGCGCGCAGGAGTTCCTGAACCCCGCCGGCGTCAACGTGATCCGCCCGTTCAAGGGCCGGGGCATCCGCGTCTGGGGCGCGCGCACGATGTCCTCCCACCCGAACTTCCGGTACGTCCACAAGCGCCGGTTTCTGATGTTCCTGGAGGAGTCCATCGCCGAGGGCACTCAGTGGGCCGTCTTCGAGCCCAACGACGAGGTCCTTTGGCGCAAGCTCACGCGCACCATTTCGGGGTTCCTGCGGCGCCAGTTCTTGGAAGGGGCGATCTTCGGCAAGTCCGAGGAGGAGGCCTACTTCGTGAAGAGCGACGAGGAGACCAATCCGCCTGAGGTGCGGCAGGCCGGCCAGGTGATCACGGAGATCGGGGTCAACATCGTCGAGACCGCCGAGTTCGTGATCTTCCGCGTCGGCCAGTGGGACGGCGGCAAGTCCATCATCGAGCTCGTGTAGGGAGGAGGAAGAATGGCCAACGCAAGAGTAGACCCGTTCCCCAGATACAACTTCGTGGTCGAGATCGACGCCCTCCGGCGGGCAGGCTTCATGACCTGCTCGGGCCTCGAAGAGGAGACCGAGGTCCGCGAGTACCGGGAGGGCGGAGACAACTCGACCGTGCGCAAGCTCGCGGGCTTGAACTCCTACGCCCCCATCGTGCTCGAGATGGGCTCTACGGCTGACGCCGAGCTTTGGGAGTGGCGACAGAGCGTCAAGCGCGAGGGCGCGCAGGGCAATCGCAAGTCGATCCAGATCATCCAGCAGAATGAGTCCCGCGAGGAGGTCAAACGCTGGATCGTGCGCGACGCATGGCCCTCCAAGTTCACGGCTCCCGAGTTCGATGCGTCAAGTTCCGAGAACGCGGTCGAGACGGTCGAGATCCAGCACGAGGGCCTTGAGCTGGTTGTCCGGCCTTCAGCCTTCAGCGAATAGGAGAACAAGAACATGACCAACGACACGACGGCGGCGGGGGAATACACGTTCACCCTGCCCAAGGGCTACATGGACGAGAAGGGCCAGGTCCACCGCGAGGTCACCCTGCGGGAAATCACGGGCGCGGACCAGGAAGCCATGCTCAACCCGCAGCTCAAGAGCAACCCCGCCAAGATGCTCTCGGCGCTCCTGGCGCGCGTGATCACGCACCTCGGAACGCTGGAGTCCAAGGACATCGGCACCCACGTGACGGGCCGCATGCTCAAGAGCGACCGGGACTTCCTGATCCTCAAGCTCAAGGAGATCGACGGCGGGCCGGAGATGGACATCGATGTCGAGTGTCCGTCCTGCTCGCACAAGTTCAAGGCGACGTTCGACATCTCGGATTTTTTCGCCCGGTAGGCCGCGCCGCCCTTCGCTTCCTGGGGGCGACGGTTCTGGCCGGCGCGTTCGACTTCTCGATGGGGCCGGTGTACCGCGAGGCGGCCGTCATCGCCTTCCACTTTCACTGGGCGAAGCGCGAGTGCATGGACCTGTCGCGGCGCGAGCGGCGGCTGTGGCTGGAGGAGATCCGGAAGATCAACCAGGAGATCGCCAGAAGCATGAAGGGCAAGGGGCGATAGATGGCAGAGACGTTCACACTGGGCATCGTGCTTCGGCTGCGCGACGAGGCCTCCAAGGGAGTCCAGGCGGCGCTCGGTGGCATCGAAAAGCTGGGCAAGGAGGCCGAGGCCTCGCAGAAGCGGGTGGTCGATCTCGAACGCGGCTTCCGGCAGCTTCGGGATGCGGGGATCGGCCTGACCGCGATGGGCGCGGCGGCCGGCGCGGCGCTCTTTTCGGTCGTCAAGCCCGCGGCCACGCTCCAGGAACAGATTCGCAACTCGCTCACCCTCACTGGAGAGACGGGCGAAGCCTTCGCCAAGATGGAGCGCGGCATGACGGAGTCGGCCCTCCGGCTCTCCACGAAGCTCGGGATCTCCGCCGACGCCGTGGCCGAGGGCTTCTACCAGGTGCTTTCGACGGGAGCGGCGGCCCTCACGCCGGAGTTCGATACCCTCTCCGAGACGGCGCTCAAGATGGCGAAGACCGTGGGGCTCGCCCCGGCGGACGCCGTCGAGGTCCTCTCCGACACGGTCAACGCGTTCTCGCTCAAGATGACCGAGGCGGGCCGCGTCGCGGACGTCTTTTTCACGGCATCGAAGCTCTCGACCCTGACCGTTCCCCAGCTCGTGCAGTCCATGCGCGAGGCGGGCTCGGCCGCTGGTGGCCTGGGCATTCCTCTGGAGGACGTCGCCACGGTGCTCGCGGGTTTCGCCTCCAAGGGCGTCAAGGGCGCGAAGGCCGGAACCGCGTTCCGCATCCTGCTCCTCCGTCTCGCCAAGCCGCCCACAGAAACCGCCAAGGCGCTTCGGAAGCTTGGCGTCACGACTTTCGACACCACAGGCAGTTTCCGGCCGCTGGTCGACATCCTCAAGGACATGCAGCGCGGCATGACGGGCATGAACGACGCCCAGAAGGCAGCGGTGCTCAAGGCCGTCGCCGGCGAAGAGGCTTTCTCCAAACTCTCCGGCCTCCTCAACACCAACCTCGACGTGCTGGAAGGCTGGCGCGGGGAGCTCACCAAGGGCGGCGCAACCCAACTCGCCTTCAGCCAGAAGATGGAGACGCTGGTCGAGCAGGCGAACGTGCTCTGGGTCTCGATCAAGAACCTGGCCATCGCCATCGGCCAGCCGCTTCTCACGTCGCTCTCCGGCGCGGCGGGTTGGGTCGCCAAGGTGATCCAGAGCTTCGCCTCGTTCGCCCAGGCGCATCCCGTCCTCGGCAAGGTCATCGGCGTTGTGCTGGGGCTCGTGGCAACGGTGGGCGTGC
>JACPRB010000120.1 GCA_016190155.1 Planctomycetota bacterium
AGCGAGTAGTGAGTAGATAGTACACAAGGAGAACAATTCCTGTGCCTGGCTACCGGGTGTCGGGATCGATCAGGAAGCCCGCATCGTGGGCCGTGAGCCAATCCATGATCGATTCGAGAGGCAAGAGGATGCCCAGATGGGGGACCGGAGTGGCGGTGGGGTTGTCGAAGGTGCAGATCATGGTTGAAACGCCGATGAACTCGAGCGTCTCCGCGTGAAACACGCCGCCGCCGGAGTTGCCGAAGATGGTAGGCGCGTTCATCATCCAGAAGCGCTCTGCCTGGACCTCCTTGCGCAAGGTGGAGATCTCGCCCTTGGAGGGGAGGGGGGCGTGCCCCAGCGGGCAGCCTACGGCATAGACGGGGGTGAAAACTCCGATCTGACGCAGACGCTCTCGCGAAGGCAATCGAACGGTCGGGAGAAGGTGCGGGGTGCGGAGCTTCAACAACGCTATATCCTTCTTCTCGTCCCAAAGTACGAGGGCGCCCTCGACGCGCTGATCGGGTGCCCCGTCGGTGCGATAGAGGGTGATCTCCACGGGACGAGGCTTTCGAGATCCCGGGACGGCCTTCGCGACGACGTGGAAGGCGGTAAGAACGTAGCCGGCGTAGGCATCGTCATCTTCGAGGCGCGAGACGATGATCGTCCCGCCGCCGGCGCCTGCCTTGGCGTCGACCTGTACGGACGGCGCGAGGATGGCGCGCGCCATGTCCGCCGGGGACGGCCGGCGGCGCAGGCGTTCGAGGGAGGCCTCCAGGGCGGCGATGCGATGGGTCAGGTCTTCCTCGCGGGCATCCGCGGACGGGCGGGAGAGCGGGGCGGCCGCCGCCAGGATACCCGCTCCCAGCAAGGCGGTCATGCCGGGTAGATGCCTTGTACCCATGCCCCTCTCGTGAACACCGTGCTCCTCAAGCGTATATCGGCAAGATGACGGCCTACTATCTACTCGATCCTCGGCACCGGGTGCTGCTATAATGCGCGACCCATGTCGGACGACAAGACCACCGCTGCGGTACCGCCCCCCCCGGGCGAGAACATCATCGCCAAGCCCGTCGAAGACGAGATGCGGGACTCGTATCTCAACTACTCGATGAGCGTCATCGTCGCTCGCGCGCTCCCGGATGTGCGCGACGGGCTGAAGCCGTCCCAACGTCGGGTGCTCATCGCGATGAACGATCTCGGGCTCGGCCCGCGCGCCAAGCCGCGAAAGTGCGCCAAGATCTGCGGCGACACCTCCGGCAACTATCACCCGCACGGCGAGGCCGTGATCTATCCCACGCTGGTGCGCCTGGCGCAGGATTTCGCCACCCGTTATCTCCTCGTGGAGGGCCAGGGGAACTTCGGCACGGTCGACGGCGATCCCCCCGCGGCGATGCGCTACACCGAGGCGCGCATGACCGGGTTCGCGGTGGCGATGCTGGACGACCTCGAGAAGAACACCGTCGATTTCGCCCGGAACTACGACGACACGCGCGACGAGCCGGTCGTGCTCCCTTCGAAGTTCCCCAACCTGCTGTGCAACGGCGCCACCGGCATCGCGGTCGGCATGGCCACGTCCATCCCCCCGCACAATCTGGCGGAGGTGTGCGACGCCTTGATCCTGCTCATCGAGAAGCCGGAGGCCGCCACGGCGGATCTGATGCAGCATGTCAAAGGCCCGGATTTCCCGACCGGGGGCATCGTGTGCGGCATCGGCGGCATCCGGCAAGCGTACGAGACCGGGCGCGGCCAGATCACGCTGCGCGGTAAGGTCCACACGGAGGACCATCGCGGCAAGACGCTCATCGTCATCGACGAGATCCCCTACAACGTCAACAAGTCCGCGCTCATCGAGCGCATCGCCGAGCTCGTCAAGGAAGATCACATCACGGGCATCCAGGACGTGCGCGACCTTTCCGGCCGCGAGGGGATGCGCATCGAGATCGAGGTGCGCAAGGGCGAAGACGAGGACGTCGTGCTCAATCAGCTCTACGCCATCACGTCGCTGCAGGTGACGTTCTCGATCATCACGATCGCGCTGGTCAACCAGCGCCCGCAGGTCCTGTCGCTCAAGGAGATGCTGCAGGCGTACCTGGATCACCGGCAGGAGGTCATCCGCCGGCGCACGCAGTTCCTGTTGGAGCAGGCGGAGCGCGAGGCGCACATCCTGGAGGGATTGGTCAAGGCCATCGACGTCATCGACGAGATCATCGCGCTGATCCGCGCGTCCGATTCGCCGGCGACGGCCAAGAAGGGACTCATCGAGCGGTGGGCCTTCACGGACATTCAGGCGGACGCGATCCTGCGGATGACGTTGTCGCGGCTGACGGGGTTGGAGCGGGAGAAGCTGCGCGCCGACTTGGAGGAGCTGCGGAAGAAGATCGCGGAATTGAAGGCCATCCTGGCCGATCCGAAGCGCGTCCTGGCGATCATCCGGGAGGATCTCCTCGAGCTGAAGAAGAGCTCTGGCGAGCGCCGCACGGAGATCCAAGCGGCGGAGGCCGAGACGTTCGAGAAGGCGGACCTCATCGCCGAGGAGGACATGGTCGTCGTGATGTCGCACCTCGGGTACATCAAGCGGGTTCCGCTGGCGAGCTATCGCCGGCAGAAGCGCGGCGGCAAGGGCATCATCGGGGCGGACACGAAGGAACAGGACTTCATCGAGCGTCTGTTCATTGCGTCGACGCACGACTATCTCATGTTCTTTACGGAAGGCGGCAAGTGCTATTGGAAGAAGGTGTACGAGCTGCCGCAGCTCGACCGGACGGCTCGGGGAAAGCCGCTTCACATACTCCTGGGCATCAAGGCTTCCGAGCAGGGCAAGCATGAGGAGCGCATCACGGCCGTCGTCGCGGTCAAGAGCTTCGAGTCGGGCTATCTGGTGATGGCGACGGAGCGCGGGTTGGTGAAGAAGACGGAGTTGGCGGCCTACGGCAATCCGCGGCCGAGCGGCATCATCGCGATCAATCTCGAGGAGGGGGACAAGCTGATCGGGGTGGCCACGACGACGGGCCAAAACGAGATCGTGTTGGGGACCGCCGACGGCATGTCGATTCACTTCTCGGAGGGGGACTTGCGGCCGATGGGGCGCGCGACGTATGGGGTCTACGGCATCGAGTTGGAACAGGGCGATCGGGTCGTCGATATGATCATCCCCGGGGCGGGTGAGACGATCTTGACGGCCTGCGAGAGGGGGTACGGGAAGCGCAGCGCCATCGAGGAATACCGCGTGCAGTCGCGCGGCGGCAAGGGCGTGATCAACATCAAGGTGACGGAGCGCAACGGGCGGGTGATCGGGCTGAAGGCGGTGAGCGAGGAGGACGGTCTGATCATGATCACGCAGGGCGGGATCGTCGTGCGCATCGCGGTGAAGGATGTGCGGCTGATGGGGCGCAACACGCAGGGGGTGCGGCTGATCCGTCTGGAAGAAGGCGACCGGTTGGTCTCGAGCGCGCGGGTGGTGGAGGACGAGGACGACGGGGTTCAGAAGGTCGAGGTTCCCAAGGACGAAGAGCCGGCGTAGGGACAATCGCGGGTTTTCGGCATGGTTCGATTCAGGATGACGGCGATTCCCGTGATCCTGATTCTGGGCTGCCATGGCCCGGTGAGGATCGACTACGAGGCCGTGGTGGGGCAAGCGGCGGCCGCGGGGCGGGACACGTATCGGGAGATCCCGTTGCGGCGATTCGCCTTGTCGGCGCGAGGGTCGCTGGAGCGCCGGCTCTACGAGCGGGTGGAGCAAGCGGTGGAACTGGCGAATCGCTTCATCGACTCGGAGGACAACCACCATTTTCCGCCGGGGCGGCGTTTCCGCGCGTCGGAGGACGGCAAGCTCACGGTGGAGTCGGACGCGGGCGACGGCTTTCGGATGCGCCTCTACGTGACGTGCGGGATGACGTTCCTGTCGCAATTCGACTTCAGCGCGCAAGAGGGGATCGACGGCTTCTCGGTGGGCGCGGTGCGGGATGTCTACCGGCGGCCGGTCGACGTGTCGATCGCCAATACGCTTTTCTTCACGCTGGAAGGGAAGTGGCGGTCTGCGGAGATGTTGGCGGCGTTGCTGTTGCACGAGACGTCGCACACGCTGCAGGTGCGAGGGCAGGGGCAGGTGTCGTACTGGCTGGAGTACTACCTGCGCGGGGCGGTTCTCGCGGAGGGAGGCGAGGAGTGGAACGAGCTGGAGAAGGTGCCTTACCGGGTGGAGACGGAATTCTGGCGATGGTGGGCGAAGCGGGAGGGGTAGTGGGGTGGGGGTCGGGATGAGGACGCAGAGAAGACGCGCTTTTCTGGCGTTTGATGAGGTTGCAGCGGTTTCACCTCTTGTTTGAGCTATGCCGATGGTTGCGGCCCTCAGGCTCCTCAGGCGCTGGAGTATCCATTGACAGGTTGACGTGGCGCTCCTCAGTCGATAATATTACTCGACCTTGAGTGGGACAGGGTGGGCTGTGGACGAGCCATCTTCGGAAGCGGACCGGGCCTTGCGCATGCAAATCGCGCAGGAAGCGGCAGACAAGACGCCGGTCGGGACGATTTTCACTCGATCGCTTCAATTCTTCCTCGTTCCTTTGCTCATCGTTCTCAGCTGCGTCGGCATCTACCTCTTTTTTACGTATCTCGTCGGAGGCCGGCAGACGCCCCGGGAATGGGTACAGGAATTGAAGGAGGGCGGTCCGCTGGCGCGCAAGCACGCCGCCGCGCAGCTCGTCGCGGAACTGCGGCGACAAGTCCATGAGGATCGACGGGATCCGGCGCTCGTGGCGCCGATCATCGACGTGTTCACATCGCTCAAAGGCACGGATGCGGAGAGCCGTCAGACGCGTGCCCTCGTGGCGCGCTGCCTGGGACTCCTGGGCGACACGCGAGGGACGCCCGTGTTGTTGGAGGCGTTGCGGACGGAGGACGTGGCGGAAGCGAAGGCCGCTTACATCGACGCCATCGGGGCGCTGAGGGATCCCGAAGCGGCGCCCGATCTGGTCAAATTGCTTGACCATCCTTCGAGCATCGTGCGAAAGTACGCCACGTTCACGTTGGGTGCGCTTGCCGTGCCCGAGGCCGTGGAGCCGCTGAAGGGCAGGCTCGGAGACGAGCGCCCGGAAGTTCAATGGAATGCGGCTTTCGTGCTCGCTTTCTATCTGCGTGATGCGTCAGGCGCACCGATCCTGAGGCGTATGCTCGACCGCGCTTATATCACTCAGATCGTGACCTCGGGTTTCAAGGAACCCGGAGGGATCGGCGAAGCAACGGCGGCCAACGCGCCGGCGCTCATCGCGTACGCCCTTCAGATGGGGTGCCAGGGGATCGCCGCGCTGGGCGATGCCGCGTCCGTCGGGGCTCTGGAATCGCTGGCGGCCGGGGATCCGGACATCGGCGTGCGGGATGCGGCCATGAAGACGCTCAGGGTTATCGAGAAGAGGTAGCCATGTCGGAAGAGAACGGCCCCGCGACGTTGCCGGCCAAGGTCGGTCCGCCGCGCTATCAGGTGGTGGCCGAGTTCCCGCCGCGCGCGGTGACGCGGCGCAGCTTCCTGATGTCGTGGGCGGGCGTGGCGTGGGGCACATTCGCGGTGGCCAACGGCGTGGGCGGCGTGGCGCTGCTGCGGTTCATGCTGCCCAACGTGCTCTTCGAGCCGCCGCAGGTCTTCAAGGCGGGCCGGCTCGAGGACTACGAGTGGGACAAGCCCGACGAACGGTTCAAGCAGTCGCAGAAGGCCTTCATGGTGAAGCTGAGCCAGGATTGGAACAAGAAGCCCGCGATGGTGGCGCTGGACGTCACCTGCACGCACCTGGGCTGCACGCCGAACGTCCTTTCCTCGGAGAGCAAGATCAAGTGTCC
>JACPRB010000124.1 GCA_016190155.1 Planctomycetota bacterium
CGATCGCCACCTTGGACGAGTACCGCCGATTCCTCGCGCGCGAAATGACCACGGAAGGCGCCGACGGCCTCTACCTGCCCAAACTCCGGTTCAAGGACAACACTCCCGCCGAGAATCTGGAAATCATGCGGTATTTCGGGATGGAACTCATCGCCTATCCGAAGAGCCGGAAATTCTACGTCACCATCGATCCCGACCACGATCTCTACGGCAGGAGCAACGACTTCACCTACATCCGCAACTTCAGCAATCGCGTCATCTACCGGACGTCTCCCTATTTCGACGACTTCCGACGCGAGGCGGCGCGGCACGTCGGAATCGCCTCGGAAGAGCTCGTCGTGGCGCAGCTGCTCAAGCCCGCATCCGCCGCCTACCTCGGATGGAAGGAGGCGGAGTGCGCGCGACACGTCGGCGTGACCCTTGAGGACGTGACGGCCTGCGACGCGACTTTCACGAAGACCGCGTTCGGCGCATGGATCATCCGGATCGACGCCTTGGCCCTTAAAGACGGCCGCACGATCCAGGTTCAGGATTTCGAATGGGCTCGGCTCCAGAGAGGCGCGCGATGATGTCGTTCGTCCTGGCGTTCATGGCGCAAACGGCTCCGGAAGCGACGGCGATTCCGTACGCGGAGCTCTCCAAGAAGCACCAACTGGAAGAAGCGGACTCCTTGATGCGCGAGGGACGCGCCCTCGAAGCGGTCGTCGCGTACCGCAGCAAGTTGCTCCAACCCGGCGACCACGAGGCGATCCGCGTACCTTTCGCGCTCGCGCTGCTGGCCCACGGCGACCCCACGTATGCGGGGCTGGAATTGCGACGGGCACAGACCCTCTGCGCGGACTTCGCGCGGTTGCGCCTCGAGCCGACGGACCTCTTCCGATCGCGAGCCGAGTTGGCGGAGCTGGCCCGAAAGGCGAGCGCGGAAACGCCGGACGACGACGATCCGCACAGGCACGCGGCCGCCGCGTTTGCGTTTCACGTCGCCGGCGATCCGCCGGGCGCTTCTTCGGCCCTGGCGAGCTACGTCCAGCGATGCGGCGAAGACGACTTCGCCCGCGCGTTGCGATCCATGATGCAGCGAGCCGTCCCGGCTCCTTCGCGAACCGCCCCCGAGGCACGGCATGGACCGCCCCTTCGCGCGGCGACCCGGTTCGTACCGTCGCGTTCCGATCCTCAGAGCGAAATCTTCGAGCCTTAGGAGGAAACGACCATGTGGACCGCCGTCAACCAGCTCAAAGGCATCCTCAAATTCCCCGGTCTGGGGGTCGAGTTCGCCCCCGGCGCCGAGTGTGACTTGGACACGATCGGACGCGAGAAAGCGGAGGCCTCCGTTCAACTGCGCATCGCGTTCGAAAACGGGTACCTCAAGACGGTGCGCAAGAGCGTCATGCTCGACGAATCCGAGCTCTCCCGCCTCATCGAGACGCGCATCCAATCGATCAAGTCGAACCTCGTCACCGAGATCAGCGAGATCTACAAGGACCGATCCGCGGCTCCAGCGTGAAGGTGACCGTATGAACGCACACGCGGCCGATGAACCCGCTTTCGAGATCATCATTCCCCTCCCCGGTCCCGCGGCACCGGCACGACTCCGCCGGCGGCGGTGGTGGCGAAATGCGCTGCACGTCGCGTGGATCCTGGCGTTGATCGCGATTGCGGGCGTGCTCATCGGCCTTCGCGTCGGACGCCCTTCTCCGCCGGACCTCCCCCGAACGGCCGCTCCGCCGCCGGCGCAGATGGCCGCCGCGCCGCCGATCGAAGACGAGCACTTGAACCTCGAGGAAATCCAGGTCGTCGCACTCCTGGAAGACGCGACGGCGTCGGAGAAGACGCGGCCCTCCGAGGCCGTCGCGTGCTACGAGAAGATCCTCCAGCTCTGCCCCTCGCGAACGGATCTGTGGAAGAAGATCGGCGACGGGTATCTCGCCTGCGAGGATCGTTCATCCGCGATTCGCGCCTACCGGGAGTTCCTCAAGCACCATCCGGAGCGGGTCGAGGCGCTCAATAACGTCGGCATTCTGGAGTTTCATGCGGGCCGGTTGAACGAGGCCCAGGAATGCCTGGAGACCGCCGTCGCGGCCGCTCCTTCGGCCAACGCCCACTACAACCTGGGCAACATCCACCTGAAGCGCGGCGATCTCGAGAAGGCCGCCGCCTCCTATCGCCGCGCCCTGGAGCTGGCGCCCGGGCACGAACAGGCCCGCTTCAACCTCGCTCTCACTCTGGAACGGCAAGGCCGTCCGGCGGAAGCCGCTTCGATCCTTGGGGTCTTCGATTCGGACTCCGCGGAAGTGACGCGCCTGCGTGTTCGCCTGGCGGCGGCGACAGGCGGCACGAAAGCCCAGCACGCCTTCGAGTTGGCGCGCGCTTGCACGGATGTCGCCGTCGTCACCGCGGGGGCGGACGGCTTTCGCCGGGCCGGCGACCTGGAAAAGGCGCAGGCGCTTCTGGACCACGCCGTCGAGCTGGCGCCGCGTGACGCGGCGGTGCTGTGCAATCGCGGGGTCGTGCGACAAGCGCTGGGTCGGCTCTCGGAAGCGGCCGCCGATTACGAGGCAGCGACCCGGCTTGACCCGTCCTTTGCCGACGCTCACTTCAATCTCGGGGTGCTCGAAGAGGAACGAGGCCGCTGGGTCGAGGCGCTGGAGCACTATGCGGAGGCCACCCGGGCGCAGTCCGCCTCGGCGCCGGCCTACAACAACATCGGCGTGCTTTATCTCAAGGTCGGACAGCCCGCCAAGGCCGCCCAATGCTTCACGCGCGCCTGCGGGGGCGATCCGAGTTTCGCGCCGGCACGACTGAACCTGGCGTGGGCCTATTTGGATCTTCAAGACAAGGATCGCGCCGTCGAGGAGCTCAAGCGCTACGCAGCGCTCGTGCCCCTGGAGGCCCGCGATCCCGAGGCGACGAAGGCGCTGTCGGCGCTGGGGGCCGAGCGACGCGACGACTCAGAGGGTAGCAGGGAACCCTGAGCCGGACTTCAGCACCGGAGGATGCGGAGAAGAGAACCGAACGCGATTCGAACCTCCTTCGACCCTTTGACAGGCCCGGCGCGACATGAAACGATGTCCCGCCGCATGCACTCCGACCGGAAGCGCTGGAACGAGAAGTATCGAACGGGTCGGCTTCCCGAAGGTCTCAACATCTCACTGCTCATGCTCCAGGATCGCCTGACCCGCGGCCGAGCGCTCGATGTAGCCGCCGGCACCGGCGAAAACGCGGCACTGCTGGCGCTGGCCGGCTGGCACGTTGTCGCGTGCGACATCTCCGACGAAGCGGTGCGGCGCACGCGAGCTCGCGCCGAGGAACTCAGAACCCGCGTGCAGATCGTCCAAGCCGACGCGTGTTTCCTCCCGTTTCGCGGGCCGTTCGACCTGATCGTGTGCACCTACTTCGTGGAGCGCGCGATCACGCGCGAACTGGCGGCGCTGCTGCGCACGGGAGGAACGCTCTTCTTCCAGAGCTACACGACCGAGCACCTCAAGTATGGTTCCGCCTTGCGGCGCGAGTTCCTCTTGGAACCGGGCGAGCTGCGGCGGATGTTCCCGCTGCAAGAGGTCCTTTACCGAGAGGAGGACGACGGCCGACGAGCCACCGCCCTGCTGGTCGCGCGAAAGCTCGGCTGAACCTCTCGCGAAGAGTCCATTTGTAACCGCAGAGCTTTCGAGGAATGAAAGAGGTCAGCGCATCTGAATCGGCGCGAAAGAGCCCCTGAAGTGCTCGCTCTTCAGTTGGCACGTCTTGCAATCCGTGTTTCTTACGGGCGGCTCACACATGCCTGAGCGCCTCAAGTAGTTCGGGATAATTGTCGAGGCGCTGTTGCCGGTCGGGCTCCAGCATCCGCGTCAGCAGGACCTGCACCCCGGACGGCGCGGAGACCGTCGAAAGCTCGGGACTCCCGGAACGGCCTTCGCCGAACCGATTCTTCAGAATCTCCTCGGCCGTCTCTCCCGCGAAAGGGGGTTTGCCGGTCAGCATCGTGAAGAGCGTCAGCCCCAGAGAGTAGATATCGCTGGCCGGATCCAAGTCCGCCGCGCCGCGGGCCTGCTCGGGGCTCGCATACGCCGCCGTGCCCGCCGCCATCTCCGCCGCCCCGCCGCGGGCGAGCGCATTCTCGACCGCCAGCCCCAGATCGCACAGCCGCGCCAGACATTGCCGGTCCACAAGCACGTTCTCGGGTTTGATGTCCCGGTGCAGGAATCCCTGTTTCTCCAGGTAGGACAGCCCATGGGCCAACTGTGCCGTGATGCGGATCGCGTTCCTGGGCGAGAGCGCTCCTTGCGCCTCGATGAGATGGTCCAGCGCGGCCGCGTCGATGTGCTCCATCGTGAGGAAATGAAGCTCGGGCGCCCCCGACTTCGGAGGCGGGACGACGCCCGTTTCCAAGCCCTTCACGATCGCCGGATGGCTGAATCGGACCAGCAACTCCGCCTCGCGCCTGAATCGCTCCACCGTGGTCGCGTTGCGGGCGCGTTCCGGATGCAGGATCTTCACCGCCACCGTGCCGCCGCCGAAGACCGGCTCGGCGGCAAAGATGGTGGACGTGCCGCCCGAAGCGATCTTCCGCGTGATCTTGTAGCCGGGCACGGTCTGGTTGGTCCACCCCGGACCGTGCACCACCGACGCGAAATCGATGCGCGGAATCTCCGACGCCTGGCGAGGCGTAAGAATGTTCAGACGCTTCATCACGTCCAACAAGGCCACCTCGATACCGAAGCGCGACATCTCGAGCTGGATTCGCTGTGCGTCGCGGATGGAGGCCGGCGGGACCAGCGACATCTGCCGCAAGTACAAAGCCAGCGCATGATCGATGAGCGCCTGTTCCCCGACCGACGCGGCGGCCGGAGGCACCGGCGTGACGCGACGGAAGGGCCGCGGCGTCTGATCGAGCAACCGGATGGACTCGTCGAAGGCCAGCTGCCGCGACCGGCTGAGCGTTCCACCGCATCGGGGGCAGCGCAGCGCCGAACGAGGCGTCGCCTTCATGGCCTCGTATCGACGCTTGCACGAAGCGCAGACCATCACGGCGGTGCGCAGATATGAGAGCACGCGTTGAACTTGCTCCGGCGTCGCCCACCCTTTCTCGACGACGATCTCGCCGACGCGCTTGGAGGGCTCCCCCGGTTTCCATTTCTGCATCTGCAGGGCCAGCGCCGCGTTGACCTGCTCCGGCTCCAACGTGCCCGTCAGGACGAGAAGGCGGCCCAGATCCAGGTCCTCGGCCTGCGACGAGGTCAGCTTGTCGCCGTGCGGCTGCACCCGCTCGGCGAGCAGCGACAGGAGCACCGATTCCGGGAAATGCCCCGACGAAACCAGGATGACCCCCAGCGGCCAGCGCTCGCCTCCGCTGGCCCGCTCCTGCTCGTACATCTCGACAAGAGCCTCTTGCAGTTGCTCGCGATTGATCAAGCCGCGTTGAACCGCCTCGCGCGCGACGAAGAGGTCGTCTTCGTGAGCCATGGACTTACAGAATACCATATCCTCCCGTGGAGGCAGGAGAGAACAGACGACCCGGTCGGGCTCATTGTCCTACCGCCGGACGCGAGCTAGAATCGGCTCCCGATCCATGATCACGTGCGGGATCGTCGTACACGGCGGAGTCGGTTCGCCGCCGGCGTGGGCCGACGGATGCCGGCGCGCCGCCCAGAAGGGACGGTCGATTCTGGAACGAGGCGGCAGCGCGCTGGACGCCGTCATCGAAGTCGCCGTCGATCTCGAAGACGACGGCCGATTCAACGCCGGAACGGGATCGCAGCTGCGCCTGGACGGCGCCACGATCGAGATGGACGCGGCTCTGATGACCTCTGAAGCCCGGATGGGCGGCGTCGCCGCCATCCAGCGCGTCAGAAACCCCATACTTGTGGCCCGCGAAGTCATGAAGACGCCGCACGTCCTTCTGGCCGGCGAGGGCGCCTTGGAGTTCGCCCGCCGGTGCGGATTCGCCGACTATTACCAGCCGACTCCCGCCGTACGCGAACGATACGATCGAATCCGCGCGGCGCTCGAAAAGGGCGGCGAGGATGTGCGCGCCGCCTGGCGGTCGTTCGATATCCAACGATACTGGAACTTCGCGACACGCTACGAGGATCTCTTCGGCTGCGACACGATCGGCGCGGTCGCCGTCGATCGCGAGGGCCGCCTAGCCGTCGCCAACTCGACGGGAGGCGCCAGCCCCATGCTGCGCGGGCGGGTGGGAGACTCGCCGCTCGTCGGCTGCGGATTCTATGCGGGTCCGGCGGCGGCGGTCGCGGCCACCGGAATCGGCGAGGAGATCATCCGGCGCATGCTGTGCCGGCAAGTACACGACTGGATCGCCCAGGGCGAGGGGATCGCCCGCGCGTGTGAACGCGGCATCGCGCAGTTCCCCCAAGAAGTGCCCGTGGGGATGATCGGCATTTCCCGGTCCGGAAGCGCCTGCGCGGCCAATCGCGAGATGGCCTGGGCGGAGATCCTATGAGGGCCTCGCAACTCCTCGCGGCGGTTCCACAGGGCGTGCGCGGCCTCGTGGAACGTCTCGAGAAACTCCAAGAGATCGCCATCGCCCTTTCCGCGCAGCACGACCTGGCTCGCCTGCTGGACTTGATCTTGAGGGAGTGCCGGGCGCTGACCAACGCCGACTCGGGCTCCATGTATGTGCGCGAGGACATCATCCAGGTCAATCCGCAGGCGACGGCGAAGGACCCCACTATCCACATGGTCAACCCGAGCCTGCTCCTGAAGGTCATGCAAAACGACTCCCTCGCGCTTCCCTTCAAGGAACTGCGGCTGAGGATCGACAAGAAGACGATCGCCGGGTACGTGGCCCGCAGCGGCGAGATCGTCAACCTGGCCGACGCGTACAACCTGCCCGACGACGTACCGTTCTCCTACGATCGCGCGTTCGACGAGACCAGCGGCTATCGCTGCAAGTCGATGCTGGCGATCCCGATGTGCAACCGCGATAACGACATCATCGGCGTCGTTCAGCTCATCAACAAGAAGCACGATCGTGACGCGCGCCTCGGGTCGAAGGAAGACGTGGAGCGGCAGGTCGCCGCGTTCGATCCGTTCGACGAGGAGCTCGCGCGGGCTTTGGGCTCGCAGGCCGCCGTGTGTCTGGAGAAGGCCAAGCTCTACGAGGAAATCGAGGCCTGCTTCGAGGGGCTCGTCCAGAGCTTCACGCACGCGCTGGAGAAACGCAATCGCACCACGTACGGGCATTCCCTGCGCGTGACGGAGTACGCCGTCGCGATCGCGCGAGCCATCAATCAGGAGCCCGAGGGCGCGTTCGAGGAGCGGTTCACCGAGGAGGAGATCAAGGAACTGCGCTACGCGGCGTTGCTGCACGACATCGGCAAGATCAGCGTGCCGGAGGCGGTCTTGGACAAGCGGAACAAGCTGCTCGACAGCGAGATCGACGCGATCGCCTACCGCTTCGCGTACTGGAAGGAGCGGCTCGGCCGCGAGGGGAAACCGAACGGTCACCTGGATGAGTGGATCGCGCTGGTGCGCCGCGTCAACGTCCCGACGGGCATGACGCCGGAGGACACGCGGTCGCTCACGCAGATCGCGTCCGCGACGTTCATCGACATCGACGGGCAGGAGAAGTCCCTGCTGACCGAGCGCGAATTCGAGAACCTCGCGATCCAGCGCGGGAACCTGACGATGGAGGAACGCCGCCAGATCGAGAGGCACATCGTCGACACGTGGGAGATGCTCAAGAGGGTGCCGTGGCCGCGAACGGTGCGCCGGGTGCCGAAGATCGCCGCGTCTCATCACGAGAAGGTGAACGGAGACGGTTACCCTTGGGGGTTGGCCGGTCAAGACATCCCGATCGGGGGCCGCATCCTGGCGATCGTCGACATCTATGAGGCGCTGACGGCGAAGGATCGGCCGTACAAGCCGGCGATTCCGGTGGAGAAAGCGCTGAAGATCCTCGACGAAGAGGCCGCGAAGGGGGCGCTCGACGCGGAGATCTATAAGCTGTTCAAAGACCGGAAGATCTATATGATGTTCACCGACGAGACCGGCTTCGTGCACGGCCCGCGGGCGAACGCCGAGCCGGACGCGAAATGACGAAGGAGACCGCGATGGAAGGACTGCTCAGCGAACAGAACCGGGAATGGCGCGCGCGGGCGCGCCAAGTGGCCGAGAGCGTCGTGCGCCCCTTGGCGGCGAAGTACGATCGCCTTCAGGAGTATCCATGGGAGATCCAGAAGGCCATCGCGCAGGCCGGGTTGTTCCGCGTCTGGATCCCCGAAGAATACGGCGGGGCCGGCGGAGACCGCACGCTCAATCTCTGCATCGTCGTCGAGGAGCTCTCGCGGGCCTGCGGCGGCGTGGGCGTCCTGTTCGCGGTCAACGCGCTGGGTTCGTTCCCGATCATCATCGGCGGCAGCGAAGAGCAAAAGCGCAAGTGGCTGCCGAAGATCGCGGCGGGCGAGACCCTCGCGGCGTTCTGTCTCTCGGAGAAGGGCTCGGGCTCCGACGCGGTCAGCATGCGCTGCCGCGCGCGGGCCTCGGGCGATGCGTACGTGATCGACGGCGAGAAGAAGTGGACGACGAACGGCTCGGCGGCGCAGCTCTATACCGTCTTCGCGGTGAGCGACCCGCAATCCAAGTCGCGCCGCATCAGCGGGCTGCTCGTCGAGAAGGGGGCGCCGGGCTTCACCTTCAAGAAGACCGAGGACAAGATGGGCATCCGCTGCGTGCCCGTCGTGGAGTGCCACTTCCGCGGGGTGCGCGTGCCGAAGGAGAACGTGCTGGGCGGCGAACCGGGCTACGGGTTCCGTCACGCGATGGGGACGCTGGACTACGCCCGGCCGGGCGTCGCGGCGCAGGCGGTGGGACTCGCGCAAGGGGCGCTTGAATTGGCGCTCGTGTACGCCGGTCAGCGCAAGCAATTCGGCCAGCGCATCATCGATTTCCAGGCGGTGCAATTCATGCTGGCGGACATGGCCACCAAGGTGGAGGCCGCGCGCCAGCTCGTCTACACGGCCGCTCGCGCCGCCGACAGGAAGCTCGACAACCTGACCCGGCTCTCGGCGATGTGCAAGGTGTTCGCCACCGACGTCGCGATGGAAGTCACCACCAACGCCGTGCAGCTTTTCGGCGGATACGGGTTCATGCGGGACTATCCGATCGAGAAGTACATGCGCGACGCCAAGATCACGCAGATCTACGAGGGCACCAATCAGGTGCAGCGGGTGGTGATCTCCCGGGCGCTCATGAAGGAAGCGACGCTCCTGTCGGACATGCTCGAGAAGTACGTCCCCAAGGAGGTTCAGTACGTGCTCGCGGAGGAAGGCCTGCCGGCTGAGGTGGCGGCCGCCTACAGCGTGCCGGCGACGAAAGAGTAGGTCACCCGTTCATCTGTTCATGAGTTCATTCGTTCATTCGTTCTGAACGCCAGACGTGAGCACGGGACTCTTGAACGGATGAACTCTTGAACTGTTGAACGGTTCGACATGGAAAGGCGGCCACTGGGGACGTCCGGATGGCGCGTGTCGGAGATCGGTATTCGTCTGCCCGCAGACGCGGCCTTGGCGGAAGGGCTCGCTCGTCGCGCGCTGGACGAAGGGGTGACGTTCTTCGTGTCTTCCGACGGCGCCGTTCAGGCTACGCTGCGGGGCGTCCTGCGCGGCCATCCTGAGGCGGTCCTCGGCATGGAGCTGCCCAACGAGACGTACGTCCTGGAGCGGCTCAGCGACAAGGCGAGCGTCATGGGCGTCGGGGCGCGTTCGGCCGGGGAGATCCCCGAAACGGGCGTGGCGTGCGTGCTGGCGCCGTACAACATGATGAGCCAGCAGCTCAGTCGCGAGGTCTTCGCGCCGGCGCGCCGGCGGAATCTCGGGGTCGTCGCCACCCAGGTCCTGGCCGGCGGGGCGTTGGCCGGACGGGTGGGCCATACGCCGCCCGGCGCCGCGGTGGCCGGTTTCGCCAGGCTCGTCAAGCCTCGGCGCACACTCGCGCAGGCGGCGATCCTGTTCGCACTGTCCAATGAGTACGTGTCCTGCGCGCTGGTGCGGGTTTCCTCGCCGGAGCACTTGATGGAGGCCGTTGCGGCGCCGTCGGCCGAACCGTTCACCTTCAGCGAGCTGGAGGCGATCTTCGAAGCGTACGCCAACCGGTATGATCCGCGTTAGCGGCGCCGGGTGATTCCGGCCGCGCGGGCATCGGACTGAAACGGAGGACGTTCGTGATCGAGAGCGCGCTCCTTGTCGTGATCTTGGTCGCGCCGCAGAATGTCGAAGAAGTCCTGCGGCTCATGGAGAAGAACACGGCCTCATTGAAGGATTTGACGTTCGAAAGCGACGACGACACGTTGGCGAGCGTTGCCTTTACACCTACATCCTTGCGTATCTCGTGGCGGCGGGATGTGGGCCTACGTGTGAGCGCTTCGAGCAAGCCGGTGGAAAAGGTTCTGCCGGGCTTTCCTTGGCGTATGAGCTCCGTGGAGATCGCCCACGTACCGGAAGCCTTTCACATGTGGATGTGGTTGGAGTTGCCCGGCAGCTACCTGGCGATGGCCGACGTGCGGCTGCGCGATCCTCGCGTGCCGTGTATTCTGGCGCGGGCGTCCAAGGCGGCCGGCGCGGGAACGAGCGCCCAACGACGTGGAGATCCTGTGGCTGTTGGCGCAGGCAAATGCGGGTACGGAAGCCAACGAGGCGCTGGAGAGGGTGATATCGCTGTTGGATGGGACAACCCTCATCGACGGACGGCTTTTGACGCGTACGGACGCGCTCATCGAGCTGGCGCAGCAGAACGGCGACGATCATGCGTTCGTGCGGAGGGTGCTGGATCGCATCGATCTTTCGAATCGAGACGTGAATGGCTCGCACGCCCTGCAGATCGCGAAGTTGTTCGTCAAGGTCGCGGATTACAATCATGCCATCGCGGCCACCTTGAGAGCCCGCGAGCTTGGACGGCGGCCGAACTTCCAGCTGGGGCGACTGTGCGAGCTGGAGAAAAAGTACTATGAGGCGATACGCTGGTATAATCGCGACATCGCCGAGGGTTCGGAAGATGGGATATTTGCGCCCCCCACGGCAGGGGAAACGGGGCCGGGAAACGGCGCAGAGGCACGGGAACAGCTGCTGCAGAAATTGCCTCCGGATTTCCTGATCGAGCACTTCGCGAGCCTGGAGCTCGACCCGTTGACGGAAGAAGAACGCAGACGGGTCGTCGATGCCGTCGCCCGATTCGAAAGCAGCGATCTCGCGGATCGCGACGCGGCAGAGGCGGATCTACGGAGCATCGGGTTTCGGGCGACGCCGTACCTGAGGGAGGCGCTCAAGGCCAATGATGCCGAGGTGCGCGCTCGGCTTCGGGCGCTCCTGAGTGAGTGGGCGGAGCCAAAGTAGGGGAAGATCGCGCAGCGGACGAAGATCGGCCCGATAAGCGTTCGCTCATTCGTCGGTTCATCCGTTCGTCGGTTTCGGGTTTCTCGTGCGCGCGCGGGCATCCTCTCTTCGCCAGCCGAGCACAGCTTTTCGCAAGCGCCTTCGAGCGCATGAAAGGGGCACTTCGGTTATATGCTTTCTGCAACGACGGGAGCTGCGGTTGCTCGCGAACGCGCTTTCGTCGGACGAACGAACCGGTGAACGGATGAACGGGAGAACGGGTGAACGGTCCCCGGCCCGCTTGAATCCGCCCTGCGGCGACGTTAAGGTACCCTGCGATGCATCGCATTTTTGCGGGTCTCGCGTTCTGGACCGCGGGGGCGCTGGTCGCGGAGTTCGTCCTGGGGCTTCTCGTATCGCAGTCGGTTCGCGCCGGACACCTGGAAAGCGCGCAGGCACTCTTCTCCTGGCACATGCTCCTGGGCGTGGGGATCGGCACCCTGGTGACCGTCCTGCACGTCATGACCATGTTCCACTTCATCGGCAGCGGCCGGGAGATCAAGGAGCACGCGGAGATCCTCGGCGACAACGCCCGCATCGTGCGGGAGGTGCGCCGCTTCAAGGCGCTGACCTTCCCTTTCGCGACCTTCGCGCCCATCGTGACGGGAGCGGCCGTCATCCTGGGCGGCGGCGCCCACATGCAGGCGCTGCCCGCGTGGGTCCATTGGGTCGTCGGACTGGCGGCCCTGGCGTTCAACGGCGTCGCCTTTCCCGTCGAGTACCGCTGTCTGAAACTCAACCTCGACCTGATCCACGAGGTGGACGAGCGCGTCCGCCGCGACATTTCGCCCGCGATGTTTCGTGATTCGACTTCATGAACCGCCAGGAGCAACAAGCACGAAGACTCTTCCGGCAGGCCTACGAGGCGCAGATGGCCGGCGAGCTGGAAAAAGCGATCGACCTGTACCGCCGCTCCATCGCCCTGGTTCCGACGGCGGAGGCGCACACCTTCCTGGCGTGGACCTACTCGTTCCTGCGCCGGTACACGGAGGCCATCGACGAGTGCAAGAAGGCGATCGAGATCGATCCCTCGTTCGGCAATCCCTACAACGACATCGGCGCGTACCTGATCGACTTGGGACGGTTCGACGAGGCGATCCCCTGGCTGAGAAAAGCTTTGAAAGCACCACGCTACGACTGCCGGCAATACCCGCATTTCAATCTGTCGCGAATCCACATCCACCGATACGAATTCGACAGGGCCCTGTGCGAGCTGATGAAGGCCCTCGAGCTGGAGCCGGACTACGCGTCCGCGCGCCGCGAGCTGACTCGAATCCTGGCCCGGATGAACTGACATGAAACCACCCGAGGCGCGCCTGGTGTACGCGGCCGGAGAAAAGGACGCGAACCTCTTCTACGCGACGCGCTTGCTGACGCCGGACCCCTACGTGTTCCTGCAGGTGGGACGCCGGAAGATCATCGCGACCTCCGATCTGGAACTGGGCCGAGCGCGGGCCGAAGCGACCGTGGACGAGGTTCGCGCGCACTCCGAAATCGAGCGGGCCCTCCGCACCGCGGGCGCGCAATCCCCGGGACCGGCGGACGTGATCGCGGCGCTGCTGCGCGAATTCAGGGTGCGGGCGGTGAACGTCCCCGCGGATTTCCCCGTCCATCTGGCGGACGAGCTGCGTCGCCGGCGCTTCACCGTGACCCCCAAGGCGGGCGCCTATTGGGAGTCGCGCCCGGTGAAGTTGCCGGAGGAACTGAGGGCGATCGAAGAGACGCAGGCGGCCGTCGAGGCGGCCATGGCCATGGCGGTGGAGACGTTGCGACGGGCGAAGACGCGCGGGAGCCGCCTGTATGACGGGCGTGAGGTCCTCACGAGCGAACGCCTGAGGCGCGTCATCGACCTCGCCCTCATGGAGCGCAACTGCGTGGCGCGCGGCACGATCGTGGCGTGCGGCGATCACGGATGCGATCCGCATCATCTCGGCACGGGTCCCCTAAAACCGGACACGACGATCATCATCGACGTCTTCCCCCGTTGCGCTACATCGCAGTACTTCGCGGACATGACCCGCACGGTCGTGAAGGGAAAAGCGTCGCCGGAGGTGCGCCGGCTCTACGAGGCGGTGCGCGAGGCCCAGGAACTGGGGATCTCCCGTCTCGCGGCCGGCGTGCAAGGGAGCGAAGTCCATCGCCAAGTGCAGGAACATCTCACGAACCTCGGTTACAAGACGCGTCCCCGCAACGGCAAGCTGGAGGGCTTCATCCACGGAACCGGACACGGAGTGGGATTGGACCTCCATGAGGCGCCGTGGCTGACGCCGCGCGGCGGGATCGTTCCGGAGGGCGCGGTGGTGACGGTGGAGCCCGGGCTTTACTACTTCGGGACGGGCGGCGTTCGGTTGGAAGACATGCTACTGGTCACGAAAAGCGGTTGCCGGAACTTGACGAGGTTCCCGAAGATCTTGGAAGTGTGATCGACGGCTGTTATAAGATTGTGCGTCTCTGACGCGAGGAAGACGATGGGTGTCGTGCGTTGGGCCGGGGATATCCTGCGAGGCGTGTACACCGTCCTCGTGGGCATGCGCATCACGATGCGCCATCTGGGGCAGCGACCCGTCACGATGTTCTATCCGGACGAGAAGTGGGCGATGCCCGAGAACTTCCGCGGCCTCATCAAGTGCGACATGGACGCGTGCATCGTCTGCGACCTGTGCGTCAAGGCGTGTCCCGTGGACTGCATCACGATCGACTGGCATCGCGAAGCCGGCAAGGCGGGCAAGGTCCTCGACCGCTTCATCGTCGATTATCAAAAGTGCATGTACTGCGGCCTGTGCACGGATCCGTGCCCCACGCTGGCGATCTTCCACTCGCATGAGTACGAGAACTCCTCGTATACGCGGGAGCCGCAGATCCTCGATTGGTGCGCGCCGGAGAACCGCGTCAAGAATCCCAACGCCAAGCCCAAGGCCGAGAAGCCGGCGGCGAAACCGGCCCCCAAGCCGGCTCCGGCCGCGCCCAAGCCCGCGGCCGCTCCAGCCCCTGTCGCGGCGGCCGCCCCCGCTCCCGCAGCGACCGCCGTGGCGACGGCTGCCGCCGAAGGGACGTCCGGAATCGTCGGCGTCGAATCGCCGATCGGCGAGAAAGGCTCCGTCGCGAAAGTTTGGATCATCCCCGGCTGCATCGTGTGCGATCTGTGCGAAGACACGGTCTCGGAAGTCTTCCACGTCACCGATACGACGTCGCTGGTCAAGCTCGACCATCAGGACCAGTGGGGCCAGTGGTCCGACAAGATCATCGAGGCCGCCGTCGGGTGCCCGGTGAACGTGATCAAGTACGAACTCGCGAAGTAGCATGGCGTACTACATCAACGACTGGTGTATCGGGTGCACGATTTGCGCCAAGCGCTGTCCGGTCCCGTGCATCTGGGGAGAGGCCGGCCAGAAGGGCGTCGTCGCCAAGGCCAAAGAGCTGCACGTCATCGATCCGACGGAGTGCATCGACTGCGGCGCCTGCGCCAGCTACTGTCCCGTCGACTGCATCCAGAACGAGAAGGGCGTCATCGAGGAGAAGATCGACGCGAAGAAGCGGCCCATCGCGGTGGTGCGCGAGGAGAACTGCACGAGCTGCGAGTGGTGCGTGGATGCGTGTCCGTTCGGATGCATCGACATGGTGGATTCCGACGTACCGGGGGAGTTCTTCCGGGTCGCGCGCGTCACGCGGCCGAAGGACTGCGTCGGCTGCAAGCTGTGCGAAGAGGCGTGCGTCCAGAAGGACGCCATCGTGATCGTCTGGCCGGACGGATCGTACGCGGACCAGATCGGCGTGCCGGTGCGCAGCACGTATCTCAGCGCCAATGATCCCGAGGTCGTGTTCGGCTACAAGCCGCCGACGACGGATCCGCCGATCGCGCCTTGACGGCGCACGAAGGCGAGCGTCGCCAGGCCCGCAAGCGCCAGCACCGCGCCGCCGAGGAACGCCCATGGCATGCCGAAGCGGACGCTCACCCAACCGAAGGTGGGATTGGCCACGAGCGTAGCGATGCCTAGAACGAAGGCGTACACCCCATAGGCGGTCCCGCGCAGGTGCTCGGGAACAAGGTCCGCCACGAACGCGCGTTGCGGTCCCTGTGAGAGTCCGTGGAAGAGCGCGTACGCGGCCAGCGGCAGGACGACCCAGCCGCGCGGCGCCCACGCGAGCGCGCCCCAGGCTGCCGCGAAGAGGAGCCAGCCTGCGGAGATCAGCGTGCGGCGGCCGAATCGATCGGAAAGCACGCCGCCGAGCATCGCGCACGCGCTGCGCGCCGCCATGAAGGCGGACCAAACCAGGAGAACCGCCGCGTCGTGCAAGCCCCCGTCCTTCATCCGCAAGATCAGGAAGAACTCGGAGGCGACCGCCAGGTGGAAGAGCAGCGTGGCCACGAGGTAGAGCCGGAATCGGCCGTCGAACGGCGCCAGGGTCAATCGGACGGGCACCGCCGCGCGCTTCGGGGGCTTCTCGGTGATGCCCACGCCCGCCGCCAAGAGCACGAGGACGCCCGGCACGATCGACAAGAGGAAGATCGTCCGGATCGACGCGTGCGCCACGAGCAAGGCTAAGGCCAGAAGAGGCCCTATCGCGGCGCCCAGGTGATCGGCCATCTGCTGGAATCCGAACGCGCGACCGCGCACCGCTTCGTCGCACGAATCGGCCAGCAGCGCGTCCCGCGGCGCGATGCGCACCCCCTTGCCCACGCGGTCGACGACGCGCACCGCCATGACGTGCCACCAGGAGGTGGCCAAGCCCATGAGGGGTCGCACGAGGGAAGCGACGCCGTAGCCCAGCACGATGAGGAGCTTGCGGCGGTGCAGGCGGTCGGACAGCCATCCGGAGCCGAGTTTCAGAAAGCTCGCCAGGCTTTCGGAGAGGCCCGCGATCCAGCCGATGTGCAGCGCGCCCGCATTGAGTTCCGTGGCCAGGAAGATCGGCAGCAGCGGCACGAGCATCTCGCTGGCCGTGTCGGTCAAGAAGCTGACCAAGCCCAGGATCAACACGTTGCGGCTGAGCCCGAGCCAGAGGGGGGCGTCCGGATGGGGGAGTTTCGGGGTCATGAGAGATGCGCGACTTGGACCTGAACGGGGCACATACTAGAATGGTCGTGTTATGCCCGTCTACGAGTATCGCTGCCGGAAGTGCGACGAGAAATTCGAGGAACTCGTGCGGAACGAGCGGCAGAAGATCGCCTGTCCGAAATGTCGCACGAAGAAGGTGGAGAAGCTGTTCTCCGTGTTCGGCATCGGGCTTCCCGGCGCGGGGGCTCCGGCCGGAGGCGGCGGCTGCGGGGGGTGCAGTGGAGGAAGCTGAGGCTCCTGCCGCTGCCGGGCGTAGCGCGCGTGACGCGCGATGAGGACCCAGAGGGGAACAGAGGACGCCGAGCAAGACCCTACACCAGAGGACGCAGGGGACTCAGAGAAGACCTGAACGGTAACTGCTCAGGCGGCTAAGATCTCCACCAGCTCGCTCGCCCCTCATTGTTTGAAGTACGCTCCGATTCCGGTTAAAAACCGGCATGCTCGATCGTTATCCATAAGGGAGGCGCCGTGGACGCTCTGGAAGGGCTGTTTCGGAACTATCGGGAATCGCCCGATTCGGAGGTGCTTCTGCGCCTCCTTGAGGGTATCCGGCCGCGAGTCTACAACACCTGCGCCCAAATTCTCCGCCGGCGCGAGGACACGGAAGATGCGGCTCAGGAGACCCTACTCAAGATCATCGACGGCGTCTCGCACGTCCATGACCCCTCCCATTTCATGAGATGGGTCTACCGCCTCGCCTTCACGACGGCCTTGGATCTGAAGCGGAAATGCGCCCTGCGTGTGGCGCGCGAACGATGCTGGGTCGGCGAGGACGGTGGCCGGTCCGAGGACGAACATGCGGCGGACGTGGTGCATGACGCGATGGCGCGGCTCGACGACGACTCTCGCCGTTTGATCATCGAGTACTACTTCGAGAAGACGCCCCTGCGCGAACTGGCCGGACGCTATCGCTGTTCCACGGTCGCCGTCTGGAAGAGGATCGCCCGCGCGAAGGAGGCCATGAAGACCGGCGTTGGAGCCGGCGCATGGGCCGGAGCCGTGGATTCTGTCCTGGATTCCATGACCCCGGTCAGCGCCCCAGCGGGTTCATTGGCCCCCATCATCGTGACCCAAGCGGGGCTGATCGCAGCGAAGACCGCCGTCAGCGCTGCTTTGTCTTTGGGAGGTACCGCGATGGCTACGAAGGCGACGCTCGTTCTTATTCCCATCCTCTGCCTGGCGATCGGGGTCGGCGGCGGACTTGCGATTCGTTCGCACGCCGACGCCGAGCGGATCCGACGACTCGAGGAGCGCGTGGCGCTGCTCGACCGAAAAGCGGAGGCCGCGCGACCCGAGGTCCTGCGCACGGAGATGAAAGAGGAATCGGTCTCGAGGGTTTCAGGCCCCGCGCCCAGTTCCCCCTCGTCGCCCGAGGCACGCCCCGCAAGCGCGGAGGGATCGTCGCTCGAGTCCAACAAGATTGTGCCCAGCGTGAAAGCGAGGCGTCGACTCCAACTCGAAGACGCGGACTCGTTTGACGAGCTTGCTCAGCTATGGAACTTCACGGAGATCGAGCGCCAACTGACGCGTCAGGCTCTGCTGGATGAGGCGCAGTGGTTGAACCAGATTCTGCGAGAGGTCGCCACGGAGATCGGCCTTCCAATCCCCACGGACGACTCCGAACTCGTCAGCGTCATAGACGCGGTTCTCAACCGGGAACTCACCAAGCTTTCTGAGATCCGCAAGCTTCAAGGCTTGGATCAATGTGAGGATGTTATCTATCTTGAGGATATCCTAGGGCCTGCTTCTCCCTACATAACCTTGATCGAGCGCGTTCGCGCTGTCCGGCAACAGACGATCGATAGAATTGCCGCCGGTGTCTCAGCCGATCACCGAGACTTTGTTGAGGAATTCCTCAGACCTCGGGGCGAATTCGAATTAGGCAGTTCTTTCCTGAACCTACCTGCCAACTATAAACTGCGTCGGCTGAGGTGACCGTGACCTGCATGACCGACAATCCATCGCGATCCGAAAGTCAGCCATCATGGCCATGAAGACACGGCTGGGCACATAACGCGAGTGGCGCCGATCCCGCCCGGCCGGTATGCTGTCATCACTACATGCCGGAACACACCATCCAGTGGCTGGAATGGAGCGACGAGGCCTTCCGCCGCGCCCAGAAGGAAGACAAGCCCATCCTTCTGTCACTGGGGGCCTTCTGGGACCCCTGGTCCCGCCTCATGGAGCGCGATACCTACGCTGACACGGACGTCGCGATACTCATCAACCGCGACTACGTGCCGGTCCGCGTCGACGTCGATCGCCGCCCGGACATCCATGACCGCTACCAAACGGGAGGCCTGCCCGGCACCGTCTTCCTGACCCCACAGGGCGACCTCCTGTGGGGCACCGGCTTCATGGATGCCTCACAGATGAAACAGATCCTCGCGCGCCTGCGCGAGGGCTTCGCCTCCCAGCGATCGCGCCTGTCGGAGGCCATCCGCGAGCGCGATGCCAAGATCGCGCGCGTCCTGGCCGGCCGCCCCGCCGACCGCGCCGCGCTCGGCGAGGAGGTCCTGCGACGCACCGTCAGCGGCATCATGCGCACGGTCGATGCCTCCAACGGCGGCTTCGGGTCGGCGCCGAAACTCCCCATGATCCCGTCCCTGCGCCTCCTGCTGCGGATGGGAGACGAAGCCTCACGCCGCATCCTTCAGAAGACGCTCGACGCCATGATGGAACGTGGGCTCCACGATGCCGGGGAAGGCGGCTTCCATCGAGCTTGCGCCACGGAGATGTGGGGCGCCTCATGCACGGAGAAACTCGCGATCGACAACGCCGGCCACATCCGGCTGTACCTCGAGGCGGGACGGGCGCTGAGAGACCCGCGCTACCTCGAATGCGCCCGCGCGACCGCCACGTGGGCGATGAAGGTGCTCTACGACCCCGCGCGCGCCGCCTTCGGAAACAGCCAGGCCGCGAACGTCGATCGGACGCTGATCGCCGAAGCCAATGCGGAGATGGCCGGTGCGCTCATCGCCACCGGCGACGAGACCTTCGCGACCGCGGGTCGGCGCGCGATCGAGACGGTGCTCGCCGAGTGTCGCGATCCCGAGCGCGGTCTCGCGCGGTACATCGACGGCGAACCGCGCGGCTTCGGGATCCTGCGCGACCACGCCGCCGTCGCGCGGACGCTCATCGACACGTATGAGTTCTTCGCGGATCGGCGATACCTCGTCGAGGCGGAGCGGCTCCTGGAATTCATCTGGAACAGGTTCTGGGATGAGGCCGAGCAGGGGTTGCTCGATCGGCGCCCGGGCTTCGAGGAGTTGGGCGAACTACGGCTGAAGCGCAGGAACATCGACGACAACGCGATCGCGTGCCAGGCCACCTTGCGCTGGGCCGCGCATTCGGGCGACCACCGCTGGCACACGAAAGTGGAACGCGCGCTGGCGAGCCTTCCCGCCACCGGCGCGGAATACGGCCACCCCACGGCGGAACTCGCCGTCGCGGTCGAGTGGCTCGTTCGGCCCATCATCGAGATCACGATCGTCGCGCCCTTCACATCCGGCGGACTTGACGCGATGCGCGCGGTCGCGTTCCAGACGTACCTTCCGCGGCGGATCATCCGGTGGGTCGATTCCGAGACGGAGTCCGGCGCCACGGTGGTCTGCGAGGGACGCCGGCTGCCGATCGCGCATACGCCCGACGAGTTGGCGGACCGACTGGCGACCGTGATCCGGTCCTCCTAGAATGACTCCAGTTTGAACTGGTTCGCGACTTTTCTGTTTCTCTACGCGCTGGGGACCTGCGCCACGCTGGCGGTCCTTCCAGGACGCCCGCTGGGCGGCTATTTCTTTCGGTTCCACGCGTTTGTCGTGGTCGGGATGCTGATCCTGGCGGGCCTCGTCGGCCAACCGCTCCTGGCGCCGCGCCCTCCCGGCACCGTGGCCTTGACGATCCACATCGCGGCGGCGGCGTTCGCCCTGAGCGGTCTAGCGCTGGCGGCCGCGATCGGCATGACTCGCGGCGACGTTCCAAGCCGGATCTTCCTCCTGCCAGTTCCGGCGGGAGCGGCGCTGGCGATACTGACGGCCTTTTCGGCTCATCCGGGGTGGTTTGAAGGAGGACTCCGGACGGCGCATCTCCTGAGCGGCGCGCTGCTGCTCGGAACGTCAGTCGTGGCGATGATCCTGGGGCACTGGTACCTCGTGAACGCCGCGTTGTCGTTCGACCTTCTCTTGCGACTGACGCGCCTGCTCCTTCTGGCGATCGCCGTGAAGCTGCTCGTGAGCGGCACGCTCGTCGCGTTGAACTTCGAGCGCCTCGCAACCTCGGCGCCGGAGTTCGATCGCCTCTTGGCGGGACTCCGCGCCGCGGTCGGCTTGCTGGGCGCCGGCGTCCTGGCGTTCATGGCGCATTCCTGCGCGAAGATCAAGTCCAACCAGTCCGCGACCGGCATCTTGTACATCACCGTCGTGCTGGTCTTGATCGGCGAGCTGGTCTCCGTGTATCTCACGCTGGAGCGTGGATTGCCCGTATGAAGATCACCTCCTACTGCGCGCGCTGCCTCAAGGGGACCCGCTTCGACGCGGCCTCTTCGCCCGGCGCCGTCGTGTGCCGACGGTGCGGCGAGCGGCGCGACGTGACGATCTCCCCATTGATGCGCGACGGGAAGGTGGATGTCTGCGCGCTCTGCGAATGCGGGCACTTGTACGTAGAGAAGGATTTCAGCGCGTGGCTCGGCTTGGCCGTCATCCTGGGAGCCGTGGCCGGGTTTCTCTGGGCGCAGGCATTCGACATCGTGCTGGCGTTCGGTTTCCTGGGTGCGGCGGCGCTGCTGGACGGCGTGATGTACCGGCTGTGCCCGCTGCGCGCGATTTGCTATCGCTGCCTGGCGACCTACCAAGGCGCCCGGCCGAGCGCGGAACACAAGCCGTATGACTTGGGCGTCGCCGCCCGATTCGCAAGCGACTTCGAGGAACGGCGCCGGCGCTGACTACCGGCCGTCGCCCTTGGGCATCTTCCGCCACACCTCGCGCAGGTCTCCCATGTCCAAGAGCGTTCCCTCGGGCGCGAGGGTGGGAAACGCGACGCTGTCGCTGTGGGACGTCCCCGGCTTTTCTTCCATCCGGATCTTCTGACCGCACTCCACGCAGCGGAAGATCGAGCCGGCGGCGGCATCCTGCTGGCGCAACTGCAGGTCCGTCTCGCAGTTGGGGCAGCGGATCGTCGTCAAGGGGTGCTTCTTGGCCTTGCCGCGCGCGCGACCGATCGCCTCCTGGGCGTCGGCGACACCCATGAGCGTCGCCTGGCGTTCGACGATCAAGTCTTTACCGCAGCCCGCGCAATAGACCTTCTCACCCGGCTTGCGCTCGGTGACGTCGATCTGTTCCTGGCAGGCGGGGCAGACGATGAACGACATGATTCAATCCGGCTTGTTCTTCTTGCGCAGCGCCTTGACGGCGTCGCTCAGATCGAGCATCGTCTCGTCCTTCTCCTTGTCCGGAAACGCCACCGATTCGGGCGGCGCCGATTGACCGAGCTTGACGCTGCCTCCGCATTGAGGGCAGCGCACGTTCATCGATCCCTTCGGGAGTTTCTTCGGATCTACCGTGAACCCCATCTTGCATTCGGGACACGTCAGCGTCTGCATTGTTGCCCCCTGGCGGCCATCTCCCTGGATGGTACCATGCGATTGAACATGAGAGAAGCCATCATCGCGAAAGCCCGCGAACTGGGTTTCGACCACGCGGGATTGGCACGCGTGCAGACGCTTCCCAGGGGCGCATTCCTGCGGGAGTGGCTCCGGCGAGGGTACCACGGCGAGATGGTATACCTGGAGCGCGCCCCCGAAGTGCGCATGGATCCCTCGCGCCTCTTGCCGGGGGCGCGAACGGTCATCGTAGTGGCGAAGAACTACGCCACGTCGGTTCGACGAACGGCGGACCCGCGCTGCGGCACCGTGTCCCGCTATGCCTGGGGGCGAGACTACCACGAAGTGCTGCGCGGGAAATTGAGCGACCTGGCCGATTTCATCGCGCGATCGGGGGCGCACGCCAAGGCGTGCGTCGACACCAGCCCGATCCTGGAGAAGCTGTGGGCGCAGCAGACCGGCATCGGCTGGCAAGGGAAACACTCCAACGTGCTTTCCAAGGCCTTCTCCGGCTGGATCTTTCTGGGCGAGGTCCTGACGGACGCGGAGCTGGAGCCCGATCGGCCGGCCGCGAATCACTGCGGCCGATGCGCCCGGTGCATCGACGCATGCCCGACGCGCGCGATCGTCGCGCCGTACGTCGTGGACGCCCGCCGCTGCATCGCCTATCTGACGATCGAGCATCGAGGCTCGATCCCCATGGACCTGCGTCCGCTCCTGGGGAGTCTCATCTTCGGCTGCGATATCTGCCTCGAGGCCTGCCCCTGGAACAAGTTCGCCAAGGTCGCGCCGGAGGCGGCTTTCCTTCCTCGCGACGGGCTGGAGGCCCCGCGGCTGTCGCAGTTCCTCGGAATGACCCGCGAGGCATTCAACCGGCGTTTCGTCGGAAGTCCCATCCGCAGGGCCAAACGAGCGGGGTTTCTGCGCAACGTCTGCGTCGCGCTGGGGAATTCCGGAGATTCGTCCGCGATTCCCGCCTTGGAAGGAGCGCTGGGCGACGAGGAGCCGTTGGTGCGGGCTCACGCCGCGTGGGCGCTGGGGAACTTGGGGATCCTTCTTCGTGAAGCCTACGGGGGGCTCGAGCGTCGGCTCGCCGTCGAATCCAACGAAGAGGTGCGCCGGGAGATTACCGCCGCGATAAGAGCCTATCGGACTAATGAATCGACAGGTTCCTAGAGGACTGTAAGATACACTTCTCCACGATATGGCAGAGCAAGACGACATCTTCGTCGGCCGGAGGCTCCTCGAGGCGGGCGGCATCACTCAGGAGGAGCTCATCGAGAGTCTCTTCGACATGGCCATAGAGCGTCGCAGCGGGCGCAGTGTGATTCGTCCGCTCGGGGTGTTTCTGTTGGCTCGGGGACGGTTGACTCAAGCGGCGTTGAACCAGCTCTTGACGGAGCGGGTCAGGCCGCCCCCCGAGGATGCCACGGTGTCGCAGGCGACGGATCTGGCGATCGGAGACGTCCTGGTGGCGGCCGGCGCGGCGACGGCGGTGCAGGTCAACGAATGCTTGCATCTGCAACGCGAAGGCAAGCGGCCGGGCAGACCCTCGAAGCGGCTCGGGGAACTCCTGGTCGAGAAGGGCTACTCGACCGTGGCGCAGGTTCAACGCGCCCTGGCGTATCTGCGCAAGTCGATCCAGATCTGCGACCAGTGCGGGACGCGCTACAACATCGTCGGCGCCCACCGGGGCCGCGTCTACGCCTGCCCCGAGTGCGGCGGGGAGCTTGCGGAAGCCGGCGGCGGATCCGTGGCGGTACACGCGACGCCGGAGACGCTGCCGATCGTCCGTGACCTGGCGAAGACGAACGCCGAGGTGACGGTGCCCGCCATGCAGATGCCGGAGCTTCCGCCCGTGGCGCAAGCGCTCCTCGATCGCGCCGTGAAAGTGTACCTCAAACAGAAGACGAAGGTCCGCCGCTCCATCCTGCACGAGGCCGAGCGGTTTCAGGTGGAGCTGTCGCGCTACGGACTCTGGGTGTCGTTCCTGGACATCGTTCTTCGTTTCGGAGGCCTGACGTGGCAGCAGGCCGAGACGATCCGGAAGACGGATTTCCAGGCGATCGTCCAATCCAACGCGTGGAAGCAGCAGACGGTGCCGGGCTACCGCATCTTCGGCAAGATCGCTTCGGGCGGCTTCGCGACGATCTTCTCCGCCGAGCAGATCCTCAGCGGCCGGAAGGTGGCGCTGAAGATGATGCACGCGGACCGGGCGCGCGACGAGACGGCGGTGATGCGCTTCAAGCACGAGGCGGCGCTGATGATCCGCTTCCATCACCCCAACATCGTGCGGGGACACGAGTATTTCGAGGAGGGAACGCTGAAGTTCCTGGCGATGGAGCTCATCGAAGGCGACTCGCTGGATCGGCTCGTGGCGGAGGCCCGCGGCATGCCGGCGTGTCGCGCGCTGTCGATCGCGGCGCAGATCGCGGAAGCGCTGCGATACATGCAGATGGAAGGATACATCCACCGCGACGTGAAACCCGAGAACGTCCTCGTGGACCGGGAAGGACGGGCGAAGCTCTGCGATCTGGGCTTCGCCCTCGAAATGAAGGCGGACGCGACGGGAAAGTCTGCAACGACCGTAGGCACGGCGGCGTACATGAGTCCGGAGCAGGCGCGGGGCGAGCTCGACCTCAAGGTGGGGACGGACATCTATGCCTTGGGGCTTACGCTGTATTTCATGCTGACGGCGCGCGAGCCGTTCACGGGCGAGAGCTCCGGAGAAGTGCTCGCCGAACGCTTCTCCGAGGGCGTGGCGGCGCCGGACCTGGCGTCGGTGCGAGCGCCGGAGCCCTTGCTGGGGCTTCTGAAACGGATGCTTCATCCACAACGAGAGAAGCGGTTCGGGGCTTATCCGGAGCTCTTGGCGGCCATGGGCGCGATGAAGGAAGCGATGGGCGGATCGAGTTAAGGCGCTTGCGACAAGCGGACGGGGCGAGGGTCGATGGCCGAAAAGGATGACGTCTACATCGGACGGAGGCTTCTCGACGCCGGCTGCGTCGGGCGTGAGTCTCTGATCGAGTGCCTCTTTGAGATCGCCTTGGAACGGCGCCGCAGCGCGACCGGAACGCCTTTGGGCGTCCTGCTGGTCCGACGGGGGCTCACGAACGCCGGGGAGATCGGTTCGCTGTTGGCCGAGCGCGTACGCGCTCCGGAAGCCGATCCGACTCCGCCGCAACAGTCGGATCTGGCCTTGGGCGAGCTCCTGGTGGCCGTGGGCGCAACCAGTTCCGGGCAGGTGAACGAGTGCCTCCGGTTGCAAAGCGAAATGAAGGCCCAAGGCGAACCCTTGAGGCGCCTGGGCGAGCTGCTGGTGGAACAAGGGATCGTGACCTCCGGGCAGATTCAGCGAGTCCTGGCCTATCAAGACAAACACATCCACCTGTGCGCGCGGTGCGGAACGTCCTTCAACGTGCTGGGGGCTCGGCCCGAATGCACGTACCGGTGTCCCCGCTGCGGGGGCGACCTGGCCGTTTCCACCGAGGGGTCCGTCACTGTGGCGGGAAGCACGCCGGCCGAAGCCGCCTCTGGAGCGCGGCCGGAGCCGGAGATGTCAGCCGTTCCTGTGGCCGCGACGAGCATGCCGGTGTTGCCGCCGGACGCCCAGGCGCACATCGATCGAGCGACGAAGCTCTACCTGCGCCAAAAGCTGAATGTGCGCCGGAGCATTCTGAACGAGGCCGAACGCTTCCAGCTGGAATTGTCCCGCTACGGACTTTGGGTTTCGTTCGTAGACGTCGTGCGTCGCTTCGGCGGCCTGACGTGGCAGCAGGCGGAGAACGTCCGAAAGACGGATTTCGAAGCGATCATGCGCTCGGAGGCGTGGAAGCGCCAAACGGTACCCGGCTATCGTGTATTGCAGCGGATCGCTTGCGGCGGATTCGGGACCATTTTTTCCGCGGAGCAGCTCTTCGGCGGGCGACGCGTGGCCCTGAAGGTGATGCACGCGGATCAAGCGCTGGATCCGTCCAAGCTGGCGGCATTCCGGCAGGAAGCGGCGCTGATGATGAAACTCGACCATCGCAACATCGTGCGCGGCTTCGACTTCTGCGACGAGGGATGGCTGCAGGTCCTGGTCATGGAACTCGTCGAGGGCGACTCTCTGGAGCGACTGATCCTCGAGAGCGGAGCGCTTCCCGCCCCCAAGGCGTTGTCCCTCGCTCGTCAGATCGCCGAGGCGCTGCGATACATGCAGACGGAGGGGTACATCCATCGCGACGTGAAGCCGCAGAACATCCTGGTCTCGCACGAGGGATGCGCGAAGCTGTGCGATCTGGGTTTGGCCATGGAGATGCGGCCTGGGATGACGGGCCGCTGTGCCTTCACGGCCGGAACTCCCGGCTACATGAGCCCAGAGCAGGCACGGGGAGAGGCCGATCTCAAGGTGGGCACCGACATTTACGCGTTGGGCGGCACGCTCTACTTCATGCTGACAGGCCGGAAGCCGTTTCCCGAAGCCACCTCCGCGGAAATACCCGCCGAAGGGGAACGAAAAGAGACCTGGCCCGACATGAGGATGCTCGATGTTTCGGACTCCGTTTTCGAATTGCTGCGGCGGATGACGCATCCGCAGCGCGAGATGCGTTTCAAGACCTATCCCGAACTGCTCGCGGTGATGGAACGGGCGTAGACGTTCACGGACGAAGACGAAGCCGGACCCCACACTCCCCGTCCCGTCGGATCGCCCCGATCCCTGCCGACGATCACAAATCATCAACGTCTCTAGGATTTCGGACGGCGCAGGCTATAATTGATTCAACCCATGCCTGAGCAAGA
>JACPRB010000125.1 GCA_016190155.1 Planctomycetota bacterium
CTCCGTGGCCTCAGGTTCCAGCACCATCGCTTGGTAGCCGGACGTGTCTCGCTTGGCTCTCACAGTGTTCCCCCTCTTCTCTCGCCATGAGAGTGATCGGCAATCGGAGGGGAAACCTGAAGCCTAAAATGCTACGCTCGGGTAAACGGTTGAACTTTTGAACGGCTGAACGGCTACGGTGCGCCCACCATGTCCTTTCACCCGGCGTTGCGGACGGTCGACAAGTCGGCGCCCCGCATCCGCGGCATGTTCGATCGCATCTCGCCCACGTACGACCTTCTCAATCGCCTGCTGAGCTTCCGTGCGGACCAGGCATGGCGCGCGAAGGCCGCTGATCAAGCCATGGCCGATCCCCGAGGACGCGTCCTGGACGTCTGCTGCGGCACGGGGGACCTGGCCCTCGAACTTGCGCGGCGCCGGCCCGGCCGAGTGGTCGGCAGCGACTTCGCCGGACGAATGCTCGATGTCGCCCGGCGCAAGTGCCGCGGGCGACTGGACTTGGCGCAAGCGGACGCCATGCGTCTGCCTTTCCGCGACGAGACGTTCGATGCCTGCACCGTCGCGTTCGGCCTGCGCAACGTGGCCGACACAGCCCGCGGGCTGGCGGAGATGACCCGCGTGGTCCGACCGGGCGGACGCGTCGTCGTGCTGGAGTTCACCCTCCCTGAGTCCACCGTGGTTCGGCAAGCCTATCTCGCCTACTTCAACCGCATCCTCCCACGCATGGCCCAATGGTTCTCGGGAAGCGGGGCGTACCATTACCTCGCCCAGTCCGTACGCGAATGGTGGTCTCCCGATGAGCTGGCCGAGCTGATGCGCTCGGTCGGCTTGCGCGACGTCCGATACTTGCCTCTCACCTTCGGCGTGGCCGCGCTGCACGTGGGAACGAGACCCCGGTGATCCTCACGGCCTCTTCATCAGCCTCGTCGCCTTGCCGACCTGCTCTCGAATCCGCTCGTCCGTTTCACCGCCGAAGGCCCGAACGACCTCCTCATAGCACGCCCTCGCCCGGGCGCCTTCACCCGCCGACTCCAACGTCACCCCCTTGCTCACCAGCGCCTCCGCGGCACAGGCGCGAAGCGAGACGTCGGAGGCCTGTCCGAAACGAACGACGATCTCGGCGTACGTCGCGGCGGCCTGTTCGTTCTGTCCCATGAGGCCGTAGTTGGCTGCCTTGGCCATCAAGGCCTGCCCGACGACCCGAAGCACCCCGGGATCGCCCTCGCGGCCGAAACGCTCCACGAGATCCTCCAACGCCCGGATCCTGTTGGAAAACAGCACCGGCCCCTCGCGGGCGTGGGCCTTGTGATACAGCGCTTGCGCCGCGGCCCGCTTCGCCTTCGGATGCTCCCTCGATCCGAGCACCCCCAGGATGTCGTCGCAGGACGTGGAGGAAAGGTCCCCGAGACTCATCTCCTCCAGGATGCTCGTCAAATCGTCCAGGGCCTCCTCTTCCTCCCCGGCACGCAGGAGCATGAGGCACGCCTGCGCCGCCTGACCGCGAAGCGCGGGAACGTCCGCCTTCCCGGTTCGGCGGCACACCTCCCTGTAAGCTTGGATCGACTCCGCCGCTCGACCTGCCTTGCCCAGCATCTGTCCTTGCTGGAGGAGGGCCTCCGCAACCCAGTATTGGACCTCGGCGGCGGGGTCCACGGAGAAACGCTCCTGGACCGCGCGCAGCACCTCCATCGCCTCCGCCGTGCGGTTCATCTCGCCCAAGCAAGCCGCCTTGTGGACGTACGCGCTCGCCGCGCGCGCCGTCAACTCGGGGCCGTCCGCCGCCCGGTCCAGGCGACCGATCACCTCGTCGAACGCCCGAATCGCCTGTTCCGCGCCTTGCGGCCGAGCCGCCGCCAGGTTGCCCTTCGTCAGGAGAACGGCCGCGACTTGCCGGAGCCAGACCGGACCGGCGCGTCCTCCGAAAAGTCTCACCATGTCGTCGCACGCCGCCAGCGCCTCAGGCGCGCGCCCCATCTGGACCAAGACCCGCACCTTGTGGTGATAGGCGCCTCCGACAAGCTCGGCGGCCGCGGGCTCCTCGAGCTTCTCGCATTGCTCGATGACCTCATCGCAGAACGCGATCGAGCGCTCGTCGGAATCCGCCATCTGCAGCAACGCGAGAATGACGTCGTGATTGGAACCTTCACCCATAGGTCGCACCCTCACCGGAACATCTCCCTAAAGGTAACCGTTCAACCGTTCACCCGTTCGAAACCCCCGTTCCGGCATCCAGCTTCCGGAACGAATGAACGCGCGAACCGATGAACGGGTGAACACTTACTCCTGAAGTATACCTGCAACGACAACGCGTGAAATCCCGGCGTGCCCGTTACAATGGAATCCCCCACGCCGAGCCGCGGAATGTTTAAATGCGCGGCAGGCCTCGAGGGTTTACTGGGATGGATCGAACCGCGTCCGACGACGAGCTGGTCAGGCGAACCCTGCGGCAGGACCGCGAGGCCTTCGACCTCCTCCTGACGAGGTACCAGCGACTCGTCTACGGAATCGCGTACCGGGTGGCGGGGAATCCTACGGACGCGGACGACCTCGTCCAAGCGGTCTTTTTGAGGGTCTACAGCGGCTTGAAGACGTTCATGCTGGGCACGGATTTCAAATCCTGGCTGGTCGCCGTCGCGGTCAATACCTCGCTCAACGCCCGCAAGCACAAGGCGCGCCAGCAGGAGCTCGCCTTCAAGGCCGCGGCTTCGACCCCCACGGAAGAAGCCGCCGATCCCGCCGCGGGCTTGATGGAGCAGGAGGCCCAAGCCGGATTCGAGAGGGCGATCTCCACGCTCCCCGAGGAACAGCGCGTGGTCCTTCACTTGCGCGTCCGCGAAGGCCTGTCGCACGAAGAGATCGCCCGCATCCTCGGATGCCCCGTGGCGACCGTCTCTTCACGCATCTTCCTCGCCCGAAAGAAGCTCGAGGGAATTCTCCGAGATCGCCATGACTTCATGTGACCGCATCCAGGAAGCGTTGCCCGAGATGGCCGACGCGACGCTCGGCGCCCGCGAAATCATGGAGGTCGTCGAGCACCTTCGCGCGTGCGCTTCGTGCTCGGCCTCCTGGAAACGACATCTCGGAATCCAGCACCACTTCCTGGAGTTCGAACCCAAGCGCCCCGATTCCTATTGGCCGCACCAGCGCCGCGAGATCCTGGAGCAAATCACCTGGAATGCCCCCGCCGAAGACACAGGGCGTTTCCTTCGCGCCGGCCGGCTTTCCGCCGCGGCCGTGGCCGCCGCGTTCCTGCTCGTCCTCACGTGGGCGGCGTTCCGAACGCCCGCACCCGCCGCCGAGGAGGTCTCATCGACCCGTCCCGCGCCGGCGATGCCGAAGCATGAAAGCCCCGCGCCCGCTCCGACGCCCCCGCGCGTTGCGCCGACGGTCGAAGCGCCCTCACTCGACCGCGTTCCGGAAACCCGGCCTCAACCTCCGCCTGCGCCTTCTGAAAACGCGCACGTTCCGCCACCCGTCCCACTGACGGACACCCCTGAACAACCCGAAGATCAACCCCAACC
>JACPRB010000131.1 GCA_016190155.1 Planctomycetota bacterium
CCCCGGCGTCGCCTTCAGCGCCAGGGCGAGGGCTACGTCGATGCCCACGCTGGTCCCCGCGTAGGCCCCCGTGGTGAGCAGTGCTTGCTTCGGAGATCGCCCTAAGGCGAAGTCGAACGCCGCCATCGTGATCGACAGCGGGACGAAGCCTCGCGCCAAGCTCCCCACGGCCGCGCCCCTCGGCGCGCCCTTCGCGAAGTGCGCGCGGGTCAGCGGCCCCGCTTTCAACCCAAGACGATTCAGGCCGTAGTCGATCCCTCGCATCGATCCCGCGAACGCAGCCATCGAGACGAGGAACACGGGCTCCTTGAGATCCAACGCGGCGTCCAGCGCTCGACCCGGGTCGCGCTCGATACCCGCGATGATGGACTCCTTGGCGATGTGCGCTGCGGCGAATTGGGCCATCCCCGCCGCCTCGCCGCGGACGAGCCGCCGGCCCGTTCCCCAAACATCCCGGGAATCCATGCGCTTGAGCGCCTCGCGGGCCGCTTTCTGGACTTCCGGGCTCTCGTCGGTCAGGCGCTTGCGGACATCCTCACGGAAACCCCGCTTTCTCCTGTCGCCCAGAGCCAGGACCATTTCCCGGCGTACCGGCGCGTCCGGATGCTCCAAGAACTTCGGCGCAACCAGATCCAAGTACTCCGGCCATCTTCGGGAAATCCTCCGAATCGCCTTCACGCGCTCTTGAGGCGTGGAGTCCCGAAGCTCCAGTTCAGACAAGGCGTATCTCAAGCTGAACGGAAGGGTGTCGAGAGGCGGCAGGCCCATCTCCGGAATCCCAGACCACGTCTCCGCCCCCCCCACCTGATGCAAGGCCCAACGACCGACATCCGTGGAGTGCTCTCTGACGTACGCCTCCAAGGCCGGTCGACTGGCCGGATCGCGGAAGCGACCGACGGCCCAAGCAGCCGTGCGCTCGACACTCCGAGAATCGGCACGCAACAATCGCTCAACCTCGCTGCGATACGCCGTCTGCCGATACAGGCCGAGAAACCAAGCCGCCATCGCCTGCTTCTCCGGTTGCCACCCCTTCTTGAGATCGCGTGCCCAGGCCTCGACCCGTGCGGGGCTCGGCACGTCGCTGGGTTCCGGCAGAAAAGAGGCCGCGCTTGCCGCGAAACTCCTGCCGTCCAACTGAGCCAACGCCAAGCGCGCGTTCTCCTGGGCCCACGAGTTGGCTTCCGGATCAAGCGCGATCTGCTGCAGGCGCTCCCTGGCCGCCTCCAGCTTGAGCATCCCCGCGGCCTCCGCGGCGCTCGCTTGCACGTAAGGATTCCCGTCCCGCAGCGACGCGACCACCTGCGCGTTCACCTCGCCTTCCCGCGCCGACCCCAGCGAGCTCAGCAGCCGCGCCTTCGAGTCGGGATGGGTCGTCTGGGACAGTCGCTGCATCCGAAGCCGCAGGATCTCCGATCGCATCGCGCTCAGCGACTCGTCCAGCGGAGCGGGAGGTTGCGAAGCCGCGCTCGGCTTGTCTTCCACCGGCGCGCCCTTCATTCTCTGCAAGGCCCATTCGACGTTCTGGCGCATGGCCGGATCCTGAGCCTTGCGATGCTCCCGCAGGGCCTGCAAGACCTGCGGGCCGGCCTCGCCGAGGATCCCCAATCCCTCCGCGGCACTCGCGGCCACGCCAGGATAGGGATCGCGCAACAAGCCGATCAGCTCGTCGGCCGTCACCGCCCGAGCGGCGACCAATCCCGTCAGAGCCTTGATCCTCGCCTCCTTGCTTCCCCCACGCAGATCGTTGCGCCAGACCTCGATCCTGCGCTCCCGCGGATCTTCGGGCCGATCCTCCGGCTCCACGAGTTGCCAGGCGAAGGCCTGCATCCCGACCGATCCGAGAACTCCCAGCACGAACGCAACCGTAATGGCTCTCATTCTTTGCACCGCAACCCATCTTCGGATGCGATGTCCTCGCATTCACTCTGTTCGACTTCGGGCGGGTTTTCTTCCCTACGTTTTATCCGTTACCTTTGCCGCTCCCAGGCGTTATGCTCCGTGTCGAACCTCGCCATGGCGGAGCTGACCAACGAAGAGTTGTCACGCCTGCTGGAAACGGAACGCAGAAGCCTCATCGGCTTCCTGACGCTCTTGACGGGAGACCCTCATGCGGCGGACGACCTCTTCCAGGACGTGTGCCTGGAGGGCTGGCGCGCGCGAGCCACGTTCGAGCCCGGCACCGACTTCGGCGCCTGGATCCGCGCCGTCGCCCGCATCCAAGTCATGCGTCACTGGCGGCGGCTCAAGAGACACCGGCTCGTCAGCCTGAACCCGGAGCTCCTGGAACAGCTGTCCCAGGCCTGGGACGAGGAGTCCCAAGAGGCTCGCCCCCGCGAACAGGCGCTGGCGGAGTGCGTACGGTCCCTCGAGGCACACCAGATCCAGATCCTCACATGGCGCTACACCGAGTCCTGGCCCCACGAACGCATCGCCCGCCAGACCGGCCGTTCGCTGGACGCCGTCAGGATGCTGCTGTTCCGACTCCGAAAGGCGCTCGAGAGTTGCATGGAAACGAAGCTGCGGGAGAAGCACGATGGATCCGCGCCGGCTTGAGGAACTGATCGCGGGACATTTCGACGGAACGCTCACGGACGAGCAGCGGGCCGAACTGGAGAGCGTCCTGCGGACGGACCCGAACGCCCGCCGCCTCCTGGCCCGAGCCGCGCAGACTCACCTCGACCTGTCCCTCTTGCTGGGCCACCGGTTGCCCGACATCCCCGCCGCCCGCGGGAATCGCCGCATCGCGTACGGGGCCGCCGCAGCCATCCTGCTCGTCGCCGCCGGCGCCCTCCTCTGGGTCGTCCGCCCCCCGGCGGCCCCGCAAACGTACCGGCTTATCGAAGAAACCGGGCTGCGAGACGTGCATGCCCTTCCCTACGGTCGGGACATCCTTGCGGGCATGGGCACGACCTTACCCCTGGACGGAGGCGCGGTCGAGTTCCTCGCTCCCACGATCGTCTCGCTCTCCGAAGAACGCGTCGATCTCAAGGCGGGCCACGCACGCTTCCGCCTTTCCGGCGGGAACGCCCGCCTGTGTGTGGCGACCCCGGCGGGAACACTCCGGGACATCGGCACCACCTTCGAAGTTCAAGTGAGTCGCCGCATGGGCGAGGAGGATCTCGTGAGACAGTTTCGCGCGGGCATCGTCCGGACATTCGTCACGGCCGTCGTTCTGACGGGCGCCGTGGAGTTTCAATCGACCGCCCAAGACCCGCCGCGCAAGCTGACGCCGGAGATGGGGACGGTGCCGCTCTCCGCGGACGCCTCGATCGGCCGCGTGCGCGACCGCGAGGGAATCGCCGGCCTCAAACCCGTAATGGCGGATCGCTGGACCGTGGCGGAGGAGAACGCGCCGCTGGAGCGGGGCACCTGGGTCCGAACCGGCACGCGCGGAGCGAACGCCGTCACGCTCACGCTGAGCAATCAGGCGCAGCTCATCCTCGGACCGGCGACGCTCGTGGAGCTCGTCGATCCCGAGAACGTGCGTCTCGTCCAAGGCGAGCTCGAAGTGACGTCGCCCCAGAAGGCGAACGTGAAGGTCACCGGACCGGGCGCGACAAGTCTGGACGTCTCGGGCACGCAGGTGCTGCGCGCGCGCGACGGAAAACTCTCGCCGCTGGAGTCCCAACCCCGCTGGCTGGAGGGCTACAAGAACAACGCCTCCACCGAGGCGCTGGGCTCGCTCCTGGCCGACGTCGACGGACGGAACGTCCCGCTGGAGATCGGCACCCACATCGTCACCGTCGACATCCGCGATCAGATCGCGCGAACCGAGATCGAGGAGTCGTTCATCAACACCACGGATCGCCGTCTCGAGGGCGTCTTCTACTTTCCGCTCCCGCAGGACGCTTCGATCTCCGGCTTCGGCATGTGGATCGGCGACGAGCTCGTGCACGCCGACATCGTCGAGAAACAGCGCGCCCGCGAGATCTACGAGACCATCCTGAGCGAGCGGCGCGATCCCGGGCTGCTCGAATGGACGGGGGGCAACATCTTCAAGGCGCGCGTCTTCCCCATCGACCGCGAGAAACGCATCAAGATCAGCTACACGGAGGTCCTTCCGAAGACGGGCGGCGCGTACCGATACTTCTATCGCCTCCAGAGCGAGATGCTCCGCCTGCATCCGCTGAAGAAGCTGAAGATCGACGTGAAGATCCACTCGCAGGAGGCGCTGCAGTCCGTCACCTGCCCCTCTCACGATTGCCGCATCGCGACGACGGAGAGCTCCGCGCGCGTCGAGTTCGAAGCGGGAGAGTATGTGCCCGATCGGGACTTCGAAGTGCGCGTCGCCCCGAAGCGCGAGACGCCCCCCATTTCGGTCGTCACGCACCGGCGCGGAAACGACGGCACCTTCCTGATGTTCATCAATCCGATCGAACGCGACACGGAGTCGCGCGCCGAACCGCTGACGCTCCTGGTCATGGCGGACACGTCGGGATCGATGGCCGGCGCGCCGCGCGAGGCGCAGCTCGCCTTTGTTGAGGCGTTGCTCTCTTCGCTCAGCGAGAAGGATCGCTTCAATCTCCTCACGTGCGACGTCACGTCCGGATGGGCGTTCGAGCAACCGAGGGAGAACACGAAGGAGAATCGCGAAGCGGCCCTGGGCGTCCTCGAGAAGCGCCATCCGCTGGGGTGGTCGGATCTCGATCAGGCCTTCGACTCCGTGCTCCAGCGCGTGCAGGAGGGCGACCACGTGGTCTACGTGGGCGACGGCGCGATCACGACGGGCGACGCCCATCCCGTCGCCTTCGCCAAGCGTCTGCGGCGGCGGTACCAGGTCGGGACATTCCATGCGGTGGCGCCCGGTTCGTCCTACGAGTCCGTCGTCCTCAAGACGATCGCTGAGTGCGGCGGCGGGTCGTGGCGGGTGGTCGGCGGCGGCCAGGATCCCGCGCAAGCGGCGGACCGGTTGTTGCGCGAGATCGCATCGCCCGGGCTGCGGGGCGCGCGTCTGTCGTTCACGGGCGTGCCGGTGGCCGCGGTCTATCCGGAGATGCTCCCGAACCTCCCGTCGGACATGCAGCAGATCATCGTGGGGCGGTACGATCCGACGGCGGGCGCGGCGCTCGGCAAGGTCACGGTTCGAGGCACGCTGGACGGCAAACCCGTGGAGCACGGCGGCGAATTCGTCCTGGGCGCGGCGGACGCGGGCAACTCGTTCATTCCGCGTCTCTGGGCACGCCATCACCTGGACCATCTGCTCGCGCAGGGGGACACTCCGGAGATCCGCGACCGCATCATCGCGCTGAGCGAGGACTATCAGATCATCACGCCGTACACGTCGTTCCTGGTCCTCGAGAGCGACGCCGACCGCGAGCGCTTCAAGGTCCGGAAGCGGTTCCTGATGCGCGACGGGGAGGAGTTCTTCGCGAAGGGGCGAGAGAACGCGGACTTCGAATTGGGACGCAAACAGATGCTGGCGGCCAAGCTCTGGCGGCGCGAGTTGAGGAACCATGTGCTCGCGTGGCTGGCGGAGATGGGGCGGGAGTCCGCGCGGGGATACGATATCCGGGGCGTCGGTATCACCGATGTCGACGAATACGGAGCCGGCGCCTTCCGAGGGGGAGAGCGACTTGAGCGGGATTTCCGAGAGCCCGTGTCCGGACCCGTCGAAGTGTTCGCGGACCTAGACGAGATGAACGAGCTGGCGGAGAACGAAGTACCCTCCGGCCAGTGGGCCGCAGGCTATGACCTCAAGAAAGTACCTCCCGCCGGCGGCAAGTTGTCCCGCAACAAACGGGGATGGGACGGGTACGTGGTCACGGAAGAATCCTCCCCAAGCGGGTTTGACTCCCTCTTTCCCACCCTGCCGGATCCACCGCAGAACCCGGCGGAACCCGAGTGGCCACAAGAGGTCCTCGACATCATTCGAAGCCTGGACCGCCGACCCAAGATCTCACCCCTGACCGACGGCCTCAAGATCGTCGTCGCCTCCGAGCGCTCCTCCGTCGAATCCATCCTCAGCAAGGACGCGTGGGTCGTCACCCCGTTGTCGGAGCCCGGGTTCGACTTCGAGATCCCGTGGTGCACGACCACGGAACGCGGCGTCATCCGAGCCACGTGGCTCCTCGGCCGCGTCCGCGACAAGCTCGACGGGGACGCCGTCGCATGGCCGGGGCCGTTTCCGTGGTACTTCGGCGAGATCTTGCAGAGCCACGCCACATGCCGTCTCGAGTTAAAGGCGCTCGAAGGGGGCCGAGTCGAACTCACGCTCCGGCATCCCCAGAGTCCAGCGCTTGCGACCGTGCTCCTCATCGATCCCGCGGAGGCGACGATCCTGGAAGTTCGTCAGGTGATGGGCAATTTCACGTCGATCGTATCCTACGAGGACTTCGTGGAAGTCGCGGGCGCCCTCTGGCCCCAGACGCAAGTTTCGCGCGACGGTAACGGCAAGATCATCGGCGCCCCCGTCACGATCTCCGTCTCCGTCATCGCGCAGAAAGATCTCGCCGCGGAGATCGACGCGCGTCTGGCGATCAGGAAGCAGGCGCTGCTCCTGGGAAAGACGCCTCAAACGATCGCGCAGGCCAAGCAGGCCGTGAAGGACGGCAAGGACCGATTGGAGGATCGATGGGTCCTCCTGCGCGAGTACGCGACGACGCAGCAGTGGGGGAAGGCGGAACTTCATCTCGCGGCGATCGCGAAGATCGCGTCCGACAAGCTGGGCCTCGTCGCGATCCGCCTGACGTGGCACCGGGAAAGCCGGCGAGGAGAAGAGCTCAGGGGACTCATCATGGAAGCCG
>JACPRB010000013.1 GCA_016190155.1 Planctomycetota bacterium
ACGAAGGACTATTGGATGCAGACGACGGAGACGACGCAGGGGCAATGGGAGGCGGTGATGGGGAAGAATCCGTCGAACTTCAAGGGAGCCGACTTGCCGGTGGAGAACGTCAGCTGGGACGACTGTCAGGAGTTTTTGAAGAAGCTGAATGAGAAGGTGAAGGATCAGCTCAAGGGGAAGAGTACACGGCTGCCGACGGAGGCGGAGTGGGAGTACGCGTGTCGTGCGGGATCGAAGGGAGAATGGGGTTTCGGGGACGACGAGAAGGAACTGGGCGAGTACGCGTGGTACGCCAAGAACAGCGACGACAAAACTCATGCCGTCGGTCAGAAGAAGGCGAACGCCTGGGGCTTGTATGACATGCACGGAAACGTGTGGGAATGGTGCGAGGACTGGTACGGGGAGAAGTACCCTTCGGAAGCGGTGACGGATCCCACAGGACCCGCGAAGGGTAACGCCCGGTGCCTGCGCGGCGGGTGCTGGTACTTCTTTGCGGGCGACGCGCGCTCCGCGTTCCGCCACAGGATCGAGCCGATGCTCCATGGCTGGTACGGCGGCTTCCGGGCGGCGGTGTCCTAGCCTCTCCGCTCCGGTGACCCTTTGCGTTTTTGTGGTTTGATCTTTGGGGGGTGCAGGGGGCGCGCCCCCTGCCGACGGCATGAGGGTCGAGCCGAAAGAGGCGTCGAAGAAACTTACGGAACCCGCGGTTTTCCAGCAGGCGTACGATTTGACGCAGTGGTACGCGCATCACACGGGAAGCTTTCCCCAAACGCATCGCTTCACACTGGGCGACCGCATCGAGAACGGTCTCATGGATTTGCTCGGCTCGCTCCAGGACGCGGTCTATGGGCGGCGACGGCCGGAGAGTCTGGCTCACGCGCAGCATGGCGTAGATCGGCTTCGGCTGTGGAATCGGCTGGCGCGCGACCTCAAGTGCATAGGTCCGAAGCAATATGCCTACGCGGCGGAGCGCATCGAGGAAGTCGGCAGGCAGGTGGGCGGATGGCGCCGATCGCCGCAGGGGCGGATGGGAGCCGCCTCTGCGACGGACGGGACCACGCGCCCGGTGCCTGCGCGGCGGTGGCTGGAACAACAACGACAACAATACCCGCTCTGCGAACCGCAACAGGAACGAACCGATGAACCATAACAGGAACAACGGCTTCCGGGCGGCGGTGTCCAAGACTCTTCATGAAGTGCGCTGAGGCCGGGCGTCCACGGATTTCCGGACGCGCGAGCGGAGAGGCTATCCCGCCTTATTCATGAACACTGGGAAAACCTCGACAGTCTGTTCGATCGGCGGGAAATCCCAATCCCCAACTTGTGGTGAGCTTCTCGAACCACTCCCAAGCCCCAACTGGGCTCCCCTCCCCGCTCCCCTGAGGAGCGACCGCTGGAGCCGCAGAAAGGGGAATCTGTTGGGGGTTGGGATTTGGGATTTCCTTGGGGCTGGTTCGACTCGCGCTCGCTCGCTCACCGCAAGTTGGGAGTTTGGATTTTTCACGAATAATCCAGGCTATGAGTCCCGTTCGGGTGCCTCGCATCGAAGTCGGACGCGGGGACGAATACAGAAGCCGCCCGGGGGAGACTCAAAGCATAGCGAGAGCCTTCCCCGGACACTCATGAAACGATTTCGCGATCTCTGGCCGCAGGTCACGTCCTGGGAGAACCTTCTCAACGCCGCGGAGATGGCCGCGCGCGGCAAGCGGTTCCGGCCGGACGTGGCGGCGTTCCTTGGGCGGCGCGAGGAGGAGGTGACGCGGCTTCGTCATGAGTTGCTGACGGAGACCTATCGGCCCGGGGAATACCGTCGGTTCGTGATCCGGGAGGCCAAGCCGAGACTCATCAGCGCCGCGCCGTTTCGCGACAGGGTCGTCCATCACGCCCTATGCCGCGTTCTCGAGCCGATCTGGGAGCGGCGGTTCATCTTCGATTCGTACGCGTGCCGGTCGGACAAGGGGATGCACGCCGCCGCCGATCGATACCAGGAATTTTCACGGCGGGCGCCCTACGTGCTGCAATGCGACGTCGCACGCTACTTCCCCAGCGTCGATCATACGATCCTCTGGGAGCAGCTCCGCGACGTGGTCGCGGATCGCGAGGTCTTGCGCCTGGCTGCTTTGATTCTCGCGACCAGCGGCGACGAGGGGTCGCTGTGGCCGTCCGGGCGCGGGATTCCCTTGGGCAACCAGACGAGCCAGTTCTTCGCCAACGTCTACCTCGATTCCTTCGATCACTGGATGAAGGAGACGTTGAAGAGGCGCTTCTATCTGCGCTACGTCGACGATTTCATTGTGCTTGGCGATTCCGCGCGGGAACTGGCGGAAGTGCGAGATGCCGCGTCGGAGCGGCTCGCGACGCTCGGCCTGAAGTTGCACGCGAGGAAGCGTCGCATTTTTCCCGTCCGTGAAGGGTGCGACTTCGTCGGATACCGGATCTTTCCGCATCACCGATTGCTACGGCGGCACTCCGGCTTCAGGTTTCGTCGCCGGCTCAAGGGCATGATGAAGGCCTTTCGCCGGGGAGATGTCTCCGCACTGGAGATCCGGTCAAGGGTCGGTTCGTGGATCGGCCACGCGCGGCACGCGGACACGTGGGGGTTGCGTCGAGCCGTGCTGAGTCAAGCGACGGAAGGATCTGGGGATTGAAGGAGATTCCCGTCCTCGCCTATGCCCGCGGGAAATCGGGTTCTCGCCCCTGATCCCTCACCCGCTCACGGACATACGGCCTGGAATTCTCACGCAACGTACGTGAGAATCCTCCCATCAAGAACCGCGGGAATCGACACCCCGTACTCAGGGTCCTCTGTCCCTCAGAACAGCCACGGCTCCAGCCGATCCTCCGAGATCCCGAACTCCCGGATCGCGCGCGTCACCTCGGAGGCCGGCACCAGGCCGCGCTTGGAGATCTGCCAAAGCGTGGCCACCGCGATCGACTCGGCGTCGATCTCGAAGTGCCGGCGCAGGGCCGCGCGCGTGTCGCTGCGGCCGAAGCCGTCCGTGCCCAGCGCGAAGAAGCGGTCGGGGAGCCATCGGGCGATCATGTCGGGTAGCAGTCGCAGGTAGTCGCTTACCGCCACGATGGGCCCCTCGGCGCGTCCGATCGTGGAGGCCACATAGGGCGCGCGCGGGGGCTTCTCCGGATGCAGCATGTTCCATCGGTCGGCCGCCATCGCGTCGCGCCGAAGCTCCGGGTAACTGGTGACGCTCCACACGTCCGCGGCGACGTTCCATCCCTTGCGCAGGATCTCCTGCGCGCGCAGGGCCTCCCGCAGGAGCGTCCCGCTGCCGAGAAGCTGGGCCTTCGGGCCCTGGGCCTCCGGCGAGGCCGTGCGCACGAGATAGCACCCTCGCAGGATGCCGTTCTCGACACCCTCCGGCATCGGCGGCATCTCGTAGTTCTCGTTGTAGACCGTGATGTAATAGAGGAGGTCCTCGTGTTCCCGGAGCATCCGGCGCATGCCGTCGTGGATGATGACGGCCAGCTCGTAGGCGTACGCGGGGTCGTATGCACGCAGATCGGGGATGACGGTGGTCGTGAGGGCGGAATGGCCGTCCTCGTGCTGGAGGCCCTCGCCGTTGAGCGTGGTGCGGCCCGCCGTGGCGCCGATCAGGAATCCGCGCGCGCGCATGTCGCCCGCGGCCCACATGAGGTCGCCCACCCGCTGGTACCCGAACATCGAGTAGAAGATGTAGAACGGGATCATGTTGAAGCCGTGCGTCGCGTAGGAGGTGCCCGCGGCGGTGAACGTCCCCATCGCGCCCGCTTCGTTGATGCCCTCCTCGATGACCTGGCCGTCTTTCGCCTCGCGATAGCTGATGAGCATCGCGCTGTCGACCGGTTCGTAAAGCTGGCCCACGGACGAGTAGATGCCGACCTGTTTGAACAGCGTATCCATGCCGAACGTGCGCGCTTCGTCCGGGATGATCGGCACGACGCGCCGGCCGATGTCCGGGTCCTTCAGGAGCAGGCCCAGCATCCGCGTGAAGGCCTTGGTCGTCGAGGCCTCGACCTTCGATCCCGCCAGCAGCTCGGAGAAGTTCGTGACGGGAGGAACGTGCTCGATGGGCACGAACGTAGCGCGCCGGGCGGGGACGAATCCGCCGAGCAGGCGTCGCCGGTCTAGCAGGTACCGGATTTCGTCGCTGTTCTTCGGAGGGACGTAGAAAGGCGGCATTTCCTCGAGCTCCTTATCGGGAATCGGCAGCTCCAGGATGTCGCGGAACTTCTTCAGCTGATCGAGATTGAATTTCTTGGCTTGGTGGGCGGCGTTGCGGCCTTCGGCGCCCTCGCCGAGGGCCCAGCCCTTCACGGTCTTGGCCAGCACGGCGGTGGGCCGGCCTTGGGGTTCGCAGGCCGCCTTGTACGCGGCGTAGACTTTGTGGCAGTCGTGGCCGCCGCGCCGCATCCGGCGGATCTGATCGTCCGTCAAGGACTCGACCAGCCGCAGCAGCGAAGGGACCTTGCCGAAGAAGTGCTGCCGCGTGTATGAGCCGGGTTCGACGGAGTACTTCTGATAGTCGCCGTCCACCGCTTCCATCATCCGCCGGCGGAGCAGCCCATCGTGATCCGCTTCGAGCAGGGGGTCCCAGTCGCGGCCCCAGATGACCTTGATGACGTTCCATCCGGCGCCGCGGAAGACGGTCTCCAGTTCCTGGATGATCTTGCCGTTGCCGCGGACGGGGCCGTCGAGCCGCTGCAGGTTGCAGTTGACGACGAAGACGAGGTTGTCCAGCCTCTCGCGGGCCGCCAGCGAGAGCGCGCCCAGCGTTTCGGGCTCGTCGCACTCGCCGTCGCCGACGAAACACCACACGCGGGACTCGTCGGTATTTTTGATGTTGCGGTCGCGCAGGTAGCGGTTGAACCTGGCCTGCATGATCGCGGAGAGGGGTCCCAGGCCCATCGAGACGGTCGGGAACTCCCAGAAGTTCTTCATGAGCCAGGGATGCGGGTAGGACGGTAGGCCCTGGCCGGACGTCTCTTGACGGAAGTGTTCCATTTGTTCCAGCGTGACGCGGCCTTCGAGGAAGGCGCGCGCGTAGATGCCGGGGGAGGAGTGGCCCTGGAAGTAGATCTGATCCCCGTCGAGACCGTCCGAGCGGCCGCGGAAGAAGTGATTGAAGCCGACTTCATAGAGCGTGGCGATCGAGGCGTAGGTGGCGAGATGGCCGCCGATGCCTTCGAGGCGGGCGTTGGCCCGCATCACCATGGCGGCGGCGTTCCAGCGGATGATGCGACGGATGTTCCGCTCGAGGTCCTCGTCGCCGGGGTAGGCGGGGGTTTCGGCGGCGGGGATGGTGTTGACGTACGGGGTTTGTACGACTTCGGGCAGGCGCACGTGAAGATGCTCGGCCCGCTCCAAGAGCAGACGCAGGATGAAGCGCGCTCGTTCGGTGCCGGTTGCTTGGACGAGCTGATCGAAGGCTTCCACCCATTCCGCTGTCTCTTGGGGGTCGCCGTCGGTGGGAATACCCAACTCTTGGGCGCGACGCTCAAGCTGGAGTGTGTCTTCCATAGGACCGTTCGGGTTGTTAGGGTCTTTTGCTATCTTTTTAATAATAACATCTGACCCAGACCAGCCCCAGACCTATCGATGTTCCTGAGCGCCGCCGGATTGTCTCCATCACGTCGAGTATCGACGATCGGTTCGATCCGGCGTGTCCTACGGCTCCTTCAAGAAGCGCTTGTGCGCCGCCCAGAGCGCGACGTGAACGAGGAACCCGCGGCGGTCTTCAGTGCTCAAGGAACTCCACCAGTTGGCCATGGCTTGCGCGGCCTCGGTCGAGAGATCGGCCGTCGGAAACACACGCGGATCTGAGACGAACTTGAGGCCATCGGCGTATTGGGGGAGCTTCGCGGGAGCCGCGGAGAATTTCAGGGTTCTCGTCTGCTCTTGCATCCGCTTCAACGCGTCCAGAATGGAGTCCCCGCATTCCTTGAGAACGACGGCCAGCGCCTTGTCGATCGCCGCGCGCGTCTTGAGATCCATGATGGCCCGGTTCGGCCCCTCGAGCGGAACGGCCACCGTGAGAACCAGTTCCAGGACGCTGCGGCTGTTCGGCTCGGACGGAAGAAACCGGACGAAGCTGTTTCCAGTCTGGTCTAGACCGGAAACCATGTCGGCTTTGATGATGAAGCTTCGAACTCCTCTTACTTTGGTTGAGATGTCGTAGGCGGCGTCGTTCTTGCCGACGGTCGCGAGGGTGTAGACTTGATGCGGAGCCGCGTCGTACCGGTGGAGGGCGACCGATACGGCGACCGAACCCCCTGCCTGGGTGATCTGGGAAGTGGCCTTCATCTTGCATTCAACGATGTCGTACGGAGACGTCACTTTGACGTAGACCATTCCCTGACCGAGATCGTTGCGGCGTTGCGTGGGGATCCTCGGAGCGATGAAGCGTCCCTTCTCCACGGTGATCTCCCGGTGGACGTCGCTCTTCTTGGCGACATCGTAAACCGTTTGGCTCCTGGTTTCCGTGAGACTCACCACACCGGCGTTGTCGAGTTCCAGCAATACCTCCTCGCTCTCACGATAGAGAGTGTCGATCTTGATGGTCCGTTGTTGCTTCCGGCACCAGAGTCCGTTCATCTCGAAGAAGCCCTGTTTCTTGAGCTGAGCCGCTATCTCCTCGACGGTGGCTCCTCCCGGAGAATCATCATCGAGCTTGGCCGCCTTCCGTGCGACCGGATGGCCTGGATCCTTCTGGAGCACGACGTACGCGAGATACTCCTGCTGAACGAGCAGCTTCTTCTCACCACACCATTCGATCAGACGGGCCAGCTTCTCGATGTCGTCCTTGGCGGCCTGAAACTTCGGCAGCAACTCGGCGGATGTGCCCTTTGCCTTCTCGACGCGCTCGATATCGGCTCGATCACGCCTCACCGCGCCGAACTTGCCCTGGATCTTGACGGTCTCGTCCGCTTCTTCCACGATCCTCCCCTCGACCTTTCCGCCCCCCTTGAAGTAAATCACGTCCAGTTGCGTCGAGTCGAGCGCCTCGGCTTCGAGGGAGGCGATCTTCTCCCGGAATAACGCCATCTCCGCGATGAAACTCTCGATCAGACCGAGATACCGCCCCCGAAGGAACTCGACGTCTTCCAACGATCCCGTACCTGTCTTGAGGACGTCTTCGGCCTTCTTGCGGTCCTCGCGCGGAATGCACCGCACGTAATAGAGCGGCAGGGCCTTGAGCTTCGTCTCGATATTCGCAACCAGGTCTTTCGGCAACGGAGCGACCGGGGGAGGGAGGTTCGGGTCCACGGCGGTCGGAGGCTCGATTTCGTCCGACGACTCCGGCGTGAGATCGATCCGGCTTTTCAGATTCAACACCTCCGGCGTTTGCTCGGTGAGGTTGATCGTCACCTCCAGCGTATCGGGACCTCGGTTGACGGACAGCGGAGCGATGTCTCCGACGTGGCACAGGCGCAGCCATTCCTTCATCGCCTCCCGTCCGACCTGCGGCTTCCCACGGGCGATGTCCTTGCCTCGGAAGAAAGCGATTCGGTCTCCCGCCATCAGGTGCATGGGAATCGGGTGCGTCTCTCTCTTCTCGGAGAGTTCCTCCAGGGACGCGGCAATCTCGGCTTCCGTGGCCTTCATGAACCTCTGCATCTCGTCCAGCACCGCGGAGTTGCCGTCGAGCCTGGCGATCTCGGAGATGATCCCCGCGATGTTGCTCCGGAGGATGGCGTGGTCGATCTTCCGATGATGGTCGACCTGAGATTTCGGCGGCTGAACGCCGATATTCGGAGTCGTCTCGTCCACGCGAGGTCGCGGGAACGGGACCGGTTGGGGTTGAACGTCCATCGGCGGTCTGATCGGTTCCGGAGTGACCTCGTCCTTCCCTTTGAACATCGAGTACGCACCGAACGCCAGGGCCGCGGCGACGACCATGCCTCCCAGCGACAGGGGTACGACGAAGGTCTTGTTCCTTCTCCTGAGCATCCCGTCCGCCGTTCCGGCCAACTCGATCTTGGACTTCAGATTCGTGATGAGCTTTCCGCAGGAGGGACAGGCCAACGCCGAGACCTTCTGATCGCTGCTGGTAAAGAACACCCATCCGCAGTCGCATTGGATTCTCACGCGAGCCATGTCGTCGTCTCCTACAGGTCAAGGCCCAACGGCGCGGATCAACCCTCGCCGCATGACTATATGCAAGAGAAAGCGGGATGTCTCCAGGAATCTCCGCGTGCCCCGCGAACCTGGCGGTGAGGTAGCCGTTCAGCCGTTCAACAGTTCAACCGTTCACCCGTTCGAAAACCCCGTTCCGGCGTCCGGCTTCGCGAACGAATGAACGTGCGAACCGATGAACGAGTGGACGCTTACGCGGTAAGGTCTTCGCGGCGGATCGCGGAACCCACCGCGCGTTGTGACGCTCCGCGTCATAACTTGGACATCTCATTCCCGATCTCCTACAATCTCGCACATTCATCCGGTGCCTGCACCATGCCAGACCGTGAAACGCTGGAAACGGACGTCTTGATCGTCGGCGGTGGCCCGGCGGGGCTCGCCGGCGCCATCCGGCTGGGCCAGCTCGCCAAGCAGCACGGGAAACAGATCTCCGTCATGCTGATCGAGAAGGGCAAGGAGATCGGCGCGCACGCCCTGTCCGGCGCGATCATGGACCCGCGCGGCCTGCGGGAATTGATCCCCGACTACGAGGCGCAGGGTTGCCCCACCGAGGGACAGGTGTCGGAGGATTTCGTCTATTTCATGACGGAGCACGATGCGCTCATCCTGCCGATCAACCCGCCGTCGTTGAGACACCACGGCGACGCGATCATCACGCTGGGACGGCTCACGCGGTGGATGGCGGGGCTGGCGGAGAAGTCGGGCGTCGACGTCTTCGCGGGCTTCCCCGGCGCCCAGATCCTGATCGAGAACGGTCAGGTGGTCGGCGTACGCACCGGCGACAAGGGCATCGACAAACACGGGAAGCCCAAGGACAACTATGAGCCGGGGCCCGACATTCGAGCCAAGGTCACGATCCTGGGCGAAGGCCCGCGCGGGACGTTGACCCGCCAGCTCGTCCAGCAGCTGAAGCTCGACGACGGGCGCCGCCCTCAAGTCTACGCCACGGGCGTGAAGGAAATCTGGGAGCTGCCCCCCGGACATGTCCGCGAGGGGCGCATCATCCACACGATGGGGTGGCCCCTCAAGAGGGACGCGTTCGGCGGGGGATTCGTCTACGCGATGAAGGACAACCGCCTCAACGTCGGCTTCGTCGTCGGGCTCGACTATAAAGATCCGTTCCTCGATCCGCATCACGAGCTGCAGCGCTTCAAGACGCATCCCAAGATCCGCGGGATGCTCGAGGGCGGCAAGATGGTGGAGTACGGCGCCAAGACGATCCCGGAAGGCGGGTGGGAAGCGGTGCCGAAGCTCTACGCGCCGGGGGCGATGATCGTGGGCGACAGCGCGTCGCTCCTGGATGCCATCCGTCTCAAGGGCGTCCACATGGCCATCAAGAGCGGGATGCTCGCGGCGGAGACGGCTTGGGACGCGCTCGCGGCGGGCGATTTCTCCGAGAGGGCGCTCCAGCGGTATCAGGAGCGGGTGAACCAGTCCTGGATCCGGCGCGATCTCCGGCGTTCCCGGCACTTCAAGAACGGCTTCAAGCTCGGCTTTCATGCGGGGATGGCCGGGGCCGCGTTCATCGAGTTCTTCGGGTGGAGCCCGTTCGCCGACGTCCGCGTGACGGAAGGTCACAAGCGGATGAAGAAGGTCGAGGAGTACTACGGGCGGCCCGACGCGAAGCCGGAGCGCATCAAGTTCGACGACAAGCTGACGCTCTCGAAACTGACGTGCGTCTACAACGCGGGGACGATCCACGAAGAGGATCAACCCTGCCACCTGAAGGTGCTGGAACCGGACATCTGCACGTCGCGCTGCGTGGTCGAGTACGGCAATCCGTGCCAGCACTTTTGTCCGGCGGCGGTGTACGAATGGGTCAGGAAGGACGAACGCGACGTCGGCCGCCTGATGATCAACTTCTCGAACTGCGTGCACTGCAAGACGTGCGACGTGATGGATCCGTACGGGATCATCCGCTGGGTCCCGCCCGAAGGCGGCGGGGGGCCCGCGTGGCAAAACTTGTAGACCGGGAGAGAACCATGAAATCGAAGAACTTCATCGGCGGGAAGTGGGTCGACGCGAAGTCCGGCAAGACCTTCCAGGACATCAGCCCCGCCGACATGGACGACGTGGTCGGGGAGTTTCCGGCGAGCGGTCCCGAAGACGTCGAGGCGGCGGTGGCTGCAGCCAAGGCGGCGTTCGACGGCTGGCGGCGCACGCCGGCCCCGAAGCGCGCGGAGGTCGTGTACCGCGCGGGAGATCTGCTGAAGCAGCGCAAGGCGGAGGTCGCGCGCGAGATGACGCGCGAGATGGGCAAGGTCCTCAAGGAGGCCAACGGCGACGTCCAGGAGGGCATCGACACCGCGTACCATCACGGCGCGGAAGGGCGGCGCCTCTTCGGCTGGACCACGCCGAGCGAACTGCCCAACAAGTGGGCGATGACGGTGCGGCAGCCGGTAGGGGTCGCGGGCATCATCACGCCTTGGAACTTCCCGCTGGCGATCCCGACGTGGAAGATGTTCCCCGCGCTGATCGCGGGCGACACGATCGTCTTCAAGCCCGCCAGCGACACGCCGAAGACGGCGACGACGTTCGAGCAGATCCTTGAGGAGGCGGGCGTGCCCGCCGGGGTCGTCAACCTGGTGCAGGGGACGGGGGCCGACGTCGGTTTCCCGATCGTCCGCCATCCGGACACGCGCGTGATTTCGTTCACGGGTTCGGTCGAGGTGGGGCGGGAGATCAACGGCATCGCCGGGGGGATGCTCAAGCGCATCTGCTGCGAGCTGGGCGGCAAGAACGCCATCCTCGTGATGGACGACGCGGACCTGGAGCTCCTGGTGGATGGCGTGCTCTGGGGCGCGTTCGGCACGACCGGCCAGCGATGCACGGCCACGT